>NZ_JAEKJV010000013.1:0-140502 GCF_017309175.1 Salipiger bermudensis | reverse complement strand
CCAACATCCCACACTGTGCTCCCCGATGACCTCGGGGGCATCATCCACATCAGTGTAAGGGGGTCATTTTTGGACGCCGATCACCCCGCTACGGGGTCAATTTTGCATGCCGGTTCACATCCAGCATCGCCTTATCGATTCTTGCTCGGTTCGGAAGCTCTTTCGACGTTGTCGCACCTGGCAGGGTGTGGAGGAATTCGTTGACCTCCCTCATCATCCTTTCGACGAACGGTTTTCGATCCGGGCATCCCGGAGTGTTCTTCGCCCACTCCATGTTGAGGGTCTCGACAATTCGAGACAGATCGTAGCCGCTGTTCTCCGACCCCTGATCTGAGTGAACCATCTGTGGTGCACCGACAACCCTTATACGGTTTTCGATGCCGT
Organism: Salipiger bermudensis; assembly: GCF_017309175.1. NCBI lineage: Bacteria > Pseudomonadati > Pseudomonadota > Alphaproteobacteria > Rhodobacterales > Roseobacteraceae > Salipiger > Salipiger bermudensis. Next base: position 140,118 of record NZ_JAEKJV010000013.1, on the reverse strand, counting down.
ACTTGTCAAAGTACTCATCGGTCCGCGCGGTCATGGTGTCCTTGAAAGCCCGAATAGTAAGAGCCTCTCGCGGTGCCTGCAGACTGAGCTGGATCGAGAGAATGAGGCCTGTGGCCGCGTCCACCGCAAGGCAAATATTCGGTCTACCAATACAAACGCGATCTTCATTGACGATCATGATGTCGCCAGGCGTTGAATCGATCTCGACAAGGTCGAAGGGGGCATGGATCCTATGGTAGAACTGGGCCTGAAGGCGCAGCTTTCGCGCCATCGCGGTATCGTGGCGCGCCTTGATTATGTCGTCGACCCGGATCGTTTTGAGGATTGCCTCCATACAGCGCTTTCCGCAGTCATTTGGATCGATTTTGTCCCTGGCGCATTTCTTGAGATATTTTTCCTTAACGTTCGCCGCGATCTTTCCAATCGAGAGGCGGTCGTTCGTCAGATACAGCTCTTCCAAGACATCCCATGCGACTTCTTCGTAGGCTGAGTCGTATCTGCAACTCCGATTGCCGCAGTTTTGCGTCTCTGGAACGAGTGCAGCAGGCCCTTTTTCATTCCTTTTCTTGCGCCAAAGCTGAAGGGTGCGCGGAACCAATTTCTGCGGAGCGACCCGGCTATATTTGCTGTGCCCGTCGAGCTCCAGCTTGATTTTTTTCGCAGCCGCCATCGCGGTCATTCCGCGCTCTCGCAACTCAAGCTCACGTTTAACCGCGAAGAGTGCCATTTGTTGCTTCAACAGGGCGGTCTCATTCGGCATGAACCCCAGTGATGTGTCACCTTCGGGCTGAAACGCATGGCCCCCAGCAACGAGGCTCCGATAAACACCGACCGTCGTCTCGAACATCTGGTCATCCTGGCCCTCAAGAATGACGGTCTTGTCAGACTTGGAGACGAACTTCAGCTTCCGGCCGCCGGTTATGTGGTGGCCGAACTGTTTATGAAGTGCGGCATGCATCGAGAGGCAGCTCCATAAGGTGGCTCGGCTTGTCCACGACCGTGCGGATGAGGGTGTTTTTCGAGATACGCTCACGTTGGACGTCGCATGTGAGATGACCGCGCGCGAGACAGCCCAGCACCAGGGCATCCGGGTATCCGCGGTCACGCAGCGCGCCCAGCGATACCCAATCGCCGCTATCAGCCTGGAGGTTCGTGATCTCTGATCGGTTGGGCGAGTAAGTCCAGGCCATGCTCAAAGACCGCATGTTCCTTACGAAGGCGTCATGCAGAACACGGTCATCGAGAATAACCAACCGGTAGCCGTAGCGAGCAAGTATACTTGGGTAGGCCAAGACCTTGGGCGCTCGGGCGATCAACTCGGCGTGCTTGACCTCAACCAATATGGACCCGGTCTGCAACTGGAGCTCAAAGTCCGGCGTGTAGATGATAGGCCGGCTCCCGCTATCCCTCGCCCACTGAAAAAGGTCTTCTTTCGTTGGAAACCGGCGCCCAGTTGCGAGGTCGAACGTCATCGGTTGTGTCCGCGCGCTCACGACGCGCGGGTCAAGACCGAAGGCAGCACCCGCGCTCGCTTCAAGCCTGCTTTCGTAGGCCGTCAGTTGGCCTCCTGCAGGCGCGAGGTAATGCACCTTCTTTTTTTGACCCCGCTTATGGGGGCGCCTGGCAACTGAGGCACTTTTCCAATCGATTCTCATGGAGCTTTACCCTTCGTGTGAGTAATACTAAACTACCAGAGTGAAATTCTGGGAGTCTTTTTTTGGTGCTGACCTTATGACCTCACGCAGCGTCGAAGCATTTGCGCAGGATCCGAACTGGCTCAGTTTCGGGAGCTCACTTACCGAGGCGTTAGAGGTTCCAGAAAGTTACGGCTTCACGAGTTCCGAAAAGCTCATGGCGGAAGTCGCGCGCTTGCGTGGCGTCGATCCCGCGAGCTTGCGCAACCCGCTTGCAGCAGTAGCTTGGATGAACGCCAACGCTTCGGAAGCGCTGCACGACGAGAATCTGCGTGTCCCGATGACTGGCGTGCTTCTCCTGTCGCAAATCTCAATTCTTGACAAAGAGTTAGCCTCGGAGATCGCGCCGAAGTTTTTTTCAGGCGAGGTGACGCGTGAGGAACTGAAGAACGCTCTCCGTCGCCTTCAGGAAAAGCCCGGAGTGCGCGGCAGCACGGCACATACCCGTTCCAAGAGAGCCGCGGCGTTCGAGGATCTTGTCTTTGACTTCCTGACATCCAACCCCGAGACGCTCGGTCTCGGAGAGAGGGTGAAGCTTTCCCACAGTCCTCGGAACTCGGAGGCTCCTGCGGACTTCGTTCTCACACGCGACGGAGAGACGATCGCGGCTATCGAGGTCAAATCTTTCCGACAGAAGCGACATCATCGCTACCTCGTCGAGACACTGGCGATGACGGCGCTTGCTGCGAAGACCTATAACCAAGCCTTCCTGATTGTTCCTGCGGACTGGGGAGATGCAATCGACAAGGTCGGCGAGCTGATCGAGTCGCTCGGGCTCGACGGAGTTCAGCATGCTGTGTTCTCGGATGCCGACGGCGGGAAGCTACGGCTGTGCGGTCGTTCCGCGCAGGGTCTGTTGAAGCCCTCCAACACCAATAAGGCGCCCGACAGCCGCCTTCTCAAGAATATGCATGACGCGCAACTCGACACGGTGGAGGAAAGCAGCGTGGCTGATCCAGTAGACAGGCCGGGGTCAGCTGATCCTGACAAGAGGCGAGAGTTGGCAGCTGCCAACTTCGGGGCAACGAAGGACCGGATCGTCGCGATCGAGCCGTCACTGGTCCATTCGGCCGGCATGAAGGACCGAATGGACGGCGGTCTGGAGGATATCGACGCGCTGGCCTCGAGTATCCGAGCAGTTGGCCAGAAGATCCCCATTATCGTCCGTCCGCACCCGGATCTTGAAGGTGAGTATGAAATCGTTGCCGGTCGGAGGCGGCTTGAGGCCTGCCGGATCGCTGGCTTGAAAGTGCGAGCAGAAATCCAGGCTCTCGACGAAAAGGAACTCGTCTTGGGCCAGGCGATCGAGAACATCGCAAGGGAAGACCTGACCTACATCGAGCGTGCACGCCTTGCGGTTCGGATGGTCGACGAAGCCGGTCTTCCTGAAGCGGCCATCGATGAAGCCTTTTGCTGCGGCAAGACGGACCGATCGAGATACTTGAAGATCGGTCGGGGCGTGCCCTCGGACATCCTAAACTGGATCGGCAAGGCACCGTCGGTGGGGCGGCCCCGGTGGGAAAAGCTGGTCGGAATGCTGAGGCGTGACCCAGAGGCGGAGGCCCGGGCAAGGCGCCATATGGCAGCACTGGCCGACGCGGCCGCGGACCTGAGCTCGGATCAGCGATTCGCTCACGTGTGGCAAGCGGCCGGGCAACCACCTGCTCCGAATGAACCTCAGGCGGCGTCGGAGGAGCTTGTTTCGATTGACGGAATCAACGGGCCAGTCGCACGCATGAAGAGGTCTTCGGAAGGCTTGGAGATCACCCTTTTCGACGGAAGCCGAGAAGGACTTGTTGAGTGGGTCGAGGAAAACCGGGGGGCCGTGATCGAGCAGATCATCAGGATGCACGAGGAAAAGAACTGACCTGGATCGCCTCTACGATGTGGGGCGAGCTTGTCGCTGTTGCATCCCCATGGCAGCCGGGCCGGTTAATGCCGGAAGACTCTCTCCCTTGGCAACACGTCGTCGCTCACGGCCCTTTGCCGTCATTCGCGGAGTCGCTCGTTGCTGCATTGCGGCTTTACCGAAGCGGACATTGCCCCTGGTTGATTTGGCGTGCCCATCGCGCCATCGCCGTGGCGGGCGGGAAGCACCATCGTGCTTTTGGTTGAGATCTAAGTGCGCGGCAAAGCTCGCGCTGGCCGGATGCGTTGCAGAGTCCATTTCTCCATAAGCGATCAAGATAGCGTTGAACGGAAACGGCATAAAACCCGCCCACAGCAGCGTTGCTGCCTACGAGCGCGGAAAGAGTTCCTGCAATGTCTCTTGCAGCGCCTCCTTGAAAGCTTCGATGACACGGCGTTGAGGTGTGTCCTGCCGCTCGAGGCAAACCAGCTCGACATGGGGCAGACCCGCTATATCGCGGGCCACAATGGTGTCGTCGGCAAGGGCTTTGAACACAAGCTCGTCCGTGATCGCGATGCAATCCAGTGCCTTGGCAAGGCCGATCCCGAAAGAGGGGGTGAAAGACGTCATCACGCGCAACGGGCTGATGCCCGCAGCATCAAAGGTCTTCAAGACCGTCGCTCCGATCGGGGCCGACCCACTTGGAAGAACGCAGGGGTGCCGCGCGAAATCTTCCAGTGAAACATGGTCGCATTGTGCCAGAAGGTGATCCCGAGGCATCACCGCGACGAGCCCGCTCTTGTACATCGGCGTCACCCGCAGGCCTGGCAGCGCTCCTAAGGATCCAGCGACGCCGATATCGATTTCTCCGGCGCGTATCGCACGGATCTGATCAACCGCACGTCCACTATCGAGGGTCGCCTCCGTCATCGGAATTTCCCTCTGCCAGCGAGCGAGAGCTTTTGGTAGCAATTCGAAGCACATTGACGAGGCGGCCATGATCCGCAACGGCTCTCCCCCACCCGCGCGAATGGTCGAGATCGTCTGCTCAACGTAGCTGAGGCGCTCGGCCAGTCCCGCGGTTTCCGCGTAAAGGCGATTTGCCTCCCAGGTTGGGTCGATGCGACCCGGCTCTCGGGTAAAGAGGCGAAATCCCACTTCGTCCTCGAGCACTGCGAGGTGCCGACTGACCGTGGGTTGAGCCATGCGCAACCGTTTCGCGGCGGCCGAAATGCTCCCGACTTCCATGATTGTCCTGAAAATCTGAAGTCGCTGGACGTTCAGCCCCGCGCGCGATGGGTGTTTCATGCTGTGAGGCGCCAAAGATGCCCAATATTTTTGCTACCAAGGTGATCCACGGCACATCAGTCCGAAATCGTTTTTAAGATAGAATCGTACGTTCATCGGGGGTGCAATAGCTGACCGCTATAGGAGTGCGATATTTTTTCCATTGTAGCATAGGTCGCCCGTGTCGTTTGAAAGGCTCAAAGGAGACGCCCATGCCTGCACTGCCCCTCTTGTTTCTGCTTCTGACCGTCCTGTCCGGCGGCGGGATCGCCTATTTCGTTGGGGGCGCCACGGTGCTGGCCTTCATCACCGAGGATCATGCCCGCTTCCTGGCCGCCTTGCCGCAGCGCGTAATGGGCCAGCTGAACGTCTTTGCCTTCCTCGCCATGCCGCTGTTCATCCTGACCGGCGAGCTGATGAACCGCGGCGGCGTGACAGAAGCGCTTATCAGGTTCTCCATGTCGATCATGGGCCGCTTCAAGGGCGGGTTGGGGCACGTAAATGTGCTGACCTCGGTCTTCTTCGCGGGCGTCTCGGGCTCTGCCACGGCGGATGCAGCGGCGCTTGGCAACACGCTTGTCCCGGCGATGGAGAAGGAGGGGTACTCTCGCGATTACGCAGCGGCGATCACCGCCGCCTCCTCGATCATCGGGCCGATCATACCGCCCTCGGTTATCCTGATCTTCTACGGCGCGCTGATGAACACCTCCGTCGTGGCACTGTTTGCCGCCGGTATCGTGCCGGGCCTGCTGCTGGCAGCGGTGCTGATGGTGATCAATGCCATCATCGCACATCGCGAGGGCCATCCCGGTGGCCGCGGTGCGCAGGTGCCGGCCTTCTTCCCCGCGCTGCTGCAGGCCTTGCCCGCGCTGTCACTGCCCTTGATCATCATGTCCGGCATCCTGCTGGGCGTCATGACCCCGGCCGAGGCGGCAGGTGTCGCCTCCATCGCCGCACTCCTGGTGGGACGTTTCTACGGTAAGTTGGGCCTGCGCGATGTCCTGATCTCGCTGCAGCGGACCGTGGTGCTGACGGGGGCGGTCTTCATCATCCTCGTCGCCATCGCGTCCTTCGGGTACCTGATGTCGATCGAGCGCATCCCGCAGGCGATGGTCGCCTGGGTCGAGGCGATGAACCTGGGCAAGATGCAGTACCTCCTGCTGCTGAACGTGATCTTCCTGCTGGCCGGCATGCTGATGGACGTGAAGGCGGCGCTGGCGCTGCTGGGCCCGCTGCTGATCCCGCCGGCAATCCTGCTGGGCGTCGATCCGACCCACATGGGCATCCTCATCGGCTTCAACCTGACCGTGGGCCTGCTGACGCCCCCTCTGGGCGGCGTGCTGCTGATCCTCGCGACGGTGCTGAAGATGGACTACTGGCGCCTCGTGCGCACCGTTCTGCCCTTCCTCGTGGCCGAGCTGATCCTGCTCGCCGTTCTCATCCTCTGCCCTGAAGTGACACTGGCCCTGCCGCGCCTTCTTGGACTGATCAACTGACAGCATGACACCAAAACCAACAGGAAAAGGACCCAACATGACCTTCAAGACCCTGCTTGCCTCGGCCGCAACCATGGCGGCGCTTTCGACCCCGGCCCTTGCCATGGGCCCGATCAACCTGGCCTTCGCCGGTCCGGAAGATGCCAAGGTCGACGGCGAATACGTCTTTGCCGAAGCCTTCCGCGACAGCCTGGCCGCGCATGACGTGGAGGTGAGGATCAACCCCAACAACACCATGGGCAAGGAAGACGAGCGTCTGGACCAGGTTTCCACCGGCCTGATCGAGGTAAACCTCGGCAACCCGGCGATGCTTTTCAAGATGTCCCCCATCTCACCTGCTCTCTATCTTCCCTTCATGTTCGAGAGCGAACAGCAGATGGATGACGTGGTCGCCGAAAGCGGCATCCTCGACCAGGTGAATGCCCAGACCGCCGATTACGGCGTGATGATCCCGGGCTTCAACATGCGCGGCGGCCTGGTGGGCATCTTCACCACCGATATCCCCGTGACCAAGATGTCCGACCTGGAAGGCGTACGCCTGCGGGCCCAGAACGGCGAGCAGATCAAGTTCTTTGAGAGCTGGGGCGCCAAGGGCACTGTAGTCAGCTTTGCCGAAGTACCGAATGCGCTGCAGACCGGCGTGGCACAGGGCTACTTCAACCCGCCGTCCTCGGCCATCAAGGCCCGTCACACCGACATCCTGACGGACTTCGTGCCGCTCGACGCGATGCCGGTGGCCCGCGTGATCATGCTGTCCTCCGACTGGTACGGCAGCCTGTCCGAGGAAGAGCAGGGCTGGGTGGATGCCGCCGTCGACGACGGTATTGCCGCCAACCGCCAGTGGTCCGCCAGCTACGGTGCCGACCTGATCAACGAGCTGGGCAACCTTGGCGTCACCGTGACCGAGCTGGAGCCGGGCGAGCGTGACAAGTTTGTCGAAGCTACCAAGGCCATCTGGGACGAAGCCGCCGATCCGGCGATCGTGGACGAGCTGGAAGGCTACCTGGACTGATGGCCAGCAGCCTCTCCCCGGGCGCGTGAAACCTCATGCGCCCGGCGCTTCACCTGCGGGCCGAGGTTCCCCGGTCCGCAGAGGAAGACGCATCCAGCCTTGACCGGGCTTTCAAAGACAGGTCACGCCGCCGGGCGCGTTCAGGTCCCGGCCCCCATTCGCGCCCGCGCGCCACTGAAAGGACCTCTCATGCTGACCACAACCTCCCGCAAGCTGAACGGCTTCAGCCGTGGGCTCAACAGCGTGGTGCTGGGCTGCGGCTGCGTGTTTCTCGTGGCCATGGTTGTGCTGATCTGCCTCCAGGTCGTGGCCCGCTACGGCTTTGCCTCGCCGCCCGCCTGGACTGAGGAACTGGCGCGCTACGCCATGGTCTGGGTCGGCCTGCTGGGTGCCAGCGCATCCTATTACGAGCGCTTCGATCCGGCGCTGGTGAAGATCCCCGCCCGTGCGCCCCGCTGGCTGAAGCTGGCCACCGCCACGGTGCGCGCGGCGGCCGTGTTGCTCTTCCTCGTGCCGATCCTTTGGTACTGCTTCTTCGGGCCGGGGATGAACCTCACGCGCGGTTTTCTGAACCGCAACATGACCATGATGGCGGAAACCGTGCCGCTGCCGATGATCTGGGTGGCCATCGCCGTGCCGACCTTCATCGTGCTGACTTTCCTGCATGGCCTCGCCCGGACTTTCGCAACAGTGACCGGCACCCTCGAAGCCGCTGGCGACCCCGATACTGCCGAAGCCGACCTGACGACTGACGAAAAGGCCCCCCAATGAAGACCACCACCGCCGCGACGATCGCTGCAGACAGCGATTTCATCGCCCGTCTGACCGAGATCCGCCACGACATCCACCGCCACCCCGAGACCGCCTTTGAAGAGGTGCGCACCTCGGACCTCGTGGCTGAATTCCTCGAGAAACGCGGCATCGAGGTGCATCGCGGGCTGGCCCGCACCGGCGTGGTGGGCGTGCTGAAGGGGCGTCATCCGGGCAACCGCCGCATCTCTCTGCGCGCAGACATGGATGCGCTGCATATCGAGGAAAAGACGGGCAAGCTCCATGCCTCGACCATCCCGGGCAAAATGCATGCCTGCGGCCATGACGGGCACACCACCATGCTGCTGGGCGCAGCCGAGAAACTGGCCGCCGATCCCGATTTCGCGGGCACCGTCCAGTTCATCTTCCAGCCTGCCGAAGAGGGCCTTGGCGGGGCGCGGGTGATGATCGAGGAAGGCCTGTTCGAACAGCACCCCTCCGATGCCGTCTACGGGCTGCACAACATGCCCGGCACTCCGCTGGGTGAATTCCGAACCCGCCCCGGCGCGATGATGTCCGCCGGCGATACATGGGAGTTGACCCTGCGCGGCACCGGCGGCCATGGCGCCATGCCCCACGAGGGCACCGATCCGACCATGGCGCTGGCCAGCTTCCTGTCCGGCATCTCCTCCATCGTGGCGCGCAACGTCGAAAGCTTCGACAGCGCGGTGATCTCCGTTGGCCATGTCGCGGCGGGCGATTTCAACAGCCCCAACATCATCCCCGCTGAGGTCCGCCTGCGCGGCACCGCCCGTACCTTCCTGCCCGAAACCCGCGACCTGGTGGAACGCCGCCTGGCGGAACTGAGCCAGGCCGCCGCGGCCATGCACAACTGCGAGGCCGACCCCAACTTCATCCGCCGCTACCCGCCGCTGGTGAACTGGCCCGAGGAAACCGGCCGCGCCGTGGCTGCGGCCCAGGCGACGGTCGATGCCGCCATGGTCGACGGCGAGGCCGAGCGCGTGGGTGCCAGCGAAGATTTCTCCTTCATGCTGGAAAAGGTTCCGGGCTGCTTTGCCACTGTCGGCAACGGCACCGAAAGCGCGTTCGTCCATACGCCGCTTTACGATTTCGACGACGCGGTGATCCCCTATGGCGTGGCCTACTGGCTGAACGTCGTGGCAACGGAGCTGCCACATGCAGAGTGATTCCTCGGTCGCGCGCCTTGCGGCATGGGCTGCCACTGCGGATGCCTCTGACCCGGCGCTGACCGGCAGCGCGGCCGCAGCCTTTGCCGATACGCTGGCCTGCATCCTGGCCGGGCGCGCGGACAGCGCGACGCAGGCTGTGCTCAAGGGGGCCGAAGCAACCCATGGCACCGGCCCCGCAGCCGTCTGGGGCTTGGGCACAACGCTGTCGCCCGCGGGTGCGGCGCTGGTGACCGGCACAGCGGCCCATGCGCTGGATTACGATGACAACTTCGCCCCGGCGATGTCTCACGCCAGCGCCGTCCTGGTGCCCGCGCTGCTGGCCATGGCGGCCGGACGCCCCGCGATCAAAGGGGACGACCTGATGCAGGCCTACGTCATCGGCCTGGAAGTTCAGGCCCGTATCGGAGCCGTCATGCACCCCCAACATTACGGCGCCGGCTGGCACTCCACCGCGACACTTGGCGCCATCGGAGCCGCCGCTGCCTGCGCCCGGCTGATCGGTGCAGATGCCGATGTCATGGCCCGAACCATGAGCCTTGCTTTCTCGCAATCCTCCGGTTCCAAGCTGCAGTTCGGTGCCGAGGCCAAGCCCACCCATGCCGGGTTTGCCGCACGTGCCGCCGTCACAGCAGCGGCCCTGGCCAAGGCCGGGCTCGGCGCCAAGGCAGAGTTCGTCAGCGCTCCCTGGGGCTTGACCGCACTGTTCGCGGGGACAGAACGCGAGATGACGCTGGACGATCTGGGAACGTCCTGGGCGCTCCTGACCGACGGGATGATGGTGAAACGCTTCCCATGCTGTGCCGCCTCGCACCGCGCGCTCGACGGGGTCGAGGCCCTGATGCAAACGCATGGGATCGGTCTGTCGGACATCGACCAGATCGAGGTCGAGATGCCGGAAGTCCTTGCTCGCAACCTGCGATATGATGCCCCTGAAAGCACCTCCGAGGCGCGCTTCAGCCTGTCCTATCCCGTGATGAGACTTCTGGAGGAAGGATCGGTTTCACTGTTCCACTTCACCTCTGAGGCCGTGGCGACTGTCGCGGATCGCACGGCTTTGGCACGCATCCGGCGCAAACCGCAGCAGATGGGGCCCGAAGGAATCGATGCGGCCTATGCGATCGAGGTCACCTTGACCGATGGACGTCGCCTGCGCCACGATCAGGCATTCATCGTCGGCACGATCAGGCATCCGCTGACAGCGACACAACTCAATATGAAAATCGCCGATTGCCTCGCCTGGGGAGGCCTTTCCCGGCGAAAGGCCGAGTTTTCGAGTGCCATGGACGCGCTGCCAGCTGCCGCTGATGTCCTGGCCTGCCTCAGTCCCTTGGCCAAGGCAGCGTGAAATGATCCCAGCCCAATTCGAACATCCTGTCATTTTGGACGGCACCCCGGTCGAAACCCCAGGCTGTCGCCTGCTGTGGGAAGCGTTGATCGAGATCGGCCCAAGAGTCGAACTGGGCCGGGGTCCCCACGGCAACCGTCGCCGCATCGACATTCTTGGTGGCAGCTTTCGTGGCGGCTCTGATTTCCCGCAATTGCGGGGGCGTGTCCTGTCCGGCGGCGCCGATCGCCAACTCGACCGGCTGGACGGCGCACGCGAGCTGGATGCGCTCTACGATCTGGAGCTTGTCGACGGCACAGTGCTGGCCCTGCGAAATCGGGTCGTCATCGACGAGCGTCCTGATGCGCCGCGCTACGCGTTGTCCCACATTTCAGTTGAAGCACCGGAGGGTCCTTGGGCATGGCTTTCGCGCCGCATTATAATTGGCACATTGCAGTCACAGCGTCCCAAGCACGATGCAGTGGTCATCCGTGCCTTTGAGGCAACCTGCGCGCAGGTTTCTGAACCCACAGCTGGATAGTCCAACCCATTCCCTGGACTGACTGGGAGCACATTGGCCGAGTTGGTGGGGTGGCGCCATCGCGAGCCACAAGCTTCCTCATTGTTGTGACCCAAGTATCGCTTTCGACCAAATCAGCACTTCAGTTTCGGGTGAGCTCCGACCCAATGCACATGGCGATGCAGAGAAAACCTCGTTTCTCATCCGTTCTAAATGCCAGCTTCCATCATTACTGGATGCCCGCACTGCCACCGCTGCGAATGACAGCTCTCCGCCCTCTGTGTAGGTCACGCCGGTTCTGGCGACCGATCCTTGGGGAATGCCCGCTTCCATGTCCTGGCAAAGGTGTGTTCGCACGCGCGGCGAAGGACGGCTTCCCGCCCTGGCGGTCGGACCGCTACCAACGTGCACCCACATCAACGAAAGATGCATCTTCGACGATAGACTTGGTCGAGTGATGGGTCAGATCGTTGCGGGCAGCGCCTCCTCCGCCGCCTGCCTCCACAACTCAGCCTGCTCCCTACGACGTGCCAAGGTTTCGTGCCACTCTTGTGCCTCACGATCTTTGAAGAAGTTGGCGTCCGGAGCCAAGCGCTTCACAGCATTTTCCACCTCCTCCAGGCCGACGCGAAAGAACTCCTTGCGCATATTTGAAGCGTTGATCCGGCGGTCGGCAAACTCCCGGTGCAGGGCGTTTTCGAGAGCCGGCGCCTCTTCGGAATAAATCATTGCGTGCGTGTCGAAGCCGAACGGCACGCTCGCGTCGCCCAACTCCTTCACGCGATCGTCGGGATCAAGGCGTCGGGTCAGGCCGATCTTGACGACCTCTTCGCCGAAGCTGCCGATGTTCGAGATGATGTAGACGTAACCAGACTTCGTCATCTCGGCCATCGCTTTCGCGCGCTCTGTCTTTGCGTGGGCCTCCGCCAAGGCGGCCTGAAGGTCCGCGATACGGCTTTCGTCGACACCAGCCTCCTGCCGGGCCTTGTCGAGCATGTCCTGATATTTCTGCTCTTCCTTCTCAGCGGCCTTTGCCTCGGCGAGCAACTTCTTCTCTTCGCGCTCCATCCGGGCGCGTTCGGCCCGCTCATCCTTTTCGACTTTGAGTTGCTCCCGATACTCGTGGGTGAGGTGCAACTCGTTCAGCTTGAGCGAGACGTATCGCTCGTTGATTGAAAGGTTCATGGAGGCATTGGCCGAGTTAATCTGCTTCGCGGCGTTCAGGATCCGCTTCTCCATGGCGACCACGTTGTTCCAACGCGTGTTCGCGATCGCCGCCTCGCATTCGTTATTGAAGGCGCGCATGGTCAATCGCATCTGACGGTTGATCATGGTCTGCCCCTTGGAGAGGCTGCCATCGACGGTCCAATCGGTCGGGCAAATGGCGGCGGTCTTCTGCGAAACCATTGCCTTCTGCTGCTCCCGTATCTGCTTGATCTGCTCCTTGAAGATCTCGCTGTCCCCGAAATCGAAGTGAGGCTCATAGACACCGAGTTCTGCGAAGGCGAGGCGCTCGTCATACACCGCGACCTGATGCTCGAGCTTCTTCATGATCTCACGCTTGCTGGCGTAGCTGGATCGCAGGTCGTCGATACTCCCCGCCAACTCGGCAGACTCGGCTTTCAACCGCCCGACCTCGGCCTCCATATCGATGATCGGTGAGTATTTCCGCTCGATCGCCTGCTGCTTCTCCTTTTCCTCCGCGAGGATCCGGTCGCGGTCTTCGGCGGCCCGGGTCTTCTCCTGATCGAGCTCGCGACCGAGGCGCTTTGTCCGCCGTCGCGCGACCAGGAATAAAATGAGAAAAAGCGGAAAACCAATCAGGAATATCAGGACGGCGATCGGAAAAGCTATATTGGGGTCCAATTCTGGCATCACGTACCTCTTTCGCGAACTCGGAAATGAGGCACATAAAATCCAGTCAAATCAAGACCGGAGCCGCAATTGAAGTTTAGGTGCGCTCCCTGCGATCGCCACGCCGGCTTTCAACGCTCAGATGAAGCTCAAGTTCTTCCTGCGGAGAAGTAGGCTTCTGTCTCGGTTGATGGGCAATAGGCATCAACCGAGACACAATCGCGAAGCTCGTTCGTTTTGCAGACGCTGCTCTACGCGCTCCGCGCGAAGCATCTTCACTAACCGCGAGGGCCTGAATTTCACGCTAACCTTCTGAAAGTCGTGGAAAACGTGGCCGAACCTCAACCTCAGCACGCGAAAAACTATGGGCGCGGCGAAAAACTACGCGCGCGCCTACACCGGCTCAGAAGTCGAGGTTCTCGACGCTGAGCGCGTTCTGCTGGATGAACTCGCGGCGCGGTTCGACCACGTCGCCCATCAGCTTGGTGAAGATGTCATCCGCCTCGGTCATGTCGTCGACGCGCACCTGAAGCAGCGTGCGGGCGTCGGGATCGAGCGTGGTTTCCCAGAGCTGGCCCGGGTTCATCTCGCCCAGACCCTTGTAGCGCTGCAGCGACAGACCCTTCTCGCCCTCTTCGAGGATCGCCTCAAGCAACCCGAGCGGGCCATAGATCGCCTGACGGCGGTCCTTGCGCTCGAGCACGGCGGGCGTGGCGTACACGGTCTGCAGCGCCTGCGTGAAGCTGCCGGTCTTGCGCGCCTCGCCGGACCGGAGCATCGGGCCGTCCAGCGTGCGGACTTCCTCGACCCCGCGCAGGATGCGCGCGAGGCGAATGCCGCGGTCCTGGGTGATGCGGCCCTGCCAGCCCTTCTCGTATTCCAACGCGATCAGGTCGAGCCGCTCGGCCACCTTGTCGGCCACGCCCTGCAGGTCGCTCTCGACCGCGCCGGGCACGAAGGCTCCCGCGACGGCGGCCTGTTCGAGGATGTGGCGCGGGTAGTGCGTCGGGAAGGCGTCGAGCACGCGCTTGAGCTGGCGCGCCTCGTCGATCACCCGGACAAGATCCTGCCCGGTGATGACCTCGCCATTGCCGAGCGTCAGATGCGCCCCGTCGACCCCCTGCTGGATCAGGTAGTCGTCAAGCGCCGCCTGGTCCTTGACGTAGACCTCCGAGCGGCCGCGCGCGACTTTGAAGAGCGGCGGCTGGGCGATGTAGAGATAGCCACCTTCGATCAGCTCCGGCATCTGCCGGTAGAAGAAGGTCAGCAGCAGGGTGCGGATGTGGGCGCCGTCGACGTCGGCGTCGGTCATCAGGATGATCTTGTGATACCGCAGCTTATCGATGTTGAACTCGTCGCGGCCGATGCCGGTGCCGAGCGCCATCACGAGGTTGCCGATCTCCTGGCTGCCAAGCATCCGGTCGAAGCGCGCCCGCTCGACGTTGAGAATCTTACCCTTGAGCGGCAGGATCGCCTGGGTGCCACGATCCCGCCCGGTCTGGGCCGAGCCACCGGCGGAGTCCCCCTCGACGATGAACAGCTCGGTCTTGGACGGATCCTTCTCGGAGCAGTCCTTGAGCTTGCCGGCGAGGAAGTTGACGTCCATCGGGTTCTTGCGGCGCGTGAGCTCGCGCGCCTTGCGCGCAGCCTCGCGGGCGAGCGCCGCCTCGACGATCTTGCCGACGACCATCTTGGCCTCGTTCGGGTGCTCTTCGAACCACTCGGTGAGCTTCTCGTTCACCAGGTTCTCGACCGCCGGGCGCACTTCGGACGACACCAGCTTGTCCTTGGTCTGGCTCGAGAACTTCGGGTCGGGCACCTTCACCGACAGCACGCAAGTCAGGCCCTCTCGGGCGTCGTCGCCGGTGAAGCTGACCTTTTCCTTCTTGGCGATGCCGCTGTCGGTGGCATAGCGCGTCAGCGTCCGGGTCAGCGCGCCACGGAAGCCGGCCATGTGGGTGCCGCCGTCGCGCTGCGGGATGTTGTTGGTGAAGGGCAGCACCATCTCGTTGTAGCTGTCGTTCCACCACATCGCGACCTCGACGCCGATGCCGTCCTTCTCGCCGGTCATGTAGATCGGCTCGGGCATCATCGGCTGCTTGGAGCGGTCGAGATACTTGACGAACTCCTTCACGCCGCCCTCGTAGTGCAGCTCGGTGTGCAGCGGCTCGGCCGGGCGCTCATCCTCGAGGATGATGCGCACGCCGGAGTTCAGGAAGGCGAGCTCGCGCAGGCGCTTTTCCAGCGTGGCAAATTCGAAATCGAGGTTCGAGAAGGTCTCGGTCGAGGCGAGGAAACGGACCTCGGTGCCCTGCTCGCCCTCGGCATCGCCGACCACGCGCAGATGCTCGACCGTCTCACCATGCGAGAACTTGGCGTAGTGCTCCTTGCCGTTGCGCCAGATGCGCAGCTCGAGCCACACCGACAGGGCGTTCACCACCGAGACACCCACGCCGTGCAGACCGCCGGAGACCTTGTAGGAGTTCTGGTCGAACTTACCGCCGGCGTGCAGCTGGGTCATGATGACCTCGGCCGCCGAGACGCCCTCTTCGGCATGCATGTCGACCGGGATGCCCCGACCGTTGTCACGCACCGAGACCGAGTTGTCGGCATGGATTTTCACGCGCACGAAGTCGGCATGACCGGCCAGAGCCTCGTCGATGCCGTTATCCACGACCTCGTAGACCATGTGGTGCAGGCCCGAGCCGTCATCGGTGTCACCGATATACATGCCGGGGCGCTTGCGCACTGCCTCCAAACCCTTGAGAACCTTGATGGAATCCGCGCCGTATTCCTGCGGAGCGCCTGCCGGTTCGGCCATGTAGCCATCCTCTGTCTTGTTTGGGAATTTTATAGGTGAGAAGCGCTGCCTTGTCACGCAGATGACACAAGATTTGGTGTCAGATCGGCAGGTTTTCAACGAGTGATTGCCCGGCCTCTTCGGTGACCTGAAGTCGCTGTGCGCGATCGCCCAGCTCCTCGAACAGTTCGGGCCCGGTGCCGGTCATCCAGGCCTGCGCACCGAGGGCGCAGATCTCGTCATAAAGCGCCGCGCGACGGCCCGCGTCGAGATGCGCCGCGACCTCGTCCAGCAGCAGGAGCGGCGGTGCACCGATCTCGGCAGCGAGCGCCCGCGCATTGGCAAGGATCAGCGAGATCAGCAGCGCCTTCTGCTCGCCGGTGGAGCAATCCGAGGCCGGCACGCCCTTCGCGGCAAAGACCCCGTAAAGATCCGACCGGTGCGGCCCGACCAGCGTGCGCCCGGCGGCCATGTCGCGAAAGCGCCCCTCGGCGAAGACGGCGCGCAGATCCTCCTCGGTCTCGGGAATGTCGGCCTCGGTGGAGACCAGCGCGAGATCGGCGGCCGGAAAGCTGGTCTCCGCCCCGTCCTGCGCGCGGGCCAGACGCGCCAGCGCCGCCTGCCGGTTCTGCTGGATCAGCGCGCCGCTCTGCGCCATCTGGGTCTCGAGCGCGGCGTACCAATGCGCATCGCGGATCTGCTCCTTGAGCAGGCGGTTGCGCTCGCGCATGGCCTTCTCGTAGGTCAGCGAGGCGTCGGCGTGATCGGGGAAGAAACTCAGCGTCATGCGGTCAAGAAAGCGCCGCCGGCCCTCGGGAGCCTCGATCCACAGCCGGTCCATCGACGGGATCAGCCAGAGCACCCGCGCGATGCGCCCCAGCGCCGTTTGCGGCGCGGGCTTGCCGTCGATCTCGACCTGCCGCGAGCCACCGCTTTCCGAGCGCACCGAGATCTCGCTCGCGCCCTCGGGTCCGTGCAGCACCGCGCCGATCTTCCAGCCCAGCGCCTCGGGGCGGCGGGTCATCTCCTGCGCCGAGGCGCGCCGCATGCCGCGCCCGGGCGACAGCAGCGAGACCGCCTCGATCAGGTTGGTCTTGCCCGCGCCATTGGGCCCAAAGATCGCCACGGGCCGGGCATCGACCTCCACCGCCGCGCGCTTGTGCGAGCGGAAATGCGAGAGCGTCAGACTGGAAAGGTGGAGAGCGGTCACGGTCCGCTCTCCCTGTGCAGGTCAGGCCCGGTCAGGGTCACACGCGCATCGGCATCACGACGTAGACCGCGCTGGTGTCGCTGCCTTCGCGCATCAGGGTCGGGTCGCCGGAGGAGTTGAACATGAACACCGCGTTCTCGCGATCCACCTGGCTGGCGATCTCGAGCAGGTACTTGGCGTTGAAGCCGATCTCGAGCGGCTCGTCGCCATAGGCCACGGCGAGCTCTTCCTCGGCGGCGCCGCTGTCGGGCGCGTTGACCGACAGCACAAGCCGGTCCTCGTCGAGCTGCAGTTTCACCGCGCGCGACCGCTCGGACGACACAGTGGCGACACGATCGACCGCCTTGGCGAACTCGGTCGCGTCGACCTCGAGCCGGCGGGTGTTGCCGGTCGGGATAACGCGGGAGTAATCCGGGAAGGTGCCGTCGATGACCTTGGAGGTCAGGGTGATGTCGGGCGTCGCAAAGCGCACCTTGGTCTCGGACACCGACACGGCGATGTCCATATCGTCATCGTCGAGCAGCTTGCGAAGCTCGCCCACGGTCTTGCGCGGCACGATCACGCCGGGCATTGCCTCGGCGCCCTCGGGCACCGGCGCATCGATCCGGGCGAGGCGGTGGCCGTCGGTGGCGACGCAGCGCAGCACCCGGCCCTCTTCGCTGTCCGACACGTGCATGTAGACGCCGTTGAGGTAGTAACGGGTCTCTTCCGTCGAGATGGCGAATTTCGACTTGTCGAAGAGCTTGCGCAGGGTCTCGGCCTTGGCGGAGAAGTTCGTCGCGTATTCCGACGAGGCCATGACCGGGAAGTCTTCCTTCGGCAGGGTCGCGAGGTTGAAGTTCGACCGTCCCGCAGTCACCGTCAGGCGCCCGGCGGCGCTGTCATCGGCGAGCTGGACAAGCGCGCCGTCGGGCAGCTTGCGGACGATCTCGTGCAGGGTCACGGCCGAAACCGTGGTGGCCCCGGCCCGCTCGACCTGCGCCGGGGCGCGGTCCAGAACCTCGATGTCGAGATCGGTGGCACGGAAGGTGACGGTGTCGCCCTCGGCCTCGATCAGCACGTTCGCGAGGATCGGAATGGTGTTGCGACGCTCGACAACAGATTGCGCCTGGCTGACTGCCTTGAGCAGCGTTGCCCGTTCGATACTGACTTTCATCCCTCACCCTCTCCGCCGTGCCGGAGGCGCAGCGTAGCGCCATGCGCAAGCTGCTCCAAGCCTTGTTTCAGCGATTGATCGGATTGTTTTACAGTGGCGTCAAGGCCGCGAGGCCGCGCGAAGGCGGCCCCGTTCGGTTGTGTTGTGTTCGAACCTCAGAAGGCCCTTTCAGGCCTCGAGCGCGCGGCGCAGAAGCTCGACATCGTCGGCGATCTGGCTGTCCTGCGTGCGCAGCTCCTCGATGCGCTTCACCCCATGCATGACGGTGGTGTGGTCGCGCCCGCCAAAGCGACGGCCAATCTCGGGCAGCGACCGGGCGGTAAGCTGCTTGCACAGGTACATCGCCACCTGGCGCGGCCGCGCAAAGTTGCGCACCCGCTTGGGACCGATGAGGTCGCTGAGGCGGATGTGGTAATGCTCGGCCACCTTGCGCTGGATTTCCTCGATCGAGATCTTGCGATCCGAGGCACGCAGCACGTCGGCGAGGCAATCCTGCGTCAGCTCCATGGTGATCGGCTGGCCGACCAGCGAGGCGAAGGCGAAGAGCCGGGTCAGGGCGCCCTCGAGCACGCGCACGTTGGTCGAGATGCGGTGGGCGAGGAATTCCAGGATGCCGTCATCGAGTTGCAGCGCGGGATACTGCTCACGATAGTTCTGAACCTTGGATTGCAGGATGCCAAGACGCAGCTCGTAATCGGTGGGATGCAGATCGACCACGAGACCGGACTGGAGCCGCGAGCGGATGCGGTTCTCGAGGTCCTTGATCTCGTCCGGGGCGCGGTCGGCCGAGATGATGATCTGCTTGTTCTGGTCAACCAGCGCGTTGAACGTGTGGAAGAACTCTTCCTGCGTGGAATCCTTGCCGGCGATGAACTGGACATCGTCCACCATCAGCACGTCGACCGAGCGGAACAGCTCCTTGAAATCCATCATCCGGCGCTCGCGCAGGGCCTGCACGAAGCGGTACATGAACTGCTCTGCGGAGAGGTAGAGCACGTTCAGGTCGGGCCGGTTGTTGCGCAGGTCCCAGGCGATGGCGTGCATCAGGTGGGTCTTACCAAGGCCCACACCACCGTAAAGGAACAGCGGGTTGAAGGTCACCTGGCCACCCTCGGCCACGCGCTTGGCCGCGGCATGGGCCAGCTCGTTGGGCTTGCCGACGACGAAGCTGTCGAAGGTGAAGCGGCCGTCGAGCGGCGCGCCGGGCAGCAGGTCGCCGTTGGCGGGCGCCGCGGCGGCCGGGGCCGGCTGCGCCTGCGCCGCCGGGCGCGGCTGCTGCTGGGCCGGGGCGGGCCGGGTGTCGGCATTGGCGACCTGAAACTTAAGCCGGCGCACGTCGGTGTCCATCCCCGACAGCTTGGCAAGAAGAATGTCCCCGAAGTTCTGCGACACGTAGGTGCCAATGAAGTTGGTCGGCACGTTGAACACGGCCACACCACCCGGCTCCACGCCGTGGAATTCCATGGGTTCAATCCAGGTCTTGTAGTTGTTTTCCCCGATCGTACTGCTCAGCTGGCTCTGCAATGCGCCCCACTGGTCTTTTGTCATTTGTCCCCGCTCCGAAAGCCTGACTGCCATTCATCCATCTCGTCATCTCGGGCGATCTGAGTGAGCCGCCCGGCGGACACATGTCATGCGGGAACAGGTCTCTGCCCCATGCCATGACGACATGGGCTGGAATGATACGCATTCCGGACGGACAACACCTCACCACGCCCTTGGCATCCCAACCAAGGACTGATCAAAGTGAGCGCTGTCCGCGCATTTGTATACCTCGGACTGGCAGGGCAAACGCCCTGTTCTGGCGGCTGGTGCAGCAGACCGCCAAAGCGCAGTGCATACGTCCCAAAAAACACGGGCGTTGCGCTGCTTGCCTGTCCCCCCAAAGCAATGTGACTCGCTCGGTGAAATTAGCAATTTGGCGGGAAGCCCGGCAACCGAACTTAAATGTTGACTCAGAGGAATCCGAAAAAAGAATCTCCGATTTCAACGGATAGTGTCTGGATGGAAAAAAGGCACCACAGATTGTGGTGCCTTTTTATTCGTCTACAAATCCGGTGTGGCTTTTCAGCCCAGCGCTTTCACCCGCGATGCAAGGCGCGACATCTTCCGCGATGCGGTGTTCTTGTGGAATACGCCCTTGGTCACACCGCGCATCAGCTCGGGCTGTGCGGCCAGAAGAGCGGCTTTTGCGGCGTCTTGATCGCCCGAGGCGATCGCCTCTTCGACCTTGCGCAGGTAGGTGCGGATGCGCGAGCGGCGCGCCTTGTTGATCGCAAAACGCTTTTCGTTCTGACGGGCGCGCTTCTTCGCCTGGGGGGAGTTTGCCATGATGATCAGTCCTCTGTCTTCTGCCCCTCGCATGGGGGTCAACGGTATCCGGGTCGCGCAATGGCACTCTGACCCGGACAGGTGTCGCCGGACCGATTCTTGCCTGAGCGGGCATCACGCGCATGTAGCCGCGGCGCATATACCAAAACATCGGTCTTGCAAACCCCTATGCGGGTCAAGACGGACCCGAAGGTCGCAGAATCGGCCCTGAGCCACTATATTCGGGGTCCTGCCACCGCAGGACCGTTCATTCTGAAAGGAGGAATCAGAGATGAATGCGATGCAAATTTCAGAGTACGCACAATCGCTCTACCGCGCCCACGGTGACCGGGCAGAGGCCGAGGCGGCCCAGAAGGCCCGCACCTGCGAGGAGAGCGGCAACACGGCTCAGGCCGAGGACTGGCGCGCCATCCAGGCCGCGATCCGCAGCCGTCGTGGCGCACTTCAGGGCTAACGCCGCACCGAGGCCGAAACGCGAACGGCCCGCCGAGGGGCGGGCCGTTTTCTTGTTCTGAAGCTTGGGCTCAGCGGTCGCGGAACTGCGCGGTGCGCTTTTCCTGGAAGGCCGCCATGCCCTCTTTCTGATCCTCGGTCGCGAACAGCGAGTGGAACAGCCGGCGCTCGAACAGCAGCCCCTCGGTGAGCGTGGTCTCGTAGGACCGGTTCACCGCCTGCTTGGCCGCGATGCTGGCCAGCATGGACTTCTCGGCGATCTTCTCGGCCGCTTTCTTGGTCTCGTCCATCAGCTGCTTGGCCGGCACGATACGGCTCACCAGCCCGGCGCGCTCGGCCTCTTCGGCATCCATGAAGCGACCGGTGAGGTGCATGTCCATCGACTTGGACTTGCCGACATAGCGCGTCAGGCGCTGCGTGCCGCCGATCCCGGCGATGACCCCGAGATTGATCTCGGGCTGGCCGAACTTGGCGTTTTCGGCTGCAATGATGAAGTCGCACATCATCGCCAATTCGCAACCGCCGCCCAGCGCGTAGCCCGCCACCGCGGCGATGATCGGCTTGCGCACCCGGGTCACGGCCTCGGTCGCCGGCTCGAAGAAATCTCCGAGATACATGTCGACAAAGCTCTTCTCGGACATCTCCTTGATGTCCGCCCCGGCCGCAAAGGCCTTGGCCGAGCCGGTCACGATGATGCAGCGTACCTTGTCATTGGAATCCAGCTCGCCCAGCGCCTGCGCCAGCTCCTGCAGCAGGTGGCTGTTGAGGGCGTTGAGGGCATCCGGGCGATTGAGTGTGATCGTTGCGACGTGGTCATCTATTTCGACGATGATCGTCTCATAGGCCATGACTTCGGGCTCCCGTCCGTTAGCGTCAGACGGCAGCCTTACCAGCTTGGCCCTCGCAATCAAGTTATCTTTGGCACCGCGGGCAGTAGAACGAGGACCGCCCTGATTGAACCATCCGGTGCACGGTAGCGCCGCAATCGGGGGTCCGGCACGGCTGCCCCTCGCGCCCGTAGACATCGAAGCTGTGCTGAAAATATCCAAGCTCCCCATCGGCTTGGCGGAAGTCCCGCAGGCTCGATCCGCCTGCTGCAATGGCCTCTTCCAGCACCTCTCGGATCACCGGCACCAACGAGGCGATGCGTTTCTCGGAAATCCGTCTGACGCGACGTCCCGGATGAATTCCGCAGCGATAGAGCGCTTCGCAGACGTAGATATTGCCGAGGCCCGCGACGATCTTCTGGTCGAGCAGAGCCGACTTGATCGGCATGTTGCGCCCCGCCAGCGCCGCCACCAGATGGGATTCGCTGAACGCGTTGCCAAGCGGTTCCGGCCCCAGCGCCGCGAGCAGCGGGTGGGCCTCGGCCGTGGCGGTTTGCATCAGATCCATCGCCCCGAAGCGGCGCGGGTCGTTGAAGGTGACGCGAGCGCCATCCTCGAGGTCGAGCACCACGTGATCGTGCTTTTCCGGCGCCGGGTGATCGTGCACGAACCGCCCCAGAGCGTCGCCAGAAACCAGCATCCGGCCGGTCATGCCAAGGTGGATCAGCAGCGTCTCGCCGCGGTCGAGATCGCCGAGGATGTACTTCGACCGCCGCCGCAGCTGGAGGATCCGCGCCCCGGTCAGCCGCTCGGCCATGCGCTCGGGAAACGGCCAGCGCAGGTCGGGCCGGTTGACCTGCGCCTGCGCGATGCGGTTGCCCTCCATCACGGGGGCGAGGCCGCGGCGCACGGTTTCCACCTCTGGCAATTCGGGCATGTTCTCTCCGGGTCACAGCGTCTTGTCGAAGGGCCGCATTGCAGCGCGCCCCCCGCGCCCTATAAGGAGATGCAGCAGCAAAACGGCAAGACCCATGACCGACGACACCCAGAAAACCACGCATTTCGGCTTCACCGACATCCCCGAGACCGAGAAGGCCGGTCGCGTGCAGGGCGTCTTCAACTCGGTGGCGTCGAAATACGACGTGATGAACGATGCCATGTCGCTTGGCATCCATCGGGTCTGGAAGGACGCGATGATGGACTGGCTGGCCCCGCGCCCCGGGCAGCGCCTGCTCGACGTGGCCGGTGGCACCGGCGACATCTCGTTCCGCTTCCTCAAGCGCGCCGGTCATGGCCACGCCACCGTGCTCGACCTGACCGAGCCAATGCTGGTTGAGGGCCGCAAGCGCGCCGATGCCGCGGCGATGGCTGAACAGCTCGACTGGGTGGTGGGCGACGCCATGGCGCTGCCCTTCCCCGACAGCACGTTCGATGTCTACACGATCTCCTTCGGCATCCGGAACGTCACCCGCCCGCAGGAGGCTCTGAACGAGGCGTTCCGCGTGCTCAAGCCCGGCGGCCGGCTGATGGTGCTCGAGTTCAGCCAGATCCCCAACGACATGATGCAGAAGGCCTACGATCTTTATTCCTTCAACATCATCCCGCGCATGGGCCAGATGATCGCCGGCGATCGCGACAGCTATCAATATCTTGTGGAATCGATCCGCAAGTTCCCCGACCAGGAGACCTTCCTCGGCATGCTGCGCGCCGCCGGGTTCGGCAACGCCAAGTACCGCAACCTGAGCATGGGCATCGCCTGCCTGCATTCCGGCTGGAAGATCTGAGCCATGCGCGGACCGCACAATATCTGGCGCCTGATCCGCACCGGCGCCACCTTCGAGCGCACCGGCGCCATGGGCGTTGTGCTCGACGCGTTCGACGCGCCGAAAATGGTGCGCATCGCCTTCCGCACGCTGGTCTGGCCGTTCAAATGGACCGGCATCGAGGGCGATCCGTCGATGCCGCCCGCGCCCCGCGCGCTGAGCGCGCTCGGACCCGCCTATATCAAGTTTGGCCAGATTCTCTCGACCCGACCGGACGTGGTCGGTCAGGATCTCGCCAACCAGCTGCGGGTGCTGCAGGACAAGCTCCCCCCCTTTGGCATCGAGCAGGCCGAGCGCCAGATCGAGGCCGAGCTTGGCGTGCCCGTCTCGGAGATCTTCAGCGAGTTCAGCGCGCCCGTCGCGGCGGCCTCGATCGCGCAGGTCCACAAGGCGCGCCGTGCCGATACGGGCGAGACCGTTGCAGTGAAAGTGCTGCGTCCGGGCATCGAGCGCGCCTTCCGCACCGATATCGATGCGTTCTACTTCGCTGCGGACATGATCGAGACGCTGGCCCCGGCCGCACGCCGGCTGCGTCCGCGCGATGTCATCTCGCATTTCGAGAGCGTGGTGATGGGCGAGCTCGACCTGCGGCTCGAATCCGCTGCCGCCTCGGAATACGCCGCCAACACCGCCGACGACGATGGCTTCGAACTGCCATCGGTGGTCTGGGGGCTCTCGGGCCGGCGAGTCATGACCATGAGCTGGGCCGAGGGTGCACCGCTGGGCGACAACGCCGCGCTGGATGCCGCGGGACATGACCGCGAGCGGCTCAGCGAGCGGGTGCTGCAGCTGTTCCTGAACCATGCGCTGCGCGACGGCTTCTTCCACGCCGACATGCATCAGGGCAACCTCAAGGTCGCGCCGAACGGCAACATCATCGCCTACGATTTCGGCATCATGGGGCATATCGACGAGTATACCCGACGGGTCTATGCCGAGATCCTCTACGGCTTCATCCGACGCGACTACAAACGCGTGGCCGAGGTGCATTTCGAGGCCGGATACGTTCCCGCCGACCGAGATGTCGACGAGTTCGCCCGGGCGCTTCGGGCCGTCGGGGAGCCGATCTTTGGCATGGATGCAACGCGGATTTCGATGGCGCGGCTGCTCTCCTACCTGTTCGAGGTGACCGAGCGGTTCGGCATGCAGACCCGGACCGAGCTGATCCTGCTGCAGCGCACCATGGTCGTGGTCGAGGGCGTCGCACGCTCGCTGAACCCGCGCATGAACATCTGGAACACCGCCAAGCCGGTGGTCGAGGACTACATCAAGACCTCGATCGGCCCGCGCGCCGCGCTGCGCGACCTCGTGCAGACCGCCCAGGTGCTTGGCCGCTTTGGCCCGCGCCTGCCGGGGCTGGTGGAGGCCGCGCTGATCCGTCAGTCCGAGGGCGACGGCGCCGCGAAACGCAGCCCATGGCGCGTGCGGCTCGGCTGGGGCGGTGCCGGTGCGGCGCTCGGGGCGGCGCTCATGCTTGTCTGGCATACGTTCGCCTGATAGATCGGCAGCCTGATCTCTTGGGGGAGGACGCTCATGTCCACCGCGAAAACCGCGCTCGTGACCGGATCTGCCGGCTTTATCGGATTTCACCTGTCGAAGCGCCTTCTCAACGAGGGCTACCGGGTCATCGGTTTCGACGCGATGAGCGACTATTACGACGTCGTTCTGAAGCAGCGCCGGCACGCGATCCTCGGCGAGCATGCAGCCTTCGAGCCGGTCATCGCGCATACCGAGGACGAGGGCCGACTGACCGAGCTCTGCGTCTCCGAGCGCCCCGAGATCATCGTTCATCTCGCGGCACAGGCTGGTGTGCGGTATTCGCTCGAGGCACCGAGGTCCTACGTTCAGTCCAACCTCGTCGGTGCGCTCGAACTGCTCGAGGCAGCCCGGGCGGCGCCGCCGAAGCACCTCCTGATGGCCTCGACCTCGTCGGTCTACGGCGCCAATACCGAGATGCCTTATCGCGAAACGGCGAAGGCCGACCACCAGATGTCGTTCTATGCGGCGACGAAGAAGGCCAACGAGGCGATGGCGCATTCCTACGCGCATCTCTACGGGCTGCCGATCACCATGTTCCGCTTCTTCACCGTGTACGGCCCTTGGGGCCGGCCTGACATGGCCCTGTTCAAATTCGTCAAGGCGATCCTCGAGGGCCGCCCGATCGACATCTACAACCACGGCGACATGCGGCGCGATTTCACCTATATCGATGACCTGATCGAAGGTCTTGTCCGCCTGATCGGCCAGCCCCCGGTTCTGGGCGCACCGATCGAGGGCGACAGCCTGTCCCCGGTGGCACCCTGGCGGGTGCTGAACGTGGGACACGGCACGCCGGAACGGCTCGAGGATTTCGTGACCGCCATCGAGCAGGCTCTCGGGACGCCGGCCCTGCGCAATTACATGGACATGCAGCCCGGCGACGTTCCCGCAACCTGGGCAGACAACGCGCTGCTGACTCGTTTGACCGGTACCTTGCCCCGGACCCCTCTCGCGGATGGCGTCGCGGCTTTTGTCGAGTGGTACAAATCCTATTACGCCTCCGCGACCTGAACGCGGCCAGGGCTTTCGCGCTCTGCCCATCAGCGCAGAGCAGTGACGGCCTTGGCATCGATTTCGCTGCCATCCGACAGGGTCAGCAGGGTTGCTTCACCCTCGCGGCGCACCTCGATCACCGGATTGTAGACCTGGGCGGGTTGGCGCGCGACTGTGGTGCCGCCGGACAGGCTCTCGACCTCGAAACTGTAGATCCCTGACGCCATCGGTGTGCCGCCGTCACGAACCCCTTGCCATGCGACGACCGGTTGCGACGGATCGAGCGACAGGCGCTGGACCACGGAACCCGCAGCATCGCGCACTACGAGCCGGGCAGCATCGGCCCCGGGCTCGAACTCCGGCCGCATCACGAGAGGTGCTCCGTCAAAGCGCACCGCCGCATCCGCCAGAACATCTCGCCCGATCCAGGAGCCAAGTTGCTGCAACGTGCCTCCGGTCATGGCCTGCGCAAGATCCCCAAGAAGGTCGTTGGTCAGTACTTGCTGCTCCACCGACGAAAAGGTCGCGAGCTGGGTGGCGTAGTCCGTCGAATCAACTGGGTTGAGCGGATCCTGATTCTGCATTTGCGTGGTCAGCATCTTCAGAAACGTCTCGAAATCGCTGCTCAGGACCGCAGCATTTCCGGTCTGCTCCCCGCCCGCCGAGCCGGTGGACTCGGCGCGCCCGGTGGGGATGGCACCCGTTACCGCACTGCTTTGCATGATGATCTCCCTAAAGCCTCATGTCCAAACCATCGGAGGCCCGCGCGACCGGGTCCGACACCGCGGCCTCGGTTACCTGGCCACCGATGGGATCCGGCCCCTGCGCAGCGGACTCCCTTGACGAGCGCGATTGCGAACCGGGCCGTTCCTCACCGAAGCTGAAGCTCGCCGACCCATAGCCGAGATCGGACAGATGCCGGGCAAGCTGATCAACGTTGCGCCGCAGAAGATCCAGCGTTTCAGGCCGATCCGCAGTCACGCTCAGCATCAGTCCGGTCTCACCCTGACCGATGCGGAACCGCAACTGGCCGAGTTCTTCCGGCCGGAGCTTCAGTTCAATGACCTGATCCTGGGCATCCACCGCGGCGGTCATCGCCTCGGCGGCCTGGCGCAGCACAGGACCGGCCGCCTCGCGGGCCACGACGCTCATTCCGTGGCCGGGGGCCGAGGCCGACCCCGGAGCCGATCCGCTCGGCAGTGGTGCTGCGAAAACCTCTTCTGAAAGTGGCTCCTCCAGATCAATCACGGGCGAAATGACCGAGATTGCTGGCCGTTCAACACTCGCACCAATGGCTAACGATGGCAGTCCAGCCGACGCGGAGCTGGCCCCCATAGCCGGCTGGCCGGCGGCCACATGCCCAGCACCCTGTCTCAGGTCCCGGCCCCGATGCCGGGTCTCGATCGATGACACGACCTCCCGCGGCTCGACCGGTCGCCCATCCGGACTTGCCGGCATGACGACGTTCTCGTTTCGGCCTGACAACGGCACGGCCTGGATCTCGGGCGCAAAAGAGGATGTCCGTCCCCCTTGCGCAATCAAAGCCTCTGCGGAGGCGGTCCTGTCGGGCAGCCCCTGCGCAGACCGTGTGACGATACGCTCAGAAACGGCGCCATTCTGGCCGGTTTCCGATGACGCAATACCTTCCCTTCTGAGTTCGCGACCGCCCTCTTGCGGCAGAGGCCCCCCCCCATCCTGTGCCGAGCCTTTCGTCACCTGTGGCACGGGATGCGCTTCGGTTCGGGAGACCGCTGTTCTGCTTCGAAAGACCTCGACGGTGTCCCCCGGCTCCGTGGCCTCTTGATTTTGCTTCGGCGTGGCGTCGCCCCGCCCCCTGAACAAGACCGATGGAGCGTTTTCTGGCGCATTGCTTGCGGGCGGGGGGTCGGCGGGTTGTCCGGTCTGGACCGGGCGAGCGTCATGCGCGACAGCCACATCCGGCGCGCGGGTACCTTCGCTTGCAAGCTCCTGTCGCGTCGGGATAACGCCCCGCTCAAGAGCGGATGACGAGTCCGGAGGCTGGACGCTTTGATCTGCATCGGAGGCCTGAACCGATACCTCAGGCAGAGGGGTTCCACGGCTCGGCACGGAGATTGCGCTGCGCTCGCTCTGTACACCGACCGGCAGCTTCGCGGCCTCGACTTCTGGAGCGCGCGATCTCTGCATGCTGCCGTGCGTCGCAAGGTGATCTGCGTCTGCCTCATGCGTGAGCATGCGCTGTCGGGAGATCACCGCATCACCTCGCGTTTCCGGACGCGGCGTTTCGGACATCTCAGGCCGCGCGCGCAAATCGAAGCGCTGCGCTGTTGGAGGTCTTGAGACGGGCAGCTCCTCCAAAGCTATGATTGCACTGTCTTTCGGGGGTACTTGCTGGCGGTTTTCGTCTGCGCCCTTCTCTGCCACCCCGAGCAACGGCGCATCTCGCGACTGTGCCACACCGGGAGGCACATCTCCGGATGGCGGCTTGGCGGTCGCATTGACGCTTCGCTCTGCGCCCGCACCGCTTGGCAAGGGAGGCGCCACTGGCACCGCCCGCGCGCGCGCCCCATCCGGGTGCGGTATGGGGGCCCAGCCGGAGGAGCGTCCACGAAGATCCACCGCAGGGCTCAACACGTCTGCCTTGGAGCGGTTCTCCGTTCGGTCCGAAGCGGCGCGCAACGGCTTGCCCCGGGTCTCGGGGCCATTCGGACGTGTCTCCGGCTGTCGTGCCTCTGGCTTCGGCTTCTCCGTGTCAGCGCCGTCGGGCGGGGCATTTGCCGAGAGAACCAAGCGGGTCGTCCTTGCAGTGGCGGCTCTTTCCCGCGTTTCACCAGGCCCGACATCAAGAGCCGGGGGCAACGCCTTTGCCGGAGCGTCTGGTGCAGGCCGAGGCAAACGCGCCGGGCTGGGCGCACTGTCTAAGCGGCCAGATGCCGGGCCCAGCCCCCTGCCCTTGGTCGCGCGCGTCAACGGGCTGAGATGTTCGGGCAGAACCACCTTCGAGCTTTGGGACAGAGCCCGATCAGGTTCGGAACCGGGCATTCCCCTTGGTTCAGGCTTGAGCTGCGCTTCCGCCGTAGGACCCGCGCCCGGATGAGCGGGATAGACACCTCTCTGCCCGGGCCTCTGCACGACAGTGTACACTATCGAATTCCGTCGGCTCGCTTCCGTCCTGCGAAGACCGGAGGCGCGTACCAGGACCTCTTCCACCCGAGACGTCGGCTCCGCCTCGAACCGCTCACCCAGGCGCGGGCGCCGGGACCCGACAGAGTTGGGCCCAGCGCCGTTGGGCGGCAGGGCCTCTCGCCTCGTATCGCTTCGCGCCTGAGCGATCTCCTTTGCCGTTTCGGCCTTTGTGAGACCCTCATCTGCACCTCTTGGCGCGTCACGCCGGGCACCCGGGCGCAAAGACATATCGGGCGCTGAAGGGGCAATCGGCCGCTCGCGCCTCGATCTCGAGGACTGGACCGCATTGATCTGTTCGCCCTCGGGCTCCGGGCCGACAGGTGACGTCGAAACCTGGGTCTTTGGCACCGAGATCGCGCTCGTCGGCAATCTCGGGACCTCCTCAAGTGGCTTCGAGGCCATCCGCTCAGATTGCGCGGGCTCGGGTGGCATGGATGGCCGCGCTGTCTCCTCCGCAGACATCCCTGCCCTCGCACGTTTGCCCTCAGGCTCGGGGAGCATCTCCATCGCATCATCCCGCGACACCCCGGTCGATGCCTCCCTGCCATCGACCTGAAACCGGGGGCGTCCGTCGCCGCGCCCAGGATCCTGCCGGAGCACCGGAGCGGACCCTGTTTCGCCCCTGCCCTCCACAAAGGCCTCATCGTCCGCGACCGGATCGATATCCGCCATCTCAGGCGTCTGCTGCTGGCCATCGGATGGTGACAGCTTTGGCTCGTCCACGCTCATCTCCGAGGTCTCTTCGCCCTCATCAGGCTCTGCGAAGTCCGGGGCCTCTTGGTCGAGCGAGGCGAACACATCGGCGAACGGCATCCCGCCCGCCTCCGGTCCTGTGTCATTCTCGCGAAGCGCCGTCGGCAGCGCGAGGTTCAGCAATCCTGACAGTGGCTTCAGCATGGTCGCTCCGGGAATTCTTCCGCTGGAGACGGTCTAACGCGATTTTCCTTACCGCTTCTTTACCGACTTCCGCGCACTCTGCCGTTCGTTAGCTCGAATTGGAGAGACTCATGGAGATTCACGGGCCACTTCCTCCTGATGGACGCACCTCCCTGCGCAACGCAGCGATGGCGCTCGAGGCCAGTTTCCTGACCGAGATGCTGCGCTCTGCAGGGCTCGGCAAGAGCCGCGACACCTTCGGAGGTGGTGTCGGCGAAGACCAGTTCGCCTCAATACTCGCGCGCGAACACGCGCAGGCGCTGACAGAAGCCGGCGGGATCGGACTTGCCGAATCGATCTTTCAGGCTCTTGTCAGGCACGCCGATGACTGACCCGGTGCCCCATCCATTCGACACGCTCGAGGCGCTCCTCATGCAGGAGCGCGACAGCCTGCTTGCCGGCGCTCTCGACGACATCGCCCCCTTGATGGAAGAAAAGATCGCTCTGATTTCACAGCTACGCCACGATCCCCCCGAGGATGCAGAGCGGGTGCGACGGCTTCATGCGACCATGGTCCGCAATCAGGCGCTTTTCGATCAGACGCTTGCGGGACTTCGCAACGCCGCGGAACGGGTCGGCAGCATGCGCCACCTGCGCCGGTCGATGGAGATCTACGACGCAACCGGGCGCAGGGCGACGATCGACATGCCACCGGCGCAACAGGTCGAGCGCAGGGCATGACGAATTTGCATTGAATCCAAGAAACGTCAGATGGCGGTCTTAGCGCTTCGTTAGCTTCCGTGACCCAATGTCTGGCCTGCATCCGGTTCGGATGGCGCAGGGGGCAATCAGCCCGGCCTGCACTCGTCAGAAAGACGTTCAGAACGCCGGCCTCCGGCACATCGAAATACGGTGCAAAGCGCCGTTTGATCCCAAGGACGAACATCCATGTCTAGCATTCTGACGAACAACGGCGCCATGGTGGCGCTCCAGACCCTGAAATCCATCAACTCGAGCCTCGCCACCACCCAGGGCGAAATCTCCACCGGCAAGCGCGTTGCCGACGCCAAGGACAATGCCGCCGTCTGGGCCATCTCCAAGGTGATGGAAGCCGACGTGAAGGGCTTCAAAGGCATCTCCGACAGCCTCAACCTCGGCGAATCCACCGTCGCGGTGGCACGCTCCGCGTCGGAAACGGTCACTGACCTGCTGACCGACATCAAGGGCAAGATCGTCGCCGCGCAGGAGGAAAACGTCGACCGCGCCAAGATCCAGACGGATATCGACGCACTGCGCGACCAAATCGACGCGGTGGTGGGCGCGGCCCAGTTCAACGGCCTGAACCTGCTGTCGAACACCGATTCAACCGCCGATTCCGGCAACATCAACGTCCTTGCGTCGCTCGACCGTTCGGGCACCGGCGTTGCCGCCTCTGATATCGCTGTCGCAAAGCAGGACCTGGGGACCGGCGCAGCCTCCACCGCCACCGTGAACCTGGACGTCTCGGTGAACACGACCGGTGTGGCAAGCGGTGCCACGGCCGAATACGTCACCTTCGACGGGGTCGGCGCAGACGACGAGCTGGTCGCCGGCGCGAACTTCAAGGTGACCGGAAGCAGCAACTTCGCAGGCGATGTCTCTGCCGATGCGTTCGATTTCTCGGCAGATGTCGAGTACGTCGCCCGGGACGGCGACACCCTTGCCGACGTCACCTCGGCGATGGTCGAGCGCCTGAACTTCCAGGCCGCTTCGGATGGTCTGGAAATCACCTTCTCGGTCAACGGGACCAATGCAGGCCAGATCGACTTCACCAACAACTACGACGAAGCGATCTCTGACGACAACAGCGTGGTGGAGCAATCCGACATCGCCGACATCGCGACACTGGAAGCCGAAGCCGACGGAACCATCGGTGGCGGCCTGGAACTGCTGGCTGAATTCGACGTCACAACCGACGACGGTACCGACGCAGCTCTCGATAGCATCGAAGGCCTGCTTCAGACGGCCATCGACTCCGCCTCGGCCTTCGGTTCCGTTCAGGGCCGGATCGAGACCCAGACCGATTTCATCTCGAGCCTGATCGACTCGCTGAAATCCGGCATCGGCACGCTTGTCGACGCCGACATGGAGGAGGCTTCGGCCCGGCTTCAGGCGCTTCAGGTGCAGCAGCAGCTTGGTGTTCAGGCGCTCTCCATCGCCAACCAGGCCCCACAGTCGCTGCTCTCGCTCTTCCAGTAAGGCAGAACCTCGGGGACCGGTTCGTCCGGTCCCCGAACCGCTAGCAAACCGCTTCATCCGAAACACAGTCGGAAGGTTCCGCCGTGAACGCGCAGATCATGGCGCAGCGCGCCTATACCCAACCAACAACCAGCACACGGACAGACCGGGCCATCGAGTATGACCTGCTCGCGCGTGTGACTCACCGCATCAAATCCGCTGCCGAGGCTGGACCCAAAGCCTATCCGAGGCTTGTGCGGGCCCTCTATGACAACCGCCGCCTCTGGACAGCACTGGCCGTCGATGTGGCCAGCACCGAGAACGCTCTGCCTCAGGAGTTGCGGGCGCAGATCTTCTACCTCGCGGAATTCGTGCAGCTTCATACCGGGAAGGTTCTCGCCCGCAAGGCACGGCTCGCCCCCCTGCTTGAAGTCAATGCCGCCATCCTGCGGGGCCTCGGCGGCCAGAGGCCAGGCCGATGAGCGGCCTGGTTCTCAAGCTCGGCCCGCGGGAGCGGGTCCTGATCAACGGCGCGGTGATCGAGAATGGAGATCGCCGCAGCCGTCTTTCGATCGTGACGCCCAAGGCCAATATCCTGCGCTTGCGCGATGCGATCCATCCCGAGGAAGCAAGAACACCGGTCCGCCGCCTCTGCTACATGACCCAATTGATCCTGACCGGTGATATCGACCCGGATGAGGCCCAGCGGCAACTGATCCGTGGGATAGAGGAACTCAGTCGCATTCTCACCGATCCCGACAGCCGCGAGCTTCTGACCAAAGCAACAACAAGCTTGCTGGACGCACAGTATTATCAATCTCTCAAGGCGCTTCGAAGCCTGATCCCAAGAGAAGACCGGCTGCTCGCCGCGCGGCAGCAATGACCTATACCCCCATGATCGGAGGTCCGGGGCTGGTCGGGTGGCAGATCCTGCAAAATACGATGGACACGCAGCGGACGGCCTTCAACAAGACCCCGGAGATCACCCGCGAAGCCGCCTACTTCACCGAGACCATCGGCAGCATCGGCTCTGCGGAGGAGCTTGTCGGCAATCGGCGCCTGCTCAGCGTCGCGCTCACCGCCTTTGGCATGGAGGATGAACTCGACAGCAAATATCTGGTGCGCCGCCTCATTGAAGAAGGGACCAAGGATGACGATGCGCTTGCGAACAAGCTGAACGACAGCCGCTTCGTGGCCCTTGCCGATGCCTTCGATTTCGAACCCGTGATCACACGCAAAACCCAGGAAGAGGGTTTTGCAGAGACGGTGCTCGTCCGCTACGAGGAACGCGTTCGCGCCAACCTGGCGCAGACCCTGACCGAACCGGACTACGTGGCCGATCCCGACTATGCCGCGCTTTTTGCCGCGCAGGTCGAGGAGAATCTGGAAATCTCGCGCGCCTACTTCACCGAGAATATCGGCCGCATCACCTCAGCCGAAGAGTTGCTGCTCGATCCGGAGCTCAGGCAGGTTGCAACAACCGCGTTCGACCTTGGCGACCGCGCTCGGAGCACGACGCTGCTGCGCCGGGCCCTCGAAGAGGACCCCGCCGAAGCGACGGCCTTGTCCAACGTTCTGAATGACAAAAATCTCCGCGCCTTTTCGATGGCCTTCGCATTCTACGAGACCGAGACCAGCACAGTGCTTCAGACCGAGGGGTTTGCCTCGAACATCACCGAACAGTTCCGCTGGCAACGCTTCGAAGACGCTGTGAGTGATGTTGATGAGGCGATCGGCGCGGCTCTGAAGTTCCAGCGCTCCCTGCCCGAGCTTGCGGCCAATGACCTGAGCGAGACCGCCAAGTGGTACAACGTTCTTGGCAGCACCATGATGCGCGAGGTTTTCGAAACCGCGCTCTCCCTGCCGGACGGTTTCAGCCAGATCGATCTCGACAAACAGGTCGAGGTCATCTCTGACAAGGCACGACAGCGCTTTGGAATCGAAACCTTCTCGGACCTGCAGGCCCCCAAGACCCTGAACGGGATCATCCAGAGCTATCTTCTGCAGGACCAGATCTCGCAAAGCGGCGCTTTCGGCTCTCAACAGATCGCCCTTACCCTGCTCAGCACCATTCGCTACGATCGCGACAGATCCTAAGATCGTCAGCCGGCGCCCGACAGGCGCCTCCTTTGTTGAGGCGGCCTGACACCAGAGCGACGCAGGATCAACCGAAGCTGATTGAACGCCGCGTGTGGCCCATGAGGTGCTGCCTCGGAGAAGAAGCCATCGAGGTCGGGCCAGGCTCTGATGGCCTGATCAAGCAGCGGATCCTCGCCCTCGCGGTAAAGCCCCGCACGGATCATCGTCTCGGATCGCGCATAGGCACCAAGCAGGTGTCTGGCCTGAAGCAGGACGTCGTTCTCCTCCTCGGTGGCCGCCTCGGGGAGGCTGCGCGACACCGACCGCAAGACATCGATCGCCGGAAACCGGCCCCGCTCCGCGATCTCGCGGCTGAGAACGACGTGGCCATCGAGCACGCCACGCAGAATATCGGCGATCGGCTCCTCCATGTCGGACCCCGCAACGAGAACGCTGAAGATCGCGGTGATGTCGCCAGACCCGGCCAACCCGGGACCAGCCCGCTCAGCCAGACGCATGATCTGATTGGCGGTTGAGGGCGGGAAGCCGCGCAGCGCGGGCATCTCGCCGGCGGCGACCGCGACCTCGCGATGCGCCTCGGCAAAGCGGGTGATCGAATCGGCAAGAAAGAGAACCTGTCGGCCAGTGTCGCGAAAATGCTCTGCCACGGTCATCGCGGCAAGCGCGCAGCGCCGCCGTTCGAGCGGCGAACGATCCGAGCTTGCCGCGATGACCACGCTGCGCGCCATCCCTTCTGGCCCGAGAACATCATGCACGAAATCATGCACCTCGCGCCCCCGCTCTCCGATCAGCGCCAGCACGACGACATCCGCCTCGACGCCGCGCGCGAGCGAGGCCAGGAGCCGTGACTTGCCCACGCCGGACCCTGCAAACAGCCCCACGCGCTGCCCCCGCACGATCGGCAGAAAGGTGTCGAACGCGGCGAGCCCGCTGCGCAAGCGCCCTCCGAGACCGCGCCGCTGCGCCGCCGGGGGCGGGCTGGCCCGAAACGGTCGCCGGAGCGACCCGGACGACAGCGACCGACCGTCGAGCGGCTGCCCGTAAGGGTCGATCACCCGCCCGACCCAATCATTTGAAGGCGCCAGAACCGGCGGCCCGAGCACCGCAACGCGATCGTCCTGAGATACGCCCTCCGGCCCCTCGTCGGGCAGCATCGCGACCATGTCGTCGCGAATGCGCAGCACCTCTCCTCCAAGTTCACCGTCAGCGTGATAGAGCCTCAGGCGATCGCCGATGCAGGCCAGGTGCGCAAGCCCGCGGACCCAGATGACCGTTCCGTCGACCGAGCGAACCCGCCCGACCGCGCGGGCCGGGCGGATCTGCGTGATCTGCGCCAGCAGACCGTCGAGTTCGAGTTTCTCCATCAGGCGCCCCCTTCAGCGGTCTCAAACCATTTCTAAAGGAATCAGCCTTAAGCCTTGGTTGAAGCCAATCGAGGGAGAAGCCCCGATGTTCCATAATCTGAACGTCTTTCAGACGGCGATGGCCCTTGCGAAGCATTCCGGCCTGCGGCAGGCCCTCAGCGCGCAGAACATCGCCAACGCCGATACGCCCGGCTATCGCGCACTCGATATACCGGATTTCGAAGCCACGCTTCGCGAATCCGCTCCTCACCAGCGCGCCACCCGGAACAGGCATTTGAACGGGCTGCGCTCGGATCACCTGCCCGAGCCGACCCTGCGCCGGTCAAGCGTCGATCCGAACGGAAACTCAGTCTCTATCGAAGGTGAAATGGTGACGGCTGTCGCGGCGTCCCGCGGACATGGTCGCGCGCTGTCGATCTACCGATCAAGCCTCAACATCCTTCGCACGAGCCTCGGGCGCTAGACACGGAGTGGATGAATGAGTGCCTTTTCCGATGCCCTGTCGGTCTCGTCCAGCGGGCTGCGCGCCCAGGCCGACCGCCTGCGCGTGGTGTCCGAGAACATCGCCAATGTCGACACGCCCGGTTACCGCCGCAAGACCCTGCCGTTCGAACTTGGAGAGGGCAGTGACGGCGTCCGGGAAGTGCAGGCCGGCGATACGCGGCTCGACCGCAGCGATCTGGAACGGATCTGGGATCCTCATCACCCCCTCGCCGATCCTGCCGGCTTCTACGACGGGACCAATGTCGATCTGATCGTGGAGCTGGCCGACGCCCGCGAGGCGCAGCGCAGCTACGAAGCCAACCTGAAAATGTTCGAACAAACGCGGCAGATGTCCAGCAGTCTGATGGATCTGCTGCGCCGTGGATAGAGCCTAACATTGCGTGAAAGGAGACCAGAATGGACGTCCGATCGCTTTTTGCTGCGCAGAAATACGCGGCACAGCGCCCCGCAACAGAGCCGCAGCCCAATGCCGACAGCGCCGCCGCACGGCTGAGAGGCGCCGCAGAGGATTTCGCCACTACGCTGAACGAGGCCGAGACCACGGCGACGGCGGCGATGACCGGAGATGCCGACCCGCATGCGCTGGTTCAGGCGCTGGCCCAGTCCGAACTCGCGGTCGAGACGGTCGTCGCGCTTCGAAACAAGGTCGTCGAAGCCTACCAGGAAATTCTGCGGATGCCGGTCTGAACCATGCTGAGCGAAACCATCTTCTATGACACGCTCAGACAGGGCCTCTGGGTCGCAACCATCACGTCGGTGCCAATCCTGACCGCAGCGCTGCTCGCGGGCGTGGGCGTGGGCCTGTTTCAGGCGCTGACCTCCGTGCAGGAGATGACGCTGACTTTCGTCCCGAAGCTGCTCGCCATCGTGGTGGTGTTCTGGATGTCGATGAGCTTCATGTCCGAAACCCTGGTCGGCTTCTTTCAGGGCCGCATCATTCCCGTCATCACCGGGGGCTGACATGGGCATCACCGACTATACAACCTTGTCCCGGCAGCAGGGCCTCATGCGCGAGATGCGGATGGTGGCGAACAACGTCGCCAACATGGCGACGACCGGCTACCGCCAGCAGGGCGTGGTGTTCTCCGAATACGTTCGCCAGACCGACCGGGATGGCAGCGTCGCCATGACCGCGAGCCACGTCCGAAACACCTCCTTCGCGCAGGGCAGCCTGACCCGCACAGGCGGGCAGCTGGATCTCGGCATCGAGGGCGAGGGCTTTTTCCTCGTCCAGACCCCGGCCGGCGAGCGCCTGACCCGAGCGGGCAATTTCGCCAGCAGCTCCGCCGGCGATCTCGTCACGCAGGATGGGCATCTGGTGCTCGACTCCGGCGGTGCACCGGTCTTCATCCCGCCGGATGCGACAGATCTTGCCATCGGTCAGGATGGCACGCTCAGCAGCAACGGCGCTCCGATTGGCCAGATCGGCATCGTGCAACCGCTCGATCCCGGGGCGCTGGTCCGCGAGGGGGGTGTGCTGTTCCGCGCCGAGGCCGGATACGACCCCGCCGAGGCCCCCCGCGTGCGACAGGGCTTTGTCGAAAGCGCGAATGTCGATCCGATCCTGCAGATCGCCCGCATGATCGAGGTCCAACGCGCCTACGAGATGGGCCAGAATTTCCTGCAGCGCGAGGATGAACGCGTCCGCGCAGCCATCAAGTCCATGATCACATGAGGAGAGCGTCATGCGTGCCCTGAAAATCGCCGCGACCGGCATGAGCGCCCAGCAAATGCGGGTCGAGGTCATTTCGAACAACCTCTCGAACATGAGCACGACCGGCTACAATGCCCGCCGGGCCGAGTTCGCCGATCTGCATTATCAACAGGTCGCCCGCGCCGGGACGGTCAGCGCCGCCGACGGGACCATGCTGCCGACCGGCGTGCAGCTGGGGCTGGGGGCACGGCCGGCTGCGGTCACGATGAAGCTTGCACAGGGGGCCTTGTCCCAGACCGGCGGAGATCTGGACCTGGCCATCGAGGGCCGCGGCTATTTCGAGGTGACCCTGCCCTCGGGCCTTGCAGGCTACACCCGCGACGGGGCGCTCAAGCGCGATGGCGAGGGGCTTATCGTCACCTCCGACGGGCTTCCCGTCGCGCCGGAGATCGTTATCCCCGACGACGCCACCAGCCTGTCGATCAATGCCGAGGGGGAGATCTATGCCTATTTCAACGACGCCGTCGAAGCCCAGCTTCTGGGTCAGCTCACCCTTGTCGGCTTCACCAATCCCAAAGGTCTCGAAGCGATCGGCGGCAATCTCTTCACCGAGACCGAAGCCTCCGGCCCGCCGATCCAGACCACCGCGGGACAGGACGGGCTCGGCACGTTCCGGCACGGCTATCTCGAGGACAGCTCGGTCGATCCCGTCTACGAGATCACCGAACTGATCGAAGCCCAGCGCGGCTACGAGCTCAATTCCAAGGTCATCTCCGCCGCTGACCAGATGCTCGGCGCAACGGTTCAGGTGCGCTGATGCGATTGGCGCTGCTCCTCTGTCTTGCCGCGGCGGGTGCCGATGCTCAGACCGTGGTCGCGACCCGCACGGTGCGCGCTCAGGATATCGTGCCGGCGGATGCGGTCCGGCTGGAGTCAGCAGAGGTCCCCGGCGCTCATGTCGTCCTTGGAGATGTCATCGGGCAAGAGGCGCGGGTCACGCTCTATCCCGGGCGTGCCGTGATGCGGGGCGCGGTTGGCGCCCCGGCGCTGGTCGAGCGCAACCAGATCGTCGAGCTGATCTTCGCCCGCAACGGGCTTCACATCGTGACCGAGGGTCGCGCTCTCGACCGGGCCGGTGCCGGCGAACGGGTTCGAGTTATGAACCTATCCTCGAGAAGCACACTGTTCGGGACGGTCACCGCCTCCGGGACCGTGAGCGTTTTGGGAGACTGAGCAATGACATATCGCGTTCTGTGCCTCCTCGGGCTCCTCGTCCTCTTCGGGTGCAGCCGTCTCGACCACCTCGGCAAAGCACCAAGCTTCACCCCGCAGGAGCAGAGCCCGGAGCGGGTCGCCATGGCCTATTCCGGGGTCCCGAGCGTCGCCTTGCCCCAACGTCTGACCGATCAGGCCTCGCTCTGGAGCCGTGAGCGAAGCTCGTTGCTCGGCGATCGGCGGGCCATGAAACAGGGCGATATCCTCACCGTCGTGATCGAGATTGACGACGAGGCCAGCATCTCGAACAGCACATCGCGCTCGCGGTCAGGCTCGGAGAGCCTTTCTGTGCCCCAACTCCTTGGGATACCGCAACGCATCGACGAGGATCTTCCGCTCGGGGCCACCATGGCGGATGCGGTCGATCTTGGCAGTCAGGCTGCATCGGGAGGAGACGGGCAGGTCCAGCGCAGGGAAGAGCTTACCCTCCGGGTGGCTGCGACGATCACCGACGTGATGCCGAACGGGGTGCTGGCGATCGAGGGGGCGCAGGAGGTGCGGGTGAATTTCGAGCTCCGGGAATTGCTGGTGTCGGGCTTTGTTCGCCCTGAAGACATCACGCGGCAGAACGAGATCACCTATGACAAGATCGCCTCGGCCAAGATTTCCTATGGCGGCCGCGGCCAGATCAGCGACATGCAGCAGCCGCGCTATGGCCAGCAGGTGCTCGACATGATCCTGCCATTCTGACGAGGCCGCGATGAAAAAGCTACTGCCCATTCTCCTGGCCGTGATCGGCACCGCAGCGGGGATCGGCGCCGGCCTTGTCCTCGCGCCGGCGCCCACTGCTCACGATATAGCCGAGACTGCCTCGGCAGGGGATGGGCATGACACCAGTGCGCATGACGGCGCCGGAGATCATTCCGATGCGGACGATGAAGATGGCGAGGGTGGCAATGAATACGTGCGGCTGAGCAACCAATTCGTGGTTCCGGTCGTCGGCAATGACCGGGTCGAGTCGCTTGTGGTCCTGTCGCTGAGCCTCGAGGTCGGTCCCGGCGATACCGAGGCGGTCTTTGCCCAGGAACCGAAGCTCCGCGACGTGTTCCTGCGGGTCCTCTTCGACCACGCCAATATCGGCGGGTTTGCGGGCAATTTCACCGAGCAGCATCGCATGGACCGACTGCGTCGCGCCCTCTGGGAAGCCGCCCGAAACGTGATGGGCAAGATCGTGTTCGATGTGCTCATCACCGAGATCGCCCGGCAGGATTCCTGACCTCGGATCAGACCTCCGGATCCTTGAGAGCCAGCCTCCAAAGCGCATCCAGCCGGATCTCTTCCTGGTGAAGCCGCTTGTGCTGCAAGATGGCTGCCTCCTGCTCGTGCAACCGCTTGGTTGCTTCGGCCTGGGCCAGCGCAAGCCGCGCCCGAGCGAGACTGTGTTCCTGCTGCACGCGGCAGCGCGCCAGATCACGGTTCAGCTCGCCTCTCCTGCGCGACAGCCAGCCCTGCCAGAGCGTGTCGGCCCCGATCAGCCGCCGGTCCGCGAGGCTCTCGGTCTCGGCAAAGGCGGCCTGTCTCAACGCGTCGATCCGCGCAAGTTCATCCAGAAGACGCCGCTCCTCGTCCCGGTCGCGGCGGTGCTGCTCGAAGGCCCGGTCCTGCAGAAGCCGGGTGAGCTGACCAAGATCGCTCTTCGCACGGCTCATCGACCGCCTCGCCGACGGCGCATCGTCTCGCGCATATCCTCTGCAAAGCGGATCGCCGCCGCCACCGGGCGGTAATGTTCTGGCGCGATCTGCTCACCGATCCGGGTGGTGGCATGCAGCGCCCGCGCGGTGGGCGGGTCGGAATGCAGCGGCACGCCCGCGTCCTCGGCGACTTCGCGGATCCTGCGGGCAATTTCGTCCACGCCCTTGGCGACACAGATCGGGGCGTCCCCTGGTTTGCGGCTCCAGCTCAGCGCCACGGCGTAATGGCTCGGGTTCACAATCACCACGTCGGCGCGTGGCACGTCGGCCATCATCTGGGTCTGGGCGATCTCCTGCGCCCGGGCGCGGCGCTGCTGCTTGAACATCGGATCGCCCTCGGCCTCCTTGTGTTCATCTCGGAGCTCTTTCTGGGACATCCGGTTGCGCCGCAAATGCTCGGCCCGTTGCCAGAGATAGTCTACCGCACCGATGCACAGAGCCACCACTGCGGCAATCCCGAGCAGCTGCAGCATGAGATTGAGCATAAGCTCCGCGGCATCCGGCGCCGCGCCGCGAAGCACCCCGATGATGAGGTCATAGCGCGACGACAGGAACAGGCCGAGCACGACCGAGTAGACAGTCAGCTTGACGAAGCTCTTGAGAAACTCGAACAGGCCACGTCGGCCATACTTGTTGCGCGCATTTTCCATCGGAGAAAGACGGCTCGCCTTAGGTGCCAGCCGGGACGGTGCGAACACCAGACCGCGGGTCGCGAAGAGCGCACACAGCACCACCGCCCCCGGCACCGCCAACCA
This sequence comes from Salipiger bermudensis, assembly GCF_017309175.1. NCBI lineage: Bacteria > Pseudomonadati > Pseudomonadota > Alphaproteobacteria > Rhodobacterales > Roseobacteraceae > Salipiger > Salipiger bermudensis. The sequence goes on along the minus strand of NZ_JAEKJV010000013.1, from coordinate 98,388 downwards.
CGGCAAAACCGGCTTCAGCACCGCGCCAAGCACCGTGGCCGCGGGTGCCGTCGCCATCCCGTCGAAGAACAGCGATCCGAGCTTCTCGGGATGCTCGACGAACGGGAGCATCGCCTCGCCGAGACGCAGCACCGCGCCACCGCCTATCGAGAGGCCGGTCGCCAGCAGCCCGAGATAGGCTGCCGCGGTCAAAAGGTCCGGCGACCGCGGTATCTCCCCCTTGCGCCGCGCCTCTTCGAGCTTGCGCGGTGATGGCTCATGGGATTTTTCGGCCGACTGTTCCTCTGCCATGGGCGCCTAGGGGGTCTGACCGGAGAGAAAGCGGTCGACGCTTGCGATCCAGAGGGAGAGCATCAGCGGAGCGGTGACCAGAAGCAAGGCGATCGAGCCGAAGGTGATCACCGGGGCGCCAACGAAGGCCACCATCAGCTGTGGCATCGCCTTGTTGATGAAGCCAAGCGTCAGGTTGTAGAGCGCCGAGAGGATCACGAAGGGCGCGGCGAGCGTGAAAGCCAGGGCGAAGGCCATCGCAATGTGCCCGCGCCCGGCCTGCGCGATAAGCGATGGATCGGGCAGGTGCAGAGCCGGAAACAGCTCGAAGGAAAGAATGATGAACCCTGCCACCTTGACGTGAAAGCCCGTGCTCATCAGCAGCGCCAGCGCCGCCACCGTCAGCACATGCCCGATCGCCGGCATCGGATCCGCGGCGCTGTTGCCAAGCAGCTGCGCCAGCGAGGTGGATTGCGCCGCAATGCTGCCCGCGGTCTGCAGCGCGTGCATGAAGAGCCGAAGCCAGAGGCCGAGGATCAGGCCGATCACGGACTCGGTCACCAGCGCCCAGGCCACCGTGCCGAGACCCGGCGGCGGCAGCGCCAGATCGGCGCCGGTCGCCGGCAGAACGGTGACGGTGAGCACGAGGCCAAGCGCCAGTCGGACCCGCATCGGCACCGTCTGCTCCCCCAAGCCCGGCAGCACCGCCATCATCGCCCCAACGCGCAGGAAAACGACCAGCGCCAGCCACCACCACCCCAGAAGAAGCGGCATGAACCCGGTCGCCCCGCTCATGCCGCCACAACCCCGACCAGCGCGGGCTTGGCCTCGATCCCGATCTCTTCGAAGGATAGCACCGGATTGGCGATCCCCTTGGCCGAGAGGATCGTGCGCAGGAACCGCCGGCGACGTGCGCTGGTGACAAGCGCGGGAAAAATCCCGCGGTTCCCGGCTTCGCTGACCTCGGCGGCGACACCGCTGGTCAGGCTCTCGAACAGATCGGGCGGCAGGGCGACGTCGAGCCCGCCAGCGGAGCCCTCGACCTGGTAGGTCGAAAAGGTATCTTCCCATTCCGGGGAGAGCTGGATCAAGGGAATCGTTCCGTCCTTCCGGCGCATCCCCGCGACCAGCTGGAACCCGATGCGCTGCCGCACGTGTTCACAGATCACGTCGGGCCGCGCCTGTTGGCCACGCATCTCCGAGATTGCCTCGAGAATCAGAGGCAGGTTGCGGATGCTGACCTGTTCCTCGAGCAGCAGCCGCAACACCTGATGCAGCGTATCGATCTGAACCTTGTCCGGGATCAGTTCATCAAGCAGACGACGGTTGGCCTCGGCCCGTGCGGGGTTGCTGAGGCTCACCATCTCGTCCAGCAGCCGGCGGAGCGATTTGAGCGTGAGAAGCCGCCCGAAATTTCGCTTTATGACCTCGAGCAGATGGGTCGCCAGCACCTCGGTCGGCGTCACGATGGTCGCACCGGTGAGCGCCGCACGGTCGCGATGCTCGGGCTTGATCCAACGCGCCGGAGCGCCATAGACCGGCTCGGTCACGTCACGCCCGCCAGGAAGGCTGGCATGATCGTCGGGCATCAGCGCCAGGACCAAATCCGGGTTGAGCTCTCCGCGCGCGACCTCGACGCCGTGGATCCGGATCAGGTAGATCCCGGTTTCGAGCGCCGGAGCATCGGTCAGCCGGATCTCGGGCAGGATGATGCCGAAACCCGAGGCGATGTGGCGCCGCATGTTGTCGATCCGCACATCGAGCCCGGTGCCCGGATCGAGCACCATGTTCACGAGATCGGGAGCAAATTCGACATGGATCTCGTCGACATCGAGGATGTCGCCGATGGGGCGCTCGCGGGGGGGCTCGGGTGCCTCGGCCTCCGGGGCAGCCGTGGGCTCGGCCAGCCGCCGCGCCATGAAGATCGCAAGCCCCCCGAGCACGCCCGAGCCGAGGATGAACGGCAGAAAGGGCAAGCCCGGCACGAGCGCGAACAGGGCCATCAGCACCGCGACCGTCCCCAGCGCCGCCGGGTGCCGGGCGAGTTGCCCCGCCACGGCCACATCGGTGGCCCCGATCGCGCCTCCGCGCGCCAGAAGAAGCCCCGAGGCGATGGAGATGATCACCGCCGGAATCTGCGACACGAGCCCGTCACCGACGGTCAGGATGGCATAGGTTTCGAAGGCGCGGGACAGTGGCATGCCCTGGCCGAAGATCCCCATCACCATGCCCATCACGAGGTTCAGCAGCGTGATCAGAAGACCCGCGACCGCGTCGCCCTTGACGAATTTCGATGCCCCGTCGAGCGAGCCGAAAAAGGTCGTCTCCTGCTGTTCGCGTTCCCGCCGCGCCTTGGCTTCGGCATGGTCGATGGCCCCCGCGGACATGTCACTGTCGATCGCGAGTTGCTTGCCCGGCATGCCGTCGAGCGCAAAGCGCGCACCGACCTCGGCCATGCGCGCGGCCCCCTTCGTGATCACCGCGAAGTTCACGATCATCAAGACGCCGAACACGACGAGCCCAAGAAAGACACTGCCCCCCATGACAAAATTGGCGAACCCCTCGATCACATCGCCTGCGGCGGAGGTGCCGGTGTGCCCCTGACCGATGATCAGTTTGGTCGAGCTCACGTTCAGTGAGAGCCGCAGCATGAGCGATGCCAGCAGGATCGTCGGGAAGGCCGAAAAATCCAGCGGTCGCTCGATAAACAGGGTCACTGTGAAGATCAGGATCGCGAGCCCGAAGGACGCGGCAAGACCGACATCCAGGATCCATGCGGGCACCGGGAGGATCATCATCACGATGACCGCCATCAGGGCCACGGCGAGAAGTACGGTGGGCTTGAAGAACATGCCGGTGGCCATCACGCGGACCCGTTCGCGTCTTGCGTCCGATACCGGAGTGCCGCGCAGGCGCGTACATCCCTCGCGGGAGCAGGCCGCACGCGGACTTGGCGCCGTAGCTTTCGGAATTGGGCGCCCCGTGACACGGTTACTCCTCCGCCAGTCGTGTCTGGTCGAGCAGCGCCCGAAGCGTGTCCCGGGTTTCGGCCCCGGAGGTGGCAAGCGCTTCGACGACGGCGAGGCTCGGCTGCGGGCCGACGTCGTCCGGAAGCGCCGATCCGACCAGCTCTGCCGCTGCGGCCAAAGCGTCCTCGCCTTCGCCCAGCGCGGCCCAATCCCCCGCGAGCCAGGCGGCAGACCGCGCTGCGCCGTCCTCGCCGAGGGCCCCGAAGGCGGTTTGCGCATAGGTGTAGTCACCCATCATCGCCCGAGCCTGCGCGCGCAGTGCAAGTGCGTCATCCCCCTGAAGGCCAATCAGCGCGATCTCGGCCTGTTGTGGATCGGAGCGGGCCAGATGGATCTCCGAGAGCAACAGCCGGCGTTCACGAGACTCGCGATCGAGCACCGGAAGCGATGCCCAGGCCATTGCTTCGTCCGCAAGGCCAAGACCGAGCAGCCGGCGCGCCACCGTGAGGGCCACATCCGCCTGGACCAGCGTCGCATACTCCGCGCGCCGTGGAACCGCTTCTTGCAGAAAGCCCGTGTCCGACCCCTGCGCCGAGAGCGCAATCAGCAATTCTGAAGCCGCGGCCCGGCGGTGCTCCTCGGGCATGTCGTCTCCGTTGCGAAAGGCTTCGAAAGCGTCCTCGAAACGGTCGTTCGCCGCCAGCGCCCGCAGATGCGCAAACCAGAGCTCCGGCCCTTTTTCGGTGGCGCGCAGCTCTGTCGAATAGGCCGCGGAGAGATCGGTCATCCGCGCGTTCACCGGCGCGCCGTTTTCGGAAGCAAGCGCAATGGTCGCTGCGACCGCATCGGGAGCATGCGCGCCCGACTCGTGCGACAGGTCTTCGAGAACCGAATGCGCCTCTTGTACCGCACCCTCGAGCCGGTCGATCTGGGCCTGACTGAAGCGCATTTCTGCGTCAGAGGCACCACCGGACCGGGCCAGCCGCGAGAGCAGGTTGCGTGCGGCGTCTGAATGACCCGCCTCTGCCAGTCGGGTCGCAAGCGTCGGCCCCAGCACCGGTCGCAGGGTTGCGGGCAGAGCCTCGAAGGCGCGCCTCACCGAACGGTCATCGACCTCCGCCTCTTCCGGAAGCTCGGGGGCCCCGGCAAGCGCCCAGAGCGCGGCTGCGCCCTCGCACCCTGTCTGGCCCGCAAACACACCGGCGCGATCTGTCGCGCCATCGACGATACCAGCAAGCGCATAAAGCACCGGATCGCGCCGGTCGGGCAACAGCTCGAGCAGCGCGCGCGCCTCGGCCCCGAAACCGATATAGACATGGGCGCGCACCAGATCGGTAAGGATCTCCGGGTCGAGCGTGTCGAATTCACCGTAGAGCCGTCTGCGCAGCTCCGGGATGGTCTTGTCAAACGTCTCCTCCGTGCCCCAGGAGGCGATGTCGAGCGCGCCATCCGCGACGCAGCCCGTGCCGCCGATGCGGACGCGCGTCTGCATGTCGGCCGGTTCGCGGCCAAGAATTGCTGCCTCGATCTGTGAATGCGCGCCCGCAAGTTCGGGCACCGGCATCCCGTGATCATTCGCATCGTCTCTCGCGGCGTCCGGTGTCGCTGCGTCCGTTGCTGCGAGACGTTGCGACAGACCGTTTCTGCTCGGTGACAACAAACCGTCGCTGGCTGCCGTCGCGAGTTGTTCAGCCAAGGTCCGTCCGAGCGCAGCGGGATCCATGCGATCGGCTGCCTCCAGCCGCTCTGGCAGAGCCAGCTCAGGCTCGGTTGCGCGTTGTGGCACGAAGACAGGCAGCAAAGGGTTGCGCGCAGGCGACGGGCCTATGCCCGGCTGCGGACCGACCCGGATCCCGGAGAGCGGCCTCTTTTCTTCCGGCGTCGGTCCGGATGCATCCGCCATTTGTGGAGGCTCTCCAGGCCGAATGTCGAGCACCAGCATGCCCGGCTCCGCGAGAAACGCCTCTGCAACGCAGTCACAGCCGAATTCGAGCGCGAGGCCTGCCCCGCCTGGAAGCGGGTCAAGGCCCGAGAGCCGCTCGGTGTTGATGCGCGCGAAGACATCGCTGCTGTCAAACCGGTAACCCCTGCCATCGAAGCGCAGCTCGATCCGCCGGGGCGCGACATACTCCGTCTGCCACCCCAGACCGTCGGGAATATCGAGCGCGAGCCGCGTGAAAGAGCCATGCTCTCCGGAGCGGACACGGATCTCCTGCGCCGAAGCTGCACCGGCACAGAGCCAGAGCGACGTGCAAAACAGCGCGATACGGATCATGCCGCCGCCTGCTTGACGTTCTTCAACGCTTCTTCGAGATCGGTGAAGCTGGGCCGGAAATGCGCCGGGGTGTTCTGGCGCCCGACCTCGATGCAGATGTTGGTGGCGTGATTGTGCAGGTTCGCGACAAGCACCTCGCGGATCAGCTGGTAGAAATGCAGATCCTCCTCGACCACCGCCTTGACCTTCACCGCAAACGGGCCGGCGAAACCGTAGGCCAGAAACACCCCGAGAAAGGTGCCCACCAGCGCCCCGCCGATCAGCTTGCCCAGAACCTCGGGCGGCTGATCGATCGAGCCCATGGTCTTGATCACCCCAAGGACCGCCGCCACAATCCCCAGCGCCGGCAACCCGTCGGCCATGGCCTGTAAAGCATGGCTCGAGTGCATCCGATGATGCTCGAGCGCTTCGATCCGCTTGTCGAGCACCTCTTCAACCTGATGCGGATCATCGTAATTCATCGACATCGAGCGCATGGTGTCGCAGATCAGCTCGATGGCGATCTTGTCGCCCTGAATCTTCGGATACTTGGAGAAGATGGTCGATTCATCCGGAGACTCCACGTGTTCCTCGATGGCCACGGGGCTCTGGCGGGCCAGCCTGATCAACTCGAACAGCAGGCAGAGCAGTTCCTTGTAGTCCGCGGGCTTCCATTTCGCGCCCTTGAACACCTTTCCGACATCCTTGAGCGTGTGCTTCACCACGCCCGCGTCATTGCCGATCAGAAACGTGCCGAGCGCGGCACCACCGATCATCATCATCTCGAACGGGAGCGATTTCAGGATGATCGACATCTTTCCGCCAGCGAGAAGATATCCGCCAAAGACCATACCGAAAATCACGACGATCCCGATGATTCCCATCATTGCGGTGACTCCTTCACCCATCCCGCGCGCTCACTCGTGTCATCGTCTTGGTAGCGCGGGTGCGGTTAACAAAACCCTCAGCCCCGGAGGTTTCAGCGGTTACATCACGAGGAAATCAGCGTGCAGCGCGCCGGCGGCCTTGATGCTCTTGAGAATGTCGATCATGTCGCGCGGTGAGACGCCAAGCGCGTTCAGCCCCGCGATCACCTCGGAGAGCGAGGTACCGCCCGGCACCTCGGCCAGACCGATCCCGGGCTCCTCGACGATATCGGCGCCGGTGCGCGGGACGATCACGGTCTCGCCTTCAGCAAAGGGGTTCGGCTGCACGGCAATCGGCGTCTCTTCGATGCGCAGGGTCAGATTCCCCTGCGAGACGGCAACACGGGAAATTCGCACGTCTTCGCCCATCACGATCGTGCCCGAGCGCTGATCCACCACGACGCGGGCGCGACGCTCCGGCTCAACCGGAAGATTCTCGATCGCGACCACGGCCTGCGCCGGAGATCCGGTCCCCGTTTGTTGCAGGTTGACGGAGACCGTGCCCGCATCGAGCATCTCTGCCGCACGGCGCCCGACCCGCCGGTTGATCGCCGCCTCGATCCGAGCCGCGGTGGTGAAGTCAGGTTCGCGCAGCGCCAGGCGCAGGGTCGACAGATCGGCAAAGGCGAACTCCACCTCGCGCTCGATCCGGGCGCCCGCGGGGATCATACCCGAGGTCGGGACCCCCTGCACCACCCGCGCGCCATCGCCCTCTGCATTGACGCCGCCCGCGATCACCGTGCCTTGCGCCACCGCGTAGATCTGTCCATCCGCAGCATTGAGCGGGGTCATGATCAGGGTACCGCCCAGCAGGCTGCTGGCGTCACCGATCGCCGAAACCGTCACGTCGATCTGGCTGCCGGCTCTTCCGAAGGGCGGCAAGCGGCTGGTCACGAACACCGCGGCCACGTTGCGCGGCCGGAACTGCTCACCGGTCACGTTGACCCCGAGCCGTTCGAGAATGTTCTGCATGATCTCTTCGGTGAAGGGGGCATTGCGCAACCCGTCGCCGGTGCCGTTGAGGCCGACGACCAGACCATAGCCGACAAGATCGTTGGAGCGGACGCCGTCGAATTCCACCAGATCCTTGATACGCACGGACTGCGCATCTGCGCTCTGGGTCAGGAGACACAGAGTGAAGGCGAGGCAGAGGCCAAGCAGACGCGTGATCATCGCAGGAACTCCACCAGCGACATGCGTGAGGACCGCACGGTGATGGCATAGAGACTTTCCAGCTGCGCACGGGTGTTCTCGTAGCGGGTGGCGGTCTCGAACTGATCCGTTCCGATCAGCTCGAGCCGGGCGATGCTCGTGGCCGTGCGTTCGGCCGCGTTGCGCGCGGTGGTTTCTTCGATCCGTTGTTCGACCGTGCCGAGCCCGGCCCGCAACTCGACCATGCTGGCCATCGCGGTTTGCAGGTCAAGCGCCGCGCTCGAGATCAGGTCGACCTTGACCGCACCGGACAGGGTCAGCGTGTCGTCGCTGGCCAGAGCCGCCTTGGCCATCGCTTTCATGACATCGCGAAACACCGCATCGTCGCCCCGAATGTCGACGCCTGCGCTTTCGGTGGCACTCAACTGGAGAGGCGCAAGCGAGGTGGTCGATCCGAGATAGCCGTCAGTCTCGAAGCCACCTCCCGGCGTGTTGAACCAGTCATCCAGGGCGGTCTCGACATCCGTTACGGTCGTGGCCCCGGCCAGCGCTGTCTGAAGCTCGGCGATCATCGCCTCGCCCTCGATCACCGCCGGGGTATCGGTGGCGGTGCCGGAGAACAGGAAGCGACCGGCGACCGATCGGTTGAGCCCGTTCAGCATGTGGCCCAGGGCGTTGCCTGCCTCGGTGGAGAGCGTGCGGAACATCTCGTCGTTCGGGGTCAGCTCGACCGCGAGAAGCACCTGCGAGAGCAGTTCCGACCGTGTCTGGATCTCATCCAGCGTGGTCTGCATGGTGCCGGTGAGGAACGCGGCCTCGGTCGTATTCACCCGATAGGTTTCGAGCTGCGCCAGCCGGCGGTCGATCGAGACCAGCGACGAGACGTCTCCGCCAAGATGGGAGACCGGATCGCGGACGAAGCCGGTCGCGATCTCGGTGGCGAGCTGGTCGAGATCGCGGTTCAGGCGGGTCTGGTGGGTGCGCAGGACCAGGGTTCTGGCAAGATCTCCGACGGTATCCAACGGTGCCTCCTCAGATGTTCATCAGGGTCTGCATGAGCTCGTCCACCGTGGTGATGACGCGCGCGTTCGCCGCGTAATGCTGCTCGATCCGGAGAAGCTCCTGCAGCTCGGCGTCGGTATCGACCCCCTTGGACAGTTCAAGCTCCTTCAGCGCGGTGTTCTGGGCGCTGCTGAAGCTCTGCTCGCCATCTGCCCGCAGCCGCGCGGCAGCGATGGCGGCATGGAAACCCGCGACATGCTGGGCAAAGCTCTGTGCGCCTGACCCAAGCGCGGCCGATCCCGGGCTCATCAGCGCGTCCAGCGCATCGGAATAGCCCCGAAGAAGACGTGCCTCTCCGACCGGCCCCTGCACCGCGGCGCCAAGGCCATCCCGCAGGCGCCAGGTCCCGCTGCCGGCCGGATCGACCAGCGCATTGAGCGCGATCCGTCCTGCGAGCCCCGTTTCGTCCAAGGGGTCGAAGACGGCTCCCGCATCGGTAAAGAGACCGGGGTCGGTGGCCCCGAGGGTGCTGTCCGGACCGCCCGGGGCGAAGCGCTCGATCAGGTCACGGGCAATGCCATCGATCGCCGCCTGCATATCCGGCGCAACGACATCGCGGATCTGGAACTGGGCACCGAGCGTGCCGCCGCCGAGCGCGCCATCATTGCTGCTGTTGACCGCCTTGCCATTGACCTCGAGCCCCGACAGCGTACCGGCGCCGATGCTCAGATCGGCAGTGACCGGATCCTGCGGCGTGAAGCTGATCTCCACCGGGTCGCTGTGGAAATCCGGATCGAGAAGAACCGTGCCCGACGCCGCGTAGAGCGCAACGGCCCCGTTTTCGCGTGCCACGCTGCGGAGCGGCACGATGTCGGAGACGTCGTCGATCACCCGCTGGCGCTGGTCCATGAGCGACGCCGGATCGCCGCCGCGCAGCAGGCTGTCGCTGATCGCGGTGTTGAGCTCGGAAACGCGGCCGAGCGCGGTGTTGAACCGTGTGACCTGTGACCCGATGCTGCGGTCGGCATCGGTCCGGGCATCCTGGATCTCGACGCTGATCTGGTTCAGCATGGTGGTGAAATCCTCGGCCCTCTGCGCCACCAGCTTCAGCCGCTGGTCCGACGCCGGATCGGTGGCGGCAGAAAGCAACGCGGTCTCGAAGGCCGCATAGCGACCCACCAGAGATCCTGCCGTGTCGGTCGGCCCGAGCAGGGTTTCGACGCGGGATGCGAAGCTCTGCATCTCGTCGGCAAAGCCGGACTGGGCGTCGGACAACCTGCGGTCTGCCAGCACGGCGGGGTCGACATTGCGGGTGACCCCGTCGATCCACACCCCACCGGAATTTCCAAGCGTCCGGGCCGAAAGATCGAGCGTTCGGCGACCATAGCTTTCGGTCGTCGCGTTGGCGATGTTCGAGGCCACGAGGCCGGCCGATCGGCTGTTCGCGGTCAGCCCGCTCAGCGCGTTGGACAGTGCTCCGCTCAGTGACATGTGGTGCCCTCCGTGGAAGGGCTGACCCCGTTACCGGGCTCAGCGCTTCATGTTGGTGGTTTCCTGCAGCATCTCGTCGACGGTCTGGATCACCTTGGCGTTGGAGGAATAGGCGCGCTGGGTGCGGATCATGTCGGTCAGTTCCTGCGCGATGTCGGTGGCGGATTCCTGTCTGGCATAGGACTTCACGCTGCCGGTCGGTCCGTCCCCGGCATCCCACAGGAAGAACGATCCGCTCTCTGGCGAGGGCCGGAAGGTCGAGCCATCCACCGCGATCATGCCGTTGTAATTGGGCAGGTCGACCAGCGGGATCTGGTAGAGCACCTGGCTCTGGCCGCTGTCGTAGAGCGCGCTGACATAGCCGTTCTCGTCAACCTCGACCGAGACCATGTTGCCGACCGAGGAGCCGTCCTTGGAGATCGAGATCGGCGCGAAACTGTCGCCAAGCTGCGACAGACCCCCCGTCGTTCCCGTGGCGCCGATGTCGAACTCGATCGGGCCCCCGGCCACGTCGACGGTGAAGAGGCCTGTCCCGGCATTGTAGGCGCCGCCCGTGGTTTCGACCACGGTCGCGATCGTGCCGCCCGCACCGGTCGTCGCATCGAACGTGATGGTGTAGTCACCGATCACCGCGCCGTCCTGCGCGGAGTCGGTCATCACCATGGTCCACTCATTCGAGATCCCGGTGGCGGGAACCGTCGGCGTGAAGGTGATCGAGATGCTCTGCGAGATGCCGACATTGTCGAAATACTCGATCTCGAGATACTCTGCATCGCCCGCCGCGCCGGCCTGTGTCTCGGTGGCGGGCAGGTTCAGCGCCATGTCGACCGCGGTGGTCGGATCGCCGGTGAGGCTGAGGCTGAACTTGACCGGCTCGAGACCGTTGATGGTATCGCGCGGATAGGGCGGAATCGAGCCGTCGAGCGCCGCCGGCCACCCCATCAGGTAGTAGCCGTTCTCGCTTGCCAGATAGCCGTTCTCGTCGATCCGGAAGGAGCCGGTCGATGTCAGCAATAGCTCGGGCTCGCCCGTGGCTTCGTATTGCGATTGCGATGCGACCGGGAGCATGCCGATCCCGTCCACCGCCAGATCCGTGGCGTTGCTGGTCGAGACGATGGCCCCGCCCTCGTCGATCAGGCGCAGGTTGTCGATCGCGGTGCCACCCGCGGTGTAGGCCCGCTGACTTCCGCTCGACATCACGAGCGCGGTGAAATCCGTTTCGACCCTGCGATATCCATAGGTCGAGGAGTTCGCGATATTGTCGGAGATGGCGCTGAGGCGGCTGGCATTGCCCGCCAGCCCCGAAACGCCGGCATTGAGAGACGAAGAAATGGTCATGGACGCGCCTTTCTGCTGTCACCTTCGAAGAACTCGCCACCAGACCTAACCGCACGGACTTAACCCGGAGCTAACAGCTAAAATCCGCCGCATATCCGCCCGCGGTCAGCTGCGCAGAAAGATGATCTCGAGCCGCGTGTTGCGCGGGTCCATCGGGTTGTTCTTGGCCGGTTCACGGTCGGCATGCGCGGTGACCCGGTTGATCCGGGCCTTTGACAGCCCGTCCGCAAGCAGCAACTCGCGGAATCGGTCGGCATGTCGGGTCGAGACCTCCCAGGAGGGATCGCGCGCGAGAACGATCGGATAGGCCCCGACATGGCCCTCGATCGCAAGCGGATTGGTCACCATGTCCGAGACCCCCGCGATCACGTCGGAGAGCGCGCGCAGCAGCTCCGTCGGGGCGCCCTGGGCGTCGAAGAGCGGCGCCTCCTCGGTTGCAAAAAGCTCGACCACGAGCCCCTCATCGGTGACGCGGGTCACGATATGGCGCATCAGCGTGTCGCTGATCATGCTTTCGCCGCCACGCCCCATGAGCAGATCCTCGACCGCTTCCAGCGCCTCGTCCTGCGCGCCGGTCTCGTCGGCCTCGCCCGGGTCCGATGCGCCGCGCGCGGCATGTTGCGAGGTCGGCCTCAGGCTCGTGGCGCCGGTTCCGACCCGTGGCAACGTGTTCTCGGAGAAGATGCTGTCCCCACCGAGACTGCCATCGCCGCCACCGGAAACCCGGCTGATCGCGATGGTTGGGCTGAAGTAGTCCGCAAGCCCCTTGCGCTGTTTTTCCGTTGTCGCATTCAGCAGCCACATCAACATGAAGAAGGCCATCATCGCGGTGACGAAATCGGCATAGGCGACCTTCCATGCGCCGCCGTGATGCCCGTCACCGCCCGAAACCTTCTTCCTTTTGATGATGACCGGCGCGACACTGCTGTCGACCGCCATGTTCCACCACCTTCGTATTTCACCCCGAAGAGCGGTCTAGCGGTGCAGCGGTTACGCCTGCCTTAACATTTAAAACTCTCGACGCATCCTGCCGGCAGGGACGTGCCGAGAATCCCACATGCAGAGACGCCCTCTCTGCCGCCGATAGACAGGATCACGGTTTCCGAATAGCTGTAGGTCCAAGAAACCTTTCGAGACACGGGGTCGGCTTTATGGCGGCGGTATCATCACATCGGGCAAAGCGCGTCGGCGCGCTGGCGACGGCGGGGGCGGCGTTCCTTCTGACCAGCTCCGCACAATCCGAGACGATCGCGAGCTACAACACCTATGGCTCCCCCGGCCTGATCGACATGCCGACCGCCGAGATGGCCCCTGACGCCACGATCGGCCTTACCTACGGCCGCATCGGTGACAGCAACCGGGCGGCATTCTCGTTTCAGATCACGCCGTGGCTGAGCGGGACCTTCCGCTACGCAGGGATCGAGAACTTCGACGACCCCTCGAGTGTCGACGGCGTTTACTACGACCGCAGTTTCGACGTCCGCGTGCAGCTTCTGCGAGAGACCCGGCTTCGTCCCGCCGTCGCCATCGGCCTGCAGGACTTCGTCGGCACCGGTCTCTATGGCGGTGAATATATCGTTGCCACCAAGGCCCTTGCGCCCGGGCTGAGGGTGACGGGCGGCCTTGGCTGGGGCCGGCTTGGCAGCTACAATTCCTTCACCACCATCGGCGAGCGCTCCGAGGTGATCCTGGGCGAAGGCGGTGTGCCGACCTACGATCGCTGGTTCCGCGGCGATGTCGGCGCCTTCGGCGGCATCAGCTGGTCTCCGAACGACAAACTCACCTTCGAGCTCGAGTATTCCTCTGACGCTTACACGCTCGAAAGCGCGCGCGGCGGGTTCGAGCACAAGTCTCCCTACAGCTTCGGGGCTCAGTACCGGTTCGACAACGACGCCCAGCTTGGGCTCTATTTCGCCTACGGAGACACGCTCGGCCTTCAGCTGACCTTCCCCACAAACCCGAAGACCTCCGGCATTCCGGGCGGGATCGAGGTCGCCGGCGTTCCGGTCAAGCGGCGCGCATCGGGCAGCGCCTCCGACTTGGGCTGGACCGCCGATCTCGAGGGTACCGAGCGCAGTATCGAACAGCGCATGACGACGAACCTCTCGCGCGAGAAGCTCGAGCTTGTGAATGTCGAGCTCCGGCCGCGCAGTGCGACGGTCTGGCTGCGCAATCCGACCTATGGCGCCCCCGCGCAGGCAATCGGCCGCACCGCACGGGTGATGACACGGACCCTGCCGGACTCGGTGGAGGAATTCATCATCGTCCCGACCGAGAATGGCATTCCCATGTCGGCGGTCACGATGAAACGCAGCGATCTCGAGGCGCTCGAGAATGACGCCGCGGTCGAGATGCTGGCACGGACCAGCATCACCGACGCCTACGGACGCGGCACGCCGGAAGACCTGGTCACCTTTCCCCGGTTCAACTGGGTGGTGGCGCCCTACTTCGATTACTCGGGCTTCGACCCGGACATGCCCCTGCGCATCGATGTCGGCGCACGGGTGGCCGCGAGCTACGAAATCCGCCGCAACGTCGTGCTCTCCGGTGAATTGCGAAAGCGCGTGATCGGCAATCTCGACGAGATCAGCCGCGAATCCGAAAGCCTCCTGCCGCGCGTCCGCACCGACTATCGGCTCTACGCCGATGAAGGCGATCCCTTCATCAGGTATCTGACGCTGGACCTCTACGGGCGCCCTGCCCCCGAGCTCTACAGCCGCGTTTCCGTTGGCTATCTCGAACGGATGTATGCCGGCGTGTCGGGCGAAGTCTTGTGGAAGCCGGCCGACAGCCGTCTCGCCTTCGGCGCCGAGCTCAACTACGTGCGGCGCCGGGCCTATGACGGGCTGTTCGGCCTAGAGGAAAATGTCACCGTCGATCCGGTTTCGGGCATCGAGCGCGAGATCCCGGATGTGAACGGTCACGTCTCGGGCTACTACGCCTTCGGCAACGGCTTTCACGGACAGGTCGATGTCGGCCGCTACCTGGCCGGCGATTACGGCGCCACCTTCACTCTGACGCGCGAGTTTGCAAACGGCTGGAGCGTCGGCGCCTTCGCCACCTTCACCGATGTCACCGAAGAAGAGTTCGGCGAAGGCTCGTTCGACAAGGGCATCATGCTGACGATCCCGCTGAGCGCCGGCACCAGCCGCCCGTCCCGAACCCTGAGCCGTCAAACCATTCGCTCGCTTCAGCGCGACGGCGGCGCCCGCCTCGACGTCTCGTCGCGGCTCTACGATCAAGTCCGCACCTGGCATGAACCGGACGTGAGCAACACTTGGGGACGATTCTGGCGATGAACCTGCGCACCACCCTTCCCCGCATCGGCCTGCTCGCACTGGCGTCGGTCCTGACCGGCTGCAGCAACGACCCCTATTTCGAGTTTCCGGTGCAATCGATCGTGCCGACCTCGCTGCGCCAGCAGGAAGCCAACGGCGAAATCACCCCTCAGGCGATCGTGCAGACGCTCTCGGCGACGGACCTTCCCGTCGCTTTCCTGGGGGTTCCCGACCGCGGATCGCAGGCGCTTCTGATCCGGATCGAACAGAACGGTCCCTACGAGACATTCGCCAACCCGGATCGCCAATCCGTCACCATGCGGCACGGCATGATCACCGGCACCCGCGGTCTGAGCGGCGACCTGATGTCGACGGAGGAAGAGGCGCTGCTGGACCTGATACGGGCGCGCCGCGCCGGCCAGGTCAGCTATATCCAGCGTTATCTCACCCCCGAGGATGTCACCGAGGTGGTCACCTATCGCTGCGGTGTCGAGCCCGACGCCACGGTTGATGTCTCGATCGGTCTCGTTCAGGACCGGGCGACCGAGATGGTCGCGGCCTGCGAAAGCCCCGACGGCCCGCCCTTCGTTGATTACTACAAGGTGTCGGGCAGCGGAGAGATCCTCGCTTCGCGGCAATGGCTGGGCGAGAATCTCGGCTACGTCGCGATGCAGATGCTTCAGCGCTGAGCCGCTGCCTTCAGTGCAGCGGCAGGCGTCGGATGACCGTCGCCAGCATCAACCGCGCATCAAAGCAGAGGCTGCGCCGGCGGGCGTAGATCAGGTCGAGCCGGGCCTTGCGCGGCACGCAGCGCCGGCAATAGACCGCTTCGGTCTCTTCCTTGCTCCGGCACTCGGCCAGCAGCCGCTCTTCGGTCCGGTGAAAGGCCAGCGTGGCAAGCCCGGTGACTCCCGGGCGCGATCTCAGCACGTCGGCGTAGAGCTCGGGAAACATCTCGGTGTAGCGGCGCAGCGGCGGTCGCGGGCCGACGAAGCTTATATCGCCGCGCAGGATGTTCCAGAGCTGCGGCAGTTCGTCCAGCCGGTAGCGCCGCAGAACCCGTCCGGTGGCCGTGATCCGGTTCGTCTTGTCGCCGCCCGACACGCCGCTGTCATGTCTGTCGCTTGTCATGGTGCGGAACTTCCAAAGCAGAAAGCCCTCGTCCGGGGTCTTCATGCGTTCGGAAAGGTAAAGGACCGGCGCACCATCACGCCAGAGGATGATCAGGGCGATGATCACGATCACCGGGGACAGGATCACGATCAACAGGACCGCAAGGCCGATGTCGACCGAACGCTTGGCAACACTCAAAACACCCACTCCGTTGCTGACCGAAGGCCCTCGCGATCGGAAGGATTTTGCCTGTCGGCCGAGCGGAGCGCTGAAACTGTCACGATGGCCTGTCCGAAGAACGTTTTCGAGGATAGAAGATTGTCTAGCATCGGGCCGAAACGCTAAGAAGATCCGAGAGACGACCAAAGGTTTTCCGAGGGAGCCTGTATTGCCGAGACCACACATCATTCTCGCCGTGCTGCTGGCACTGGTAGCCGCGGCCTGCTCGCAACTGCCGCGCGGCGCTGCCCTGCAGGCCGAGATCGTCAGCGAATACAACGTTGAAAACCCGACGTTTCAGGCGCTCCGCGTCACCCGTTCGAACCTTCCGATGATCGCCAGCTGGCCGCGCACTGGCTGGAAGAACGACTACCCCTGGCCAGGCACCTCGCAAGGCGCCAATTCCAGCGTGATCCAGACCGGTGACAGGCTCAACATCGTGATCTGGGACAGCCAGGAGAACTCGCTGCTGACCGGTGCCGCCGAGAAATCCGCCTCCTTGAACGGCGTCGAGGTCGGCCCGAACGGCGCGGTCTTCGTGCCGTATGTCGACGAGGTCTTCGTTCGCGGGCTGTCGCCGCAATCCGCCCGCGCCCGCATTCAGGAGAAGCTGATCCAGATCGCGCCCTCGGCGCAGGTTCAGCTGAGCCTGCAACAGGGGCGCAGCAACTCGGTCGAACTGGTCGGCGGGGTCAACAGCCCGGGCGCCTATCCGATGCCGTCGCGCAACTACAAGATCCTCGGGCTGATCGCGGATGGCGGCGGGGTCAGCCCCAGCCTGAACAATCCCCGGGTCCGCCTGCTGCGCAGCGGCACCACCTACGAGACCTCGATCGAGGACCTGCTCGAGAACGGCACCCGCAACACGCTGCTCATGCCAGGCGACACGGTCATCATCGAGGAAGACCGCAAGACCTTCTCGGCGATCGGCGCATCGGGAGTCGAAGCGCTGATCGACTTCCCCAAGGATGATCTCAGCGCCATCGAATCGGTGGCCCTTGTCGGCGGTCTCGCGGATTCCCGCGCCGACCCGCAGGGCGTGCTGATCCTGCGCGAGTACGACGTGCACCAGCTGCGCTCCGATGGCAGCGCACCGAGCATGCAGCAGGTCGTCTTCGCCTTCGACCTGACCTCGGCCGACGGGCTCTTCGCGGCACGCAAGTTCCGGATCAATCCCGGCGACACCGTGCTCGCCACCGAAGCACCGCTGAGCCAGGCGCGGACCCTGTTCTCGCTGATCGGCACCGCCTTCGGCCTGACCCAGGACCTCAGCACACTCGGCGGCTGACGCCTCGGCCCGCTGGAAACGTAAAAGGGCGCATCCGCGGATGCGCCCTTTCTTCGTTGTGCTGCCAAGCGGCGGTCCTGACTCCAGCCGACGGCAAAGGTTTCGCGAAGTTTACATGTCGCCGCCGAGCGAGGCGAGATAGGCATAGACGTCAGCCGCGCCCTCGCGAAGCTTGAAGGTCATGCCCGAGCGCGCGCCGCTGTCGTCGAGATACTCGCGCAGGAAGCCGGTCGGATCCTGAACGTAGGCCTCGAACGAGGCCTCATCCCAGACCAGACCCTTCTCGCGGGCCTCTTCGATGGATTTCTTGTAGCGGAAATCCTCGACCGCGCCGGCCTCGCTGCCGATGATGCCGTAGAGGTTCGGTCCGGTGCGGCCGCCCCTGACGATGGTCTCGCCGGCATCGTCGACGATCATGTGGCACGAGCGGCAGCGCTTGCCGAACAGGTCTTCGCCGGCAGCCGCGTCGCCCGCCTCCTGAGCGACTGCGCTGCCTGCAAGAGTCACTGCGGCAATGGCCGTGGCTATCTTGAGTTTCATGGATTTTGTCTCCCGTGACGTATGTCCAGACAAAAACCTAGCGCAGGCTTGCAGAGCTCAACAATAGCCCGACCGGTCACATGCGACCAAATGGCAGTGCCAGCTTGACGCCATCGGCGCGGCGTTGGAAAGAAGCCCATGACCAACGACATCCCCGCATGGGTCGACGGCACGCTCACGCCGATCGACAAGCTCGAGGCACATCTCAGGGGCCTGCGGCACAAGGCCGTCTCGGTGTTCCTGCTGCGTGGCGACGCGGTGCTGATCCAGCGCCGGGCGCTTGGAAAGTATCACACGCCGGGTCTCTGGGCGAACACCTGCTGTACCCATCCGCACTGGGACGAAAGCCCACTCGACTGCGCAACCCGCCGGCTGCGCGAAGAACTGGGGATCGAAGGCGTCACGCTCGCCCCGCGCGGGCAGGTCGAGTACCGCGCCGATGTCGGTGGTGGCATGATCGAACACGAGCTGGTCGATATCTTCGTTGGATACGCCCCCAAGGGGCTCGAGGTCGCGCCGAACCCGGACGAGGTCATGGACACCGCATGGGTCCCGCTCGACGAGTTGCACCGGCAGACGCGCGACGATGCCGCGCGCTTCACCCCATGGCTGCGGATCTATCTCGAAGTGCACTCCGAGCAGATCCTCGCGGATCTCTGATCCTCAGCGGCGCTTGCGCAGGTAGACGTAATAGGCGCCCGAGCCGCCATGCCTGTTATGCGCCTCGGAGACCTGAAGCACCGCCTGCGCCGCCGGCGGCAGACGCAGCCATTGCGGCACCTGCGTCTTCAGCACGCCGCGCCGGCGCGGCATCGGGTCGTGCGGATCCTCGCGCATGCCCTTTCCGGTGATCACCAGAACCAGCCGAAGACCTCGCGTCTGCGAGGTCAGGATGAAGCGGATCAGCTCGGGATGGGCCTGATCGATGGTCATGCCATGCAGGTCGATGCGGGCCTCGGGCACCAGCTTGCCGCGCTTCATCCGTGTGAAAGCCTTGGAATCCATGCGCACAGGGTCGCGAGACAGCCGATCCGACGTGGTGCCGAGGAAATCGTGATGCTCGGGCGAAGGCTGCGACCGGCTGCCGAGATCGAAGGCGGGCAGGGGGTCTCTGGGCGGCGGGGACTTGCGCGGCGGGAGACTGCTCTCGGCCTCATCCGGATCCGGCAGCGGCTTCTGGCCCGGCAGGCGCTCCGCGGACCGTGCCACCTGCTGCCACAGCTCCAGTTCCTCCGGTCTTAGCCGACGCTTCCTCATAGCACCGATTCCGGCAGCAGCGCGTAGGCGCGCTGGATCGGCAACAGCACCACGAGGCGGCCCAGATCCATGATCTCGCCCGCCCGGCGGCCCGCCGCATCGCCGGTACCGAAAAAGATGTCGGCCCGCTGCGCGCCCTTGATCGCCGAGCCGGTATCCTGCGCGATCATCAGCCGGTGCAGGGGCTCGGCGCCCGCCTTCTCGATCCAGACCGGCGCGCCCAGCGGAGTGAAGGCGGGATCGACCGCGATGCTGCGCATCGTGGTGATCGAACGGTTCATCGCCCCGAGCGGCCCGCGATCGGCCGGCACCTCGCTGACCTCGCGGAAGAACACGTAGGAGGGATTGTGATAGAGCAGATCTTCGCCGTCGAACGGGTTGCTGCGCACCCAGTTCTTGATCACCTGCGCCGAGACCTGATGCGGATCGAAGGTCCCGCGGCGGATCAGCTCCTTGCCGATGGAGCGGTAGGGGTGGCCGTTGGCACCGCCATAGCCGACCCGCAGGTTCCGCCCGTCCGGGAGACGGATGCGGCCCGAGCCCTGGACCTGAAGAAAGAACAGCTCGACCGGATCATCGACCCAAGCGATTTCGAGCCCACGATCCTGCATCACATCGGTCGAGAGGATCTCTCGCCGGTCGAGCCAGGGCCGGATCTCGGCCGCCTCGGGCGGCATGCGGTAGATCGGGTAGCGATAGCGCGGGGTCGGGGTCAGCGATCCGTTGAGCTCGGGCTCGAAATAGCCGGTAAACAGACCGTCCTTGCCGTCCGAGATCTGCACCGGGCGAAAGAACAGTTCGAAGAAATCCTTCGCGTCGTCGGTGTCGCGCGCCACGGCGCAGAGGCTGCGCCAGTCGGGCTCATCGAGGTCGCCACAGGTCTCCAGGAACACCGAAAGGGCGGCGGAGTGATCGTCCGCCGCCCAGCCGTCGAGATCCGAGAACTCGAGAATCCGGTATGTGGTGTCTGTGTCCGCCGCGCTCATGGTGCCTGCCAGTGCCATGCCGGCGAGGATCGCGGCACGGATCGCCTGTCGCATTATTCGTCGGTCGCAACCAGCTGCCAGTTGGGATCGTCGCTGCCCATGCGGCGAGCATAGGTCCAGACATCCTTCTGGCGCTTCACCGCGGTCGGGCTGCCCTCGATCACCTCGCCGGCGGCGTTCTTCACCACCGAAGTCAGCTCGCCGACATATTTCACGGTAATCTCGGCCAGACGCTCGGTGTCATCAAAGGTCGCATCCACCAGCGACAGCTCGCGCACGCCGACGAATTGCGCCTCGATGGTCAGGCCCTGCTGGGCGCGCTGCTCGATCACCTCGCTGAAGCTCTCGTAGATTTCGTCCGACAGGAACGGCTTGAGATCCTCGATCTCGCCATTGTCGAAGCCCATCAGGATCATCTCGTAGGCGCCGCGTGCGCCCGAGAGGAACTCGCCCACACCAAAAGAGGGCTCGGCGCGTTTCATCTTGGCCAGCGCCTCGGCGGCGGGGCTGTTCTCGGGAACGTGATCGATGATATCGTGATCGGGACCCCCTTCGATGACCTCGAAGTCGCGCGCGGTGTCATCGCGGCGGCTGGGCGAGGGGGCTTCGGGCTTCTCGAAGCCGTCACGCGTTCCCAGAACGCTGCGCAACCGCAGGATCAGGAAGATCGCGATCCCGGCAAGGACCAGAAGCTGGACGATCGGCGTATTCATCGGCACCTCATGCGCGCAAACGTGGAAGTTTTGTTGTTGCAATCCTATGTAGGGGCTGGGTCCCGGCAAGTCTACCGGCCCCCAACCGCAAGGGAGACCGCATATGTGGCTTTTTCTGGCATTTTTGCTCGTGCCGCTGATCGAAATCGGATTGTTCATCCAGGTCGGAGGGCTGATCGGCCTCTTTCCGACGCTGGCCATCGTCGTCATCACCGCGGTGATCGGCACCTGGCTGGTGCGCTCTCAGGGGCTGCGGGCAATGGGCGATCTTCAGGGCTCGTTCTCGCGGCTCGAGGATCCGACCACGCCTCTGGCCCACGGTGCGATGATCCTGCTCGCAGGTGCGCTGCTGCTGACGCCGGGCTTCTTCACCGACGCGGTGGGCTTCGCGCTTCTGACGCCGGCCTTCCGCAAGATGGTGCTGACCTACATCTCGCGCCGGGTGAGCGTGACCCGCTTCGAGATGGGCGGTCGTCCGGGCCCGCAACCCGGCCCGCGGCCCGGTCCCCAGCATGGCCCGCAGGCCGGCCCACGACCCGATGCACGACAAAATCCCAAGCATTCTCCGCAAGGCGATGTCATTGACGGCGAATTTACGGAAGTCGGGCAAGACAAGAAGCCAAATCACCCCGGGTCTGGCTGGACGAAGCATTGAGGCACCGACACGGGGCTGCTATTGCATACCCAAACCTGCTTCGAGGAGTGAGACATCATGGCAGAAGAAGCCACCCAGAATGGTGAGGCCGGTGCGCAGCAAGCACCGGTGAAGATGAACGTTCTCGCACAGTTCGTGCGTGACCTGTCGTTCGAGAACATCCTTGCCCAGAAGGGCAGCAACGGCGAAGTGCAGCCCGACGTTCAGGTTCAGGTGAACCTCGACGCCAAGAAGCGTTCGGCCGAGAACCAGTACGAGGTCATCCTCAAGCTGAAGGTCGAGTCGAAGTCCAAGGGCAGCGACGCGATGCTGTTCATCCTCGAAATGGACTATGCCGGCGTGTTCCACATCGAGAACGTCCCGGAAGAGCAGCTGCACCCGTTCCTGCTGATCGAATGCCCGCGGATGATCTTCCCCTTCGCACGCCGCATCGTCTCGGACGTGACCCGCGACGGTGGTTTCCCGCCGCTGAACCTCGAGATGATCGATTTCGTCGCGCTCTATCGCAACGAGATCGCGCGCCGTCAGCAGGCCGCGGCCAGCGGCGAGCAGAAGCTCGACGCCTGATCGTTCAGCCGCGCGACCAGAGCGCGGCCTCTCCGAGTTTCTCGACAAAGGCGGCGTGAGCCGCCTTTTCTTCGTCGGTGATCCGCGGCGACAGCGGCTCCGGCCGGCGCTGCGGACGCCAGTTGTCATCGCCGCCATCGGATCCACCGCCCTGGCGCACCGGGCTGAGAACCAGATCGGGCTGCTTGCCGCCGATCAGCTCGAGATAGACATCGGCCAGGATCTCACTGTCCAGCAGCGCGCCGTGCAGCGTCCGCGACGAGTTGTCGATGCCGAACCGCCGGCAGAGCGCGTCGAGCGAAGCCGGCGAGCCAGGAAACTTGCGCCGCGCGATGGCCAGCGTATCGACGGCGCAATCCTTCGGCAGGAGAGGGCGCTTCGACCAGCCGAGCTCGGCGTTGAGGAATTTGACGTCGAAGGTGGCATTGTGGATCACCAGCTTCGAATCGCCGATGAATTCGAGAAACTCGTCGACGATCTGTGCGAAAAGCGGCTTGTCACGCAGGAAATCGTCGCCCAGCCCGTGCACCTCAAACGCCTCCTGCGGCATCGAGCGTTCGGGATTGATGTATTGGTGGTAGGTCTTGCCGGTGGGCACGTGATTGTAGAGCTCCACCGCGCCGATCTCGACGATCCGGTCGCCGGTTTCCGGCTCGAAACCGGTGGTTTCGGTGTCGAGTACGATCTCACGCATGTCGCCGCCTTTCGATATCCTGCATCACAGCCTGCACCTGAGCCTTGGCGTGCTCAAGCGTGTCGGTTTCGATGACATAATCCGACCGGGCGGATTTTTCATCATTCGGCATCTGGCGCGCAAGGATCCGCTCGAGATCCTCGGCACTCATGCTGCCGCGCGCCATAACCCGCTCGCGTTGAAGATCAGGCGGGATCGAGACACATGCGACGGCATCCATCGCGGCATCTCCGCCGGTCTCGAAGAGCAGCGGCACGTCAAGCACCACGATACGGTCGGGATGCGCGGCGATGAAATCGGCGCGGTCCTTCTGCACCAACGGGTGCACGATGGCCTCGATCCGGGGCAGGGCGGTCGGATCCTCGGCGATGATCGCGCGCAGCCGGTCGCGCGAGATCGCACCGTCCTCGATCGCGCCAGGAAACTCCGCCTGCATCGGCGCCACCGCGGCGCCGCCTTCGGAATAAAGCCGATGCACTGCCGCATCCGCATCCCACACGGCGCAGCCTTGCTCGGCAAAGAAGCCCGCCGTCGTTGATTTGCCCATGCCGATCGAGCCGGTGAGACCGAGAAGGAAGCGCATCACAGGATCGCGGCGCGGGTCGCGTCGTCGACTTCTGGGCGCTTGCCGAACCAACGCTCGAACCCGGGCACCGCCTGATGGATCAGCATCCCCAGACCGTCGACGCAGGTACAGCCCTGCTCGCGTGCCACCCGCAAGAGACGGGTTTCAAGCGGCGTATAGACCAGATCCGTGACCACGGTCCCGGGCTGCAACCCGTCAAGCGGCACGCGAAGCTCCTGCTTGCCGACCATGCCCAGCGAGGTCGAGTTCACCACCAGAGCCGCATCGTCCATCGCGTTTCCGGCCTGAACCCATTCGACAACGCGGATCCGCGCGCCGAATTCCTCGCGCAGCTGCTCGGCGCGGTTGCGGGTGCGGTTCGAAATGCGGATTTCGGGCACGCCGACCTCGAGCAGCGAGGCGATCACCGCCCGCGCGGCCCCGCCTGCGCCCAGAACCATCGCCGGTCCGGCCAGCGGATCCCATCCCGGCGCGCCTTGGCGGAGGTTCTCGATGAATCCGTAGCCATCGGTGTTGTCCGCGTGGATCTTGCCGTCCTTGCGGAAGATGATCGTGTTCGCGGCGCCGATCAGCGTCGCCCGGTCCGAGACCAGATCCGCGATCTCCATCACCTTCTCCTTGTGGGGAATGGTGACGTTGACGCCGACAAACCCCAGATCGGGCAGGGTGCGGAAGGCGGTCTCGAGCTTGTCCGGCGCGATATCCATCGGAATGTAGTGACCCTGAAGCCCGTAGGTCTTGAGCCAGTGGCCGTGCAAAAGCGGCGAGCGGGAATGCGCAACCGGGTGCCCGATGACCCCGGCCAGTGGAATTCGCGTGTCGGTCATGCGGCAATGATCTCCCGGACCTGCAAAAAGGCGATGAGCTCGAGCAGCGGCAGCCCGAGAATGGTGAAATGGTCGCCCTCGATGCGGGCGAAGAGGCGCACGCCCTCTTCCTCGAGCTTGTAGCCGCCGACAGAGTGGCGCACGCTGTCCCAGTTCCGGGCGATGTAATCGTCGAGATAGGCGTCCGAGAAATCGCGCATCACCAGACGAGCGACGCCCACATGACGCCAGATCGGCTCGCCGTCCTGGTAGATCACGGCACCGGAATAGAGGTGATGACGCTCCCCGCGCAGCCGGATGAGCTGTTCGCGGCACGCGTCAGGCGTTTCGGGCTTGGCGAACACCTCTTTTCCCAGCGCGAGGACCTGATCGCAGCCCAGAACGAAGGCGCCGGGGTTCTTCTGCGACACGCGGCGCGCCTTATACTCCGACAGCGCGTCCGCCACGTCGCGCGGCGAGGCACCTTCGGTCGCCAGTGAGTCGCGGATGGCGGATTCATCAACGCGCGCGGGCTCGATTCGGTGCGGAACCGCCGCTTTCCGCAGCAGCTCGGCCCGAATTTCGGACCCGGAGGCCAGGATGAACGGCAGAGTCATGTGGAAAAACCTGTCGAAAGCTTTGGGGTCTTGTCGGGGGATGGTTCTGAGGAAAATCCCTCCGACATGCAAGCACGGGGAAAACCCGGCCGTTTCACGGCGCCCCGGGGTGATTCCTGAGTCTGTGGGCATGGATAACTCGCCTTTGGGGATGTACCCCGTGCTCCCCGGCCTGTCCCAAAGTTTTCCCGAGACCGTATCTTTCAAACAAGATCATGTTTATGAACGATAATTCCGCTTAGTTTGCGCACTTCTCGTATCGCGCCCCACAATCTTATCCACAGGCCGTGCAGATCGGGAAAACTTTGAGAGAACTCAATAATCCACCGGACTCGAGGGGGCCTAAACCAAAATCATCCTTTCTCTTTCTTTCTTGAGATAAGGGAGGCCCCCACCTCGCGCCCTCGATCTCTCAGCAAGATTGACTCATCGCGCGGCGATGGCTAAATCCGAGTCCGACGCCCGTCCGGGCTGATCACTTCCCAGAGAAAGACAGTTTTGAGGCCGACGAATACGCTTGGCCCGAAAGGATTCAGCATGAGCAGCGAAACGCTCAACCTCTCTGACCTCAAGGCGCAGAGCCCCAAGGATCTGCTCTCGATGGCCGAGGAGCTCGAGATCGAGAACGCCTCGACCATGCGCAAGGGCGAGATGATGTTCCAGATCCTGCGCGAGCGGGCGGATGAAGGCTGGGAAGTCTGCGGTGACGGCGTTCTCGAGGTGCTCCAGGACGGTTTTGGCTTCCTGCGCTCGCCGGAAGCGAACTATCTGCCCGGTCCCGACGACATCTACGTGTCGCCCGAGATGATCCGGAAATACTCGCTGCGCACCGGCGACACCATCGAAGGCGAAATTCGCGCGCCAGACAACGAAGAGCGCTACTTCGCTCTGGTTGATGTCTCGAAGATCAACTTCGAAGATCCCGAGCGCGCCCGTCACAAGGTTGCCTTCGATAACCTGACGCCGCTCTATCCAGATGAGCGGCTGAAGATGGAGATCGAGGATCCAACCATCAAGGATCGCTCCGCCCGGATCATCGACCTCGTGTCGCCGATCGGGAAGGGCCAGCGCTCGCTGATCGTGGCGCCGCCGCGGACCGGTAAGACGGTTCTGCTGCAGAATATCGCCACCTCGATCGAGAAAAACCACCCCGAGTGCTTCCTGATCGTCCTGCTGATCGACGAACGCCCCGAGGAAGTCACCGACATGCAGCGGTCGGTGAAGGGCGAGGTTGTCTCCTCGACCTTCGATGAACCGGCGACGCGCCACGTGGCAGTGTCGGAAATGGTTATCGAAAAGGCCAAGCGCCTTGTGGAACACAAACGAGATGTTGTGATCCTTCTTGACTCGATCACAAGACTTGGCCGTGCCTTCAACACCGTCGTGCCGTCTTCGGGCAAGGTTCTGACCGGTGGTGTCGATGCCAACGCGCTGCAGCGCCCGAAGCGTTTCTTCGGTGCGGCGCGGAACATCGAGGAAGGTGGCTCGCTGACCATCATCGCGACCGCCCTGATCGACACCGGCAGCCGCATGGACGAAGTGATCTTCGAAGAATTCAAGGGCACCGGCAACTCGGAGGTCGTGCTGGATCGCAAGATCGCGGACAAGCGCGTCTTCCCGGCGATCGACATCCTCAAGTCGGGCACCCGGAAAGAGGATCTGCTCATCGACAAGGTCGATCTGCAGAAGACCTTCGTGCTGCGTCGGATCCTCAACCCGATGGGCACCACCGACGCCATCGAGTTCCTGCTTTCGAAGCTCAAGCAGACCAAGACGAACTCGGAATTCTTCGACTCGATGAACAGCTGACGCCGGCCGGGAGGCAGGTTTGGACACCATCTTTGCGCTTGCAAGTGCGCCGGGTAAGGCCGGCGTAGCGGTCATCCGTGTTTCCGGCCCGTCTGCCTGGCGGGCGGCGGAGCAATTGGCGGGTGCGCTGCCGAAACCTCGCGAAGCTGTGCTGCGCCGGTTGAAGGACCGCGCCGGTCAAGTGCTCGACGAGGCGCTGGTTCTGCTTTTTTCCAAGGGCGCGAGCTTTACCGGCGAGGCTGTCGCGGAATTCCACGTTCATGGCAGCGTTGCCATTCAGCGCGCTGTCTTGCGTGAGCTCGAAGAGATGGACGGCCTTCGCATGGCTGAGGCTGGTGAATTCACCCGGCGCGCGCTCGAGAATGACCGGCTTGATCTGACCCAGGTCGAAGCCTTGGCGGATCTCATCGAATCCGAGACCGAAAGCCAGCGCGTCCAGGCGCTCCGGGTTTTTGCCGGTGCTTTGGGCGAGCGCGTCGAAGAATGGCGTCGCGATCTCGTCCACGCGGCGTCTCTGCTCGAGGTCACCATCGATTTCGCCGATGAAGAGGTTCCGGTCGACGTGTCAGGCGAGGTTCGGGAGTTCCTCGAACGGGTGATCGCCGGGCTGGATCGCGAAATCCGTGGCATGGAGGGGGCCGAGCGGATCCGCACCGGTTTCGAGGTTGCCATCGTAGGGGCGCCGAATGTCGGCAAGTCGAGCTTGCTCAATGCGCTGGCAGGTCGCGATGCGGCGATCACCTCCGAGATTGCTGGCACGACGCGTGACGTAATCGAGGTGCGCATGGAGATTGCCGGGCTCCCGGTGACGCTTCTTGATACGGCGGGGCTGCGGGAGACGCAGGATCCCGTCGAGAAGATCGGCATCGCGCGGGCGCGTGATCGCGCCGTGACGTCTGACCTGCGTGTGATCTTGAGCGACGAACGCGGTATGCCGGACTTTGACGTGTCGGACAGCGACATCGTGTTGCGCTCCAAAGCTGATCTTGCCGGAGAGGCCGAGGGCATTTCTGCCAAGACGGGGCAGGGGCTTGATGCGCTGATTTCCGAGATTGGCGAACGCCTGTCCGACAAGGTCCAAGCGGCGGGGCTGGCAACGCGGGAACGTCATCGCGTGGCCTTCCTTGAAGGTCGTATTGCGCTGGAAGACGCCAAATCTCTACTTTCGCGCGGTCCGGACAGCTATGACCTGGCGGCCGAGGAGATTCGGGCGGCAATCCGCGCGCTCGAACTTTTGATCGGTCGCATCGACGTTGAGAATCTGCTAGACGAGATCTTCTCAAGCTTCTGCATCGGTAAGTGAGGAGTGTTTCACGTGAAACATCGTGATTTCGACGTTGTCGTCGTGGGCGGCGGACATGCGGGCTCGGATGCCGCGTCGGCCTCTGCGCGCATGGGGGCACGGACCGCACTGGTGACTCTGACCGAGGCCGGAATTGGCGTCATGTCCTGCAATCCTGCCATCGGAGGGCTTGGAAAAGGCCATCTCGTGCGCGAGATCGATGCGCTTGATGGCGTCATGGGCCGCGTGGCAGATCAGGCTGGTATTCAATACCGCCTTCTGAATCGTCGCAAGGGCCCAGCCGTGCAAGGACCACGTGCCCAGGCGGATCGCAAGCTCTATCGCGAAGCGATGCTGCGTGAGATGAAGGCCACGCCAAATCTCACCATCGTCCAAGGCGAAGTCGTCGACCTGATGATGTCTGGCGACACGGTCGAGGGCGTGGTCCTGGACGATGGTTCGGAGCTGCGCTGCGGTTCCGTTGTCCTGACCACGGGCACCTTCCTGCGTGGCGTGATCCATATTGGGGACAAAAGCCGCCCCGGTGGGCGCATGGGGGATCGCCCTTCCGTCCGGCTCGCCGAGCGGATCGACCATTTTGGGCTTGAGCTTGGGCGCCTGAAAACCGGCACGCCGCCGCGGCTCGATGGGCGCACCATCGATTGGTCGCAGCTCGAAGAGCAGCCGGGCGATGAAGAGCCGGTGCTGTTCTCGTTTCTGTCCCAGGCGCCTGCCGCGCGGCAGATCAGCTGTGGCATTACCCACACGAACGAGCGCACGCACGAGATCATTCGCGACAACCTTGATCGCTCCGCCATGTATGGAGGGCATATCGAAGGTGTCGGGCCGCGCTATTGCCCGTCGATCGAGGATAAGGTCGTGCGCTTCGCCGACAAAACCTCGCACCAGATCTTTCTCGAGCCCGAGGGGTTGGACGATCATACGATCTATCCAAACGGTATCTCGACCTCGCTTCCCGAAGAGGTTCAACTCGATTACGTGCGCTCGATCTTCGGTCTTGAACGTGCTGAGATCCTGCAGCCGGGCTACGCGATCGAGTATGATTTCGTAGATCCGCGGTCGCTAGACCTGCGGCTTGCAGTCCGGAATGTCGGCGGGCTGTTCCTCGCGGGGCAGATCAATGGGACCACGGGCTACGAAGAGGCCGCGGCGCAAGGTCTGGTGGCAGGGTTGAACGCCGCGATGGACGCATTGGGGCAGGGGAGTGTTCATTTTGGGCGCTCGGAGTCCTATATCGGCGTGATGATCGACGATCTGACCTCGCGGGGCGTGAGCGAGCCCTACCGCATGTTCACGTCGCGTGCCGAGTTCCGTCTGTCGTTGCGGGCCGACAATGCGGACCAGCGTCTGACGCCCCGCGCCATTGAACTGGGCTGCATCTCTGAAGAGAGGCGTGCTGCGTTCAGTGAAAAGCTCGAAAAGCTGTCCTCTGGTCGAGAACTGCTTGAATCCCGTCAGTTTGCGCCGAAGGATCTTGGAACGATGGGGATCCGGGTGTCTCCGGATGGTCAGAAGCGCAATGGTTTTCAGCTCCTAGCGTTTCCCGATGTCACCATGAAGACGCTTGTGGCCGGCGAACCTGCCTTCGAAGGCATGGACGCAGAAATCGCGCAGCAGCTTGAACGGGATGCGCTTTACGCGAATTACATTGCCCGGCAGCAGAAAGACGTTGATGCCCTGCGTCGCGATGAGGCGATGACCATCCCGCGGGGGTTTGAATTTGCCGCGGTGGAAGGGCTTTCGAATGAGCTGAAGCACAAGCTATCGCTCGCGCGTCCGGAAAATCTGGCCCAGGCGGCGAAGGTTGACGGCATGACGCCAGCGGCACTGTCGCTCTTGCTTCTTCGACTTCGCCGGCATGGACAGGCAAAATCGGCATGAGCCTTCTCGACGCGCGTCTGCCAGAGCTCGATGTTTCACGTGAAACACAAGAGCGGCTTCACCATTTTGCATCGATGCTCGAGAAGTGGTCTCCGAAGATCAATCTCGTCGCCAAGAGCACGCTGTCGGACGGCTGGAATCGCCATATCATCGACTCGGCGCAGGTTTTTGGTCTGCGGAAGCAGGATACCGGTCTCTGGGCCGATCTTGGGGCAGGGGGCGGCTTTCCCGGCCTTGTGGTCGCGATCCTAGCCCATGAACTCGCACCCGAAATGAAGGTTGCGCTGGTCGAGTCCGATCAGCGCAAGGCCGTTTTTCTGCGATCGGTCCTGCGCGAGACGGGGGTGAGCGCCGATGTAAAGGTCGCGCGGATCGAACAGCTCGCGCCGTTGGAAGCGGATTTTCTGAGCGCCCGTGCGTTGGCAGACCTTCCGACGCTTTTGTCTTTCGCAGAGCGTCACCTCGCGCCGACAGGGCAGGGGGTGTTCCTGAAAGGTGCAAACTGGGAAAAAGAAGTCGCCGCGGCGCGGGAATCGTGGAAGTTCGATCTCGCACAGCGTACAAGCATTACAGATCCAAATGCAGTCGTCCTGACCATCGGAGAGCTGACACATGTCTGATCCGTCGCGGCCTCGTGCCCCCAAGATTATCGCCATCGCCAACCAGAAAGGCGGCGTCGGAAAGACCACGACGACGATCAATCTTGGCGCCGCATTGGCCGAAAAAGGGCTCAAGATCCTGGTTGTCGACCTTGATCCGCAGGGGAACTCGTCGACCGGTCTCGGGATCGAGCCTGATGACCGCCAATACACGACGTATGAACTTTTGCTCGATGATGTCGCGCTCGAAGATGCGATCCTGCCGACGGATCAGGAGAACCTTCATCTGATCCCGGCGACCGTGGACCTCAGCTCGGCGGATATCGAGCTGGTTTCGAACGAGAAGCGTAGCTTTCTACTGCACGACGCTCTGCGCCAGACCGAGATTGACCAGTTCGGGTTCGATTACGTGCTGATCGACTGCCCTCCTTCGCTTAACCTGCTGACGGTCAACGCGATGGTTGCCGCGCATTCGGTTTTGGTGCCGCTGCAAAGCGAGTTTTTCGCGCTGGAGGGCCTGTCGCAACTCATGCTGACCGTGCGCGAAATCCGGCAGAGCGCGAACCCGGATCTGCGGATCGAAGGCGTGCTTCTCACCATGTATGACGCGCGCAACAACCTGTCGCGGCAGGTCGAAGATGACGCGCGCGACAATCTCGGAGATCTGGTGTTTTCGACCGTGATCCCGCGGAACGTTCGTGTCAGCGAAGCGCCGTCCTACGCCATGTCGGTGCTGAATTACGACAGCCAGTCGAAGGGCGCAGCCGCCTATCGCGAGCTTGCCGATGAGTTGCTGCGCAAAGACGCGCGGCTCGCCGCCTGAGACCAGAAAAGAAGAAAGAGCAGAGATGGCAGAGAAAAAGGAAGCACGCCGGGGTCTGGGGCGCGGGTTGTCCGCGCTGATGTCGGATGTCGATATTGCACCTGCCCGCGAGCAGGAAAGCATGACGCCGAAGACCCCGGACCGCATGGTCCCAATCGAAAGCCTGGTCCCGAACAAGGATCAGCCCCGCCGCACCTTCACGCCCGAACAGCTGCAGGAGCTGTCGGAGTCGATCAAGACCAAGGGCATCATCCAGCCGATCATCGTGCGCCCGGCGCCGGGGGCGGAAGGTCAGTTCGAGATCGTCGCCGGTGAACGCCGTTGGCGCGCCGCGCAGATGGCGAAGCAGCACGAAGTGCCGGTCCTGGTGCGCGAGCTCGATGACCAGGAAACGCTCGAGATTGCCATCATCGAGAACATTCAGCGCGCCGACCTGAACGCGATCGAAGAGGCGGCGGGCTACAAGGCGCTGATGTTCCGGTTTGGCCATACGCAAGAGAAGATCGCCGAGGCGCTTGGCAAGAGCCGCAGCCATATTGCGAACCTTCTGCGCCTGCTGAACCTGCCGGACAGCGTTCAGGATTACGTGCGCAATGGCGATCTTAGCGCCGGTCATGCGCGCACGCTGGTTACGGCGGAAAACCCCGACGCCATCGCGCGCGAGATCATCACCAAGAAACTGTCGGTCCGGCAGGCGGAGGCTCTGGTTCGCACTGCATCAGAGCCGAAACGGCCAAAGGTGTCGAGCGCTGCGCCAAAAGAGGTGGAGAAGGATGCCGACACGCGCGCGCTCGAGGGTGACCTTTCAGCGGCGCTTGGCATGAAGGTGTCGGTGGCTCACAAGCCGGGCACCGAGGGCGGCAAGCTCACGATCTCCTACGAGAGCCTCGAAGAGCTCGATACGCTCTGCATGGTCCTCAGCGCATCGCGCTGAGAGGCGGCACGCGATAAGAGAAATGCCCCGGGCCGAATGGCGCCGGGGCTTTTTCATGTCTGATAGAGGCGATGTGAGATCAGAGAAGCTCAGCGGTGAGCGTGTTGAGAAGCATCCGGCCCTGTTGCGTGGCGCCGAAGCGCGCCTCATTGCGCCAGATCAGGCCAAGTTCAACAAGCGGGTCGAGAGACAGTGCGTCGGTGCGCTTGGGGTCAATTATCCGCGCACGCTCGAGATCTAGGCCCTCGCTAAGTCGCAACCCCATCATGAGGTATTCTGCCCAGACATCTTGAAGCGTCAGGGACTCCACCTCCAGATCGGCAGATCCGGCTTCGGCGGCCTTGATCCAGTCGCCGGGCGCACGGCGCGCCACGGTGGCGTTCCGCTGGCCGTTGACCGTCACCCGGCCATGCGCGCCGGGGCCGATGCCGACGTAGTCACCGCCGCGCCAGTAGACCAGATTGTGCCGCGAC
The DNA here is from genome assembly GCF_017309175.1 of Salipiger bermudensis. NCBI lineage: Bacteria > Pseudomonadati > Pseudomonadota > Alphaproteobacteria > Rhodobacterales > Roseobacteraceae > Salipiger > Salipiger bermudensis. Next base: position 65,845 of record NZ_JAEKJV010000013.1, on the reverse strand, counting down.
TCGTCGCCGTCACCGGCGTGGTTCGAGACCTCGTAAGCCGGCTTTCCGGCCGCTTCGCAGATCTCCTGCGTGGCGAGGTAGAGGTCGGCGCCAAGATCCTCGCTCGGCAGATCGCGCAGCTTTCCGGCCTGCGCGCGATCCCAGAAGGCGGTGCCTTCCTCGATCGTCAGTTGGTAGAGCGAGAGGTGATCGGCGGCGAGGTCGAGCGCCTCGCGCAGTTCGACCTCCCAGTCGGACAGGCTCTGACCCTGCCGGCCGTAAATCAGGTCGAAATTGACCCTGTTGAAGGTCGATTTGGCGATCTCTAGCGCGCGCACCGCGTCGTCCACGTCGTGCAACCGACCGAGGCGGCGCAGATCGTCAGGCCGCAACGCCTGAACCCCGAGCGAGACCCGGTTGACGCCTGCCATGGCGAAGCCTTCGAACTTGTTGATCTCGACCGAGCGGGGATTGGCCTCGAGGGTGATCTCGATGTCATTGGCCCAGGCCCAGTGATCGCGCGAGGCATCAAGCACCGCGCGCACGGTCTCGGGGGCCATCAGCGAGGGGGTGCCGCCGCCGAAATAGATCGAGCGCAGAACCCGCCCCTCGGTCTGGCGACCGTAGCGGGCGAGTTCGCTGACCAGTGCCGCGGCCCAGCGGGTCTGATCCACGTGCGACACAACATGGCTGTTGAAGTCGCAATAGGGGCACTTGGCCTCGCAGAACGGCCAGTGCACGTAGAGGCCGAAGCCTCCGTCTCTCCAGGTCTCAGCCAAAACAGCCCGTCACGAACTTGGCGAAGGCATCGGCGCGGTGGCTGATCTTGTTCTTCTCCCAGCGGTCCATCTCGCCGAAGGTGATGTCGTAGCCCTGCGGTTCGAAAACCGGGTCGTAACCGTGGCCGTGATCGCCGCGCATCGGCCAGACCACGCGGCCCTCCATCACGCCGGGGAACACCTCGTCATGGCCGTCGGGCCAGGCCAGCACCAGCGTGCAGCAGAAGCGCGCGGTCCAGGGCTCGGGCTTGCCAGAGGCGGTGAGTTCGTCATGCGCGCGGGTCATGGCCATCACGAAGTCGCGGCCATTGCCGGTCTCGGCCCAGTCGGCGGTGTAGACGCCGGGCGCGCCGTCGAGCGCGTCGATGGCGATGCCGCTGTCATCCGACAGCGCCGGCAGGCCGGTGGCCTGTGCCGCGGCGTGGGCCTTGATGCGGGCGTTCTCGACGAAGGTGGTGCCGGTCTCTTCTGGCTCCGGCAGGTCCATCTCGGCCGCGCCGACCACCTCGACACCGTAGGGCTTGAGGAGATCGGCGATCTCCTCAAGCTTGCCGCGGTTGTGGGTTGCGACAAGGAGCTTCTTGCCCTCGAACTTGCGGGTCATGCCGTGGCGGCCTTCTGTGCCTCGACGAGCTGCGCCACGCCGGATTCCGCGAGGTCGAGCAGGGTGCCCATCTGGTCGCGCGAGAAGGTCGCGCCCTCGGCCGACATCTGCACCTCGATGAGCTGGCCGTCGCCGCGCAGGATGAAGTTGCCGTCGACCCCGGCTTCGCTGTCCTCGGGGTAGTCGAGATCGAGCACCGGCTGGCCGGCGTAGATGCCGCAGCTCACCGCCGCGACCGGCGAGATCAGCGGGTCGGTGATCACGTCGCCGGCCTTCATCAGCTTGTTGACCGCAAGGCGCAGGGCGACCCAGCCGCCGGTGATCGCGGCGCAGCGGGTGCCGCCATCAGCCTGGATGACGTCGCAGTCGACGCTGATCTGGCGCTCGCCAAGGGCCACGCGGTCGACGCCGGCGCGCAGGCTGCGCCCGATCAGGCGCTGGATCTCGACGGTGCGTCCGCCTTGCTTTCCGGTGGTGGCTTCGCGGCGCATCCGCGATCCGGTGGAGCGCGGCAGCATGCCGTATTCGGCGGTCACCCAGCCGAGGCCAGAGCCCTTGATGAACGGAGGCACGCGGGGCTCGAGCGAGGCGGTGCAGATCACATGCGTATCGCCCATCTTGATCAGGCAGGATCCTTCGGCATGTTTCGTGACGCCCGTCTCGATTGAAACGGGGCGCATTTCGCTTAAATCTCGTCCTGACGGTCTCATGGAAGTCCCTTTCTCGGTTGCGCCCGGGATACTGGTGCCCCGCTATCCCCGCAACCCCGATTGACGGCACGGAGGGGGGGCTTTTAATGGCCCAAGGACGCGGAGAGGCACGGATGAAAGAGGGCAACAAGCTATTCGATGAAATGAACGATCGCTCGCGCGAGGTGTTCCGCAAGGTCGTCGAGAGCTATCTTGAATTCGGCGAGCCGGTGGGCTCGCGCACGCTGACGCGGTCGCTGAGCGAGAAGGTCTCGGCGGCGACGATCCGCAACGTCATGCAGGACCTTGAATATCTCGGGCTGCTCGACAGCCCGCATGTGAGCGCCGGGCGGATCCCGACGCAGCTGGGCTTGCGGATGTTCGTCGACGGCCTGCTCGAGGTGCGCGACCTTGATCTGTCGGACCGCGAGAAGCTCGACGCCACGCTGGGCCCGGGCGGCGACGACATGGGCGGCATCCTCGACCGGGTCGGCTCGGCGCTGTCGGGCGTCACCCATGGCGCCTCGCTGGTGCTGACGCCCAAGCACGAGGCGCCGATCAAGCATATCGAGTTCGTCAGCCTCGGCCATGACCGGGCGCTGGTGGTGCTGGTCTTTGCCGACGGCCATGTCGAGAACCGGCTGTTCCGTCCGCCGCCCGGTCAGACGCCAAGCTCGATGCGGGAGGCGGCGAATTTCCTCAACGCGCTGATCGAGGGCAAGACGCTCTCGGAGCTGCGCGGGGTGATGGCCGAGCAGATCAAGCACCGCCGGCAGGAGATCGACACGCTGGCCGCCGACCTGATCGAGGCGGGCATCGCCACATGGGAGAGCGATGCGGACAATTCGGCGCGGCTGATCGTGCGCGGCCGGGCGAATCTGCTTGGCACCGAGGCCGAGACCGAGGAGCTCGACCGCATCCGCAGCCTGTTCGACGATCTCGAGCGCAAGCGGGACATCGCTGAATTTCTGGAACTGGCCGAAACAGGCGACGGGGTGCGCATTTTTATCGGCTCGGAGAACAAACTTTTCTCACTTTCGGGTTCCTCTCTGGTGGTGTCTCCCTATATGAACGCGGATCGTAAGATCATCGGCGCGGTGGGCGTGATCGGCCCGACGCGCCTCAACTACGGCCGGATCGTCCCGATCGTGGATTACACGGCACAGCTGGTCGGCAAGCTGATTGCCGAGCGGAGCTAGAGGTGAAGAATGGCAGACCCGAAGAACGACGAGTTTCTCGATGACATCGAAGCCGCCGAGGCTGAGGCCTACGCGGACGAGGCCGAGGAGATCGACACCGAGGCAGCGGAGATCGATGCGCTGCGCGCCGAGCGCGACGAGTTCAAGGACCGGTTCATGCGGGCGCTGGCGGATGCCGAGAACGCGCGCAAGCGCGCCGACAAGGACCGCCGCGAAGCGCAGCAATATGGCGGCTCGCGTCTCGCCCGCGATCTGCTGCCGGTCTATGACAACCTGCACCGCGCCCTTGGCGTCGCCCGCGAGGAAAACGCCGCCGATGCGCTGATCGAAGGCATCGAGCTGACCCTGCGCGAGCTGACCAACACCTTCTCGAAGCACGGCATGACGACGATCTCGCCGCAGGTGGGTGACAAGTTCGATCCGCAGCAGCACGAGGCGATGTTCGAGGCTCCGGTGCCGGGCACCAAGGCGGGCGAGATCATCCAGGTGTCCGCCGAGGGCTTCTATCTCTACGACCGGCTGCTGCGCCCCGCGCAGGTCGGCGTGAGCTCGATGCCGGCGAGCTGATCTCGCAGATCCCGGCGCAGGAGGGGGGCGCTGCCCCCCGTCCACCTGCGGCGGACTCCCCCCGGGATATTTTCGGCCAGAAGAAAGCCGGGGGTCTTTGAGAGATGTTGTTCGTGAAGCGGTCCCGTCGGGGCCGCTTTTTTCATGTCTCGAGGCTGGCCTTGAGGTCGTAGAGCGCCTGCAGGGCCTCGCGCGGGGACAGGTCGTCGGGGCTGAGGGCGCCGAGTTTTTCCTCTAGCTGCGACGGGCCCGTCGGGCGCGCGGGCTGCGGGGCGGCCTCGGCGGCGGCGGAGAACAGCGGCAGGTCGTCGATCAGCGCCTTGGGGGCGGCGCGCTCGCGTTCGCCCTGTTCCAGCGCATCGAGGATGGTGCGGGCGCGGTCGGTGACGGCGCGGGGCAAGCCCGCGAGCTGCGCCACCTGCACGCCGTAGGAGCGGTCGGCAGCGCCCTCGCGCACCTCGTGCAGGAAGATCACCTCGCCGTCCCATTCCTTCACCGCGACGGTGGCGTTGCGCACCCCCTCGAGCTTGCCGGCGAGCACGGTAAGCTCGTGGTAGTGCGTGGCGAAGAGGCCGCGCACCCGGTTCACCCCGTGCAGGTGTTCGAGCGTGGCCCAGGCGATGGAGAGGCCGTCATAGGTGGCGGTGCCACGGCCGATCTCGTCGAGGATGACCAGGGCGCGGTCGTCGGCCTGGTTGAGGATGGCGGCGGTCTCGACCATCTCGACCATGAAGGTGGAGCGGCCGCGGGCGAGATCGTCCGAGGCGCCGACGCGGCTGAAGATCTGGCTGACCAACCCGAGATGGGCCGAGCGCGCCGGCACGTAGGAGCCGATCTGGGCCAGCAGCGCGATCAGCGCGTTCTGCCGCAGGTAGGTCGACTTACCGGCCATGTTGGGGCCGGTGAGCAGGGTGACGGAGGCGGCGTCGCCTTGCGCCGAGAGACCGCAATCATTGGCGATGAAGGGGCTGCCGCCCTGCGCCTGAAGCGCGCGTTCGACCACCGGGTGGCGGCCGCCCTCGATGGCGAAGGCGCGGCTCTCGTCGACCTGCGGGCGGCACCAGTCCTGGGCCCGGGCCAGATCGGCGAGGCCGAGGGCAAGGTCGAACTCCGACAGGGCGAGCCCGGTTTCCGACAGCGTGGGGGCCTCTGCGAGAATGGCGTCCCTGAGGCCGGAATAGAGCCGCTTCTCGATGTCCAGAGCCTCGTTGCCGGCATTGAGAATGCGGGTCTCGAGCTCGGTCAGTTCGACGGTGGTGAAGCGCACCTGGTTGGCGGTGGTCTGGCGGTGGATGAAGGTCTCGTTCAGCGGCGGCGACATCATCTTTTCCGCGTGGGTGGCGGTGGTCTCGATGAAGTAGCCCAGCACGTTGTTGTGCTTGATCTTGAGCGCGTTGACCCCGGCTTGCTGGGCGTATTGCGCCTGCATGGCGGCGATCACGCCGCGGCCCTCGTCGCGCAGTTTGCGGGCCTCATCGAGCGCTTCGTCATAGCCGGGCGCGATGAAGCCGCCGTCGCGGGCAAGCAGCGGCGGCTCGGCCACCAGCGCGGCGTCAAGCAGGGAGAGTAGATCTTCGTGGCCGCGCAGCGCATCGCGGGAGGTGGCGAGAAGCGCAGGGAGGGGGGCCTCGTCGAGCGCTTGCGCGATCTCCTCGGCCTGGGCCAGCGCGTTGCGCACTGCAGCGAGGTCGCGCGGGCCGCCGCGGTCGAGGCCGAGACGCGACAGGGCGCGGTCGAGATCGGGCACCTTGCGCAGCAGATCGCGCAGAGCACTGGCGAAGGGCGTCTCGATGCCCCAGTCGAGCGCATCGAGGCGGGCGGAAATCACCGAGAGCTCGCGCGACGGAGAGGAGACACGGCGCTCGAGCAGGCGTGCGCCGCCCGGCGTCACGGTGCGGTCGATCACCGAGAGCAGCGAGCCCTGCCGACCGCCATTCATCGATTGCGTGAGCTCGAGATTGCGGCGGGTGGCGGCGTCGATCTGCAGCATGCGCGAGACCGCGTCGCGCTGCGGCGCGCGCAGCAGCGGCAGGCGACCCTTCTGGGTGATGTCGAGATAGTCGACCAATGCGCCCATCGCCGCCAGCTCGGCGCGCTCGAAGCTGCCGAAACCGGACAGGGTCTGCACGCCGAAGAGGGTGCAGAGGCGGGCTTCGGCGCCGGCGCTGTCGAAGGAAGCGCGGCCCAGCACGGTGGGGTAGATGCCGAGATCGCCCAGAACCGCGCGCAGTTCTTCCTCGGCGGCCTCGGAGACCAGCAGCTCGGAGGGCGCAAGCCGCGCCAGCTCGGCCCCGATGCGGGCCTGGCCAAGCGGCATCACGTGGAACGCGCCGGTCGAGATATCGGCCCAGGCCAGCGCCCATGCGTCTCGAACCTTGCCCAAAGCGGCCAGGAAATTGTGCCGCCGCGCCTCGAGCAGCGACTCCTCGGTGAGCGTGCCAGGGGTGACGAGCCGCACCACCTCGCGTTTCACCACCGATTTCGAGCCGCGCTTCTTGGCCTCTGCGGGGCTTTCCATCTGCTCGCAGACCGCGACGCGGAAGCCCTTGCGGATCAGCGTCAGGAGATAGCCCTCGGCGGCATGGACCGGGACGCCGCACATCGGAATGTCGTCGCCCGCGTGCTTGCCACGCTTGGTCAGCGCGATGTCGAGCGCCTCGGCGGCGGCGGCGGCATCGTCGAAGAACAGCTCGTAGAAATCGCCCATGCGATAGAACAGTAGCGCGTCCGGGTGCCCTGCCTTGATCTCGAGATATTGCGCCATCATTGGCGTGACTGCCGTCATGTCGTCCCCCGGGTGACTGCCTGTGTCTGCCTGCTCCGGCGAGACATATCAAAGCGCGCGACCCCGACGAAAGCCGAAATCCGCGCTGTTGAGCCGTGCTTGACCCTGCGCTAAGACAAAGCTCGCCCCTGCGCTGGAGAAAGACGACATGGCCAAGATCAAATTCACCCGGGAAGAGGCGCTCGCCTTCCACCTCGAGCCCACCCCCGGCAAGTGGGAGGTGAAGGCCACCGTCCCGATGACCACGCAGCGCGACCTGTCGCTCGCCTATTCCCCGGGCGTTGCCGTGCCCTGCGAGGACATCGCCGAGAACCCGGAACTGGCCTATGATTACACCAACAAGGGCAACCTCGTCGCGGTGATCTCGAACGGCACTGCGGTGCTGGGGCTGGGCAATCTCGGCGCGCTCGGCTCGAAGCCGGTGATGGAGGGCAAGTCGGTGCTGTTCAAGCGCTTCGCCGACGTGAACTCGATCGACATCGAGCTCGACACCGAGGACCCCGAAGAGATCATCCGCGCGGTGAAGCTGATGTCGCCGACGTTCGGTGGCATCAACCTCGAGGACATCAAGGCGCCCGAGTGTTTCATCATCGAGCAGCGCCTCAAGGAAGAGTGCGACATCCCGGTCTTCCACGATGACCAGCACGGCACCGCGGTGATCTGCGCCGCCGGCCTGATCAACGCGCTGCACCTGAGCGGCAAGAAGATCGAGGAGTGCCGCATCGTGCTGAACGGTGCCGGCGCTGCGGGGATCGCCTGCCTTGAACTGGTCAAGGCGATGGGCGCCAAGCATGACAACTGCATCATGTGCGATACCAAGGGCGTGATCTACCAAGGCCGCAGCGAGGGCATGAACCAGTGGAAATCGGCCCACGCGGCGCGCACCGATCTGCGCACGCTGGAAGAGGCGATGGCCGGGGCGGACGTGTTCCTCGGCGTCTCGGCCAAGGGCGCGGTGACGCAGGCCATGGTCGAGAGCATGGCCGAGAACCCGGTGATCTTTGCCATGGCCAACCCCGACCCCGAGATCACGCCGGAAGAGGCGCATGAAGTGCGGCCCGACGCCATCGTGGCCACCGGACGCAGCGACTATCCCAACCAGGTCAACAACGTTCTGGGCTTTCCCTATCTCTTCCGCGGTGCGCTCGACATCCACGCCCGTGCGATCAATGACGAGATGAAGATCGCCTGTGCCGAGGCGCTCGCCGCCATTGCGCGCGAGGACGTGCCCGACGAGGTCGGCCTTGCCTATGGCAAGCAGCTGGCCTTTGGTCGCGACTACATCATTCCCACGCCGTTCGATCCGCGCCTGATCCACCGCATCCCGCCCGCGGTGGCAAAGGCCGGCATGGAGACCGGCGCCGCGCGGCGGCCGATCATCGACATGGAGGCCTATGAAGAGACGCTTCGGGGCCGCATGGATTCGACCGCACCGATCATCCGCAGCATCAACAACCGGGCGCGTCAGGCGCAGGCGCGGATGATCTTCGCCGAGGGTGACGATCCGCGCGTGCTGCGCGCCGCGGTGATGTACCAGCGCAACGGGCTGGGCAAGGCCCTGGTGGTGGGCCGCGAGGACGACGTGAAACAGAAGCTCGAGGAGGCCGGACTGGCCGACGCCTTCCGCGAGCTCGAGATCGTCAACGCGGGCAACACCCGGTATCTCGATACCTACAAGGATTTCCTCTACCAGCGGCTGCAACGTCGTGGCCGCGATCTGAAGGACATCCACCGGATGGCCGCGCGCGACCGTCACGTCTTTGCCTCGTTGATGCTGGCACACGGTCATGCCGATGGTCTTGTCACCGGCGCGACGCGCAAGTCGGCGCACGTGCTCGAGCGCATCAACACCGTATTCGATGCCGACGCGCAGCATGGCGCGGTCGGCGTCACGGCTCTGCTGCTTAATGGCCGGATCGTGCTGATCTCGGATACGCTGGTGCATGAATGGCCCGAGCAGCACGACCTCGCCACCATCGCCGAGCGCGCCGCCGACGTGGCGCGGCATCTCGGCATGGAGCCGCGCGTGGCCTTCGTGTCGTTCTCGACCTTCGGCTACCCGGTTTCGGAGCGGGCGCAGAAGATGCATCTCGCGCCGCAGGTGCTCGACGAGCGCGGCGTCGACTTCGAGTACGAGGGCGAGATGACGGTCGACGTGGCGCTGAACCCGAAGGCGCAGGAGGCCTATCCGTTCCAGCGTCTCACCGGGCCGGCCAACATCCTCGTGGTGCCGGCGCGGCACTCGGCATCGATCTCGGTCAAGCTGATGCAGGAGATGGCGGGTGCCACGGTGGTGGGGCCGATCCTCGCCGGCATCGACAAGTCGATCCAGATCTGCTCGACCAACATGACCGCCAATGACATCCTGAACATGGCGGTCCTGGCAGCCTGCAAGGTCGGCTGACCGCAAAGCACCGGAGGAGGCACGGATGACGATCTACAATCTTGGCTCGATCAACGCGGATCTGGCTTATTCCGTGCCTCACCTGCCGCTGCCGGGCGAGACCCTCGCCGCCTCCGAGATGATCCGGGGGCTTGGTGGCAAGGGCGCCAACATGTCGGTCGCCGCTGCCCGCGCGGCGGGGCGCGTCGTGCATATCGGCGCCGTCGGCAAGGAGGGTGGCTGGGCGGTCGAGCGTCTGATGGAATACGGCGTCGACACCCGCCACATCGCCACGGTCGACGCGGCCACCGGCCATGCGATCATTCTTGTCGACGGGCAGGGCGAGAACTCCATCGTCATCCATCACGGCGCCAACCACGCGATCCCCGAGGAACTACTTGGCCGCGTGTTGGCGGATGCCGATACCGGCGACATTCTCCTGATGCAGAACGAGACCCTGTTGCAGCCCGAGGCGGCGCGCATGGCCCGCAAGCTCGGGCTGCGTGTCGCCTATGCCGCCGCGCCGTTCGAGGCCGAGGCGGCGCTGGCGGTGCTCGATCACACCGACATCCTCGTGCTCAACGCCATCGAGATGGCGCAGCTCGAGGAGGCGACCGGGCTCGATCTGCCGCGCATGGGGGTGAAGACGGTGATCGTGACCGAGGGTGGTGACGGCTGCCGCATTCACCTTGCAGAGAACGGCTGGAAGCCTGAGCGCTTTGCCGCGCCAAAGGTAGATGCGGTGGACACGACCGGGGCAGGGGACACCTTCACAGGCTACCTGATCGCCGGCATTGACCGTGGCATGCCGCTCAAGCAGGCGGTCGATCTCGCGACCCGCGCCGCGGCGATCATGGTGACCCGCCGCGGCACCGCCGATGTCATCCCCGACCTCAAGGACGTGCAGGACGCCCGTCTGGGCTGAGCCTCAGCCGCCGACGAAGGGCGCGTCGCTGCCCCAGAGCTGGCGGACGCGCTGGTCGCGGCCGCAGGCATCGCGGTAGCGCACATAGGCCTTGGCCTTCGAGATCGGGCCAAAGCGCGACAGGATCAGGTCGTCGGACTTGTAGTAGTCCTGGTGATAGTCCTCGGCCTCGTAGAACCGCGCACCCTGCAGGATCGGCGTGACGATGGACTGCCCGAGCGCCGCCTGCGCCTGGGCCTTGGCCTGCTCGGCCGCGGCCTTTTCCCGCGCATCGGAGACGAAGATCGCGGTGCGATAGCTCTCGCCCCGGTCGCAGAACTGGCCACCGGCATCGGTGGGATCGACCGAGCGGAAGAACATCGCGTAGAGCTGGTCGGCGCTCACCTGTGCGCTGTCATAGGTGATCTTCACCGCCTCGTAGTGGCCGGTGCCGCCACGGCTCACCTGCTTGTAGGTCGGGTTGGCCGTCGTGCCGCCGGTATAGCCCGAGACCGCGCCCAGCACGCCGCGCACCTTTTCGAAATCGGCCTCGACGCACCAGAAGCAGCCACCCGCCACGACGATGTCGCGGCGCTCTCCGGCTTCGGCGCGCTGCGACTGCACGCAGAGCCCCATGACGATCAGTGCGGATAGAATGATGCTGCGGAACATGATGCGTCCTCCCTTTGCGCAACAGGCTGCGGCCTGCACGCTGCGCAATCAATCGCTGCAACGCGATTTCACCGCATGGTGAGCGCGCGTGACCCCTTCCGCCCGGGCCGAAACGCTCCTAGCGTGGCGCACATGGACAAGGTCACGACACATCAGGCGCAGGACGACGCCCGCAACGAAGAGATCCTCATCTGGGTCAATGGCGCGCTCAAACCCAAGGCGGAGGCGCTGGTCTCGGTCTACGATTCCGGCTTCATGCTGGGCGACGGCATCTGGGAGGGGCTGCGGCTCTATGACGGGCGCTGGAGCTTCATCGACGAACACCTCGACCGGCTGTTCGAGGCGGCGCTGGCCATCGACCTCGAGATCGGCCTGACGCGGGCCGAGCTGCTGGATGCGATCGAGGAAACGCGCGCGGCCAACGGCATGGTCACCGACGCGCATTGCCGCCTGATGGTGACGCGGGGCATCAAGACACGGCCCTTCCAGCATCCGGGCCTGTCGGTGCAGGGGCCGACGGTGGTGATCCTGATGGAGCACTCGCAGCCTTCGATCCCGCGTCCGATCCGGCTTGCCACCGTGCCGCACCAGCGCGGCCTGCCGATGACGCAGGACCCCAAGCTCAACTCGCATTCCAAGCTCAACTGCATCCTCGCCTGTATCGCCGCCGAGAAGGCCGGCGCCGACGAGGCGCTGATGCTCGACGTGCATGGCTTCGTGAACACCACCAACGCCTGCAACTTCTTCATCGTGCGCAAGGGCGCGGTTTGGACCTCGACGGGCGATTACTGCATGAACGGCATCACGCGGCAGAAGGTGATCGACCTCTGCCGCGCCAACGACATCCCGGTCTACGAGCGTAACTACTCGCTGGTCGACACCTACGGTGCCGACGAGGCGTTCCTCACCGGCACCTTCGGGGCGCAGACCCCGGTGGGCGAGATCGACGGCCGCCGCATCGGCACGGGCGAGATGGGCCCGGTGACGAAACGCCTCCGGGCGCTCTACAAGGAGCTTGTGACGTCATGAGGATCGCCATGTGGTCGGGACCGCGGAACCTGTCGACCGCGATGATGTACGCCTTCGGCAACCGCGCCGATTTTCATGTCATCGACGAGCCGTTCTACGGGCCTTACCTGCGCATGACCGGGCTGGCGCATCCGATGGGCGACGAGATCATGGCCAGCCGCCCGGAGAGCGGCGAGGCAGTCGCGGCGCAGCTTTCGGGGCCGATCCCGGGGGGCAAGCCGCACGCCTATCACAAGCACATGTGCCAGCACATGATCCCCGGCATGCCGCGCGACTTCATGGCGGATTGCGTCAACGTCTTCCTGCTGCGCCACCCGGCGCGGGTGGTGGCGAGTTTCTCCAAGGGCTACGAGAACCCCACCGCCGCCGATATCGGTTTCGCCCTGCAGGCCGAACTCTACGAGCATGTCGCGTCCCTCGGGCTCACCCCTTACGTCATCGACAGCGCCGACATCCGCCGTGATCCCGAGGGCAAGCTGGGGGCGCTTTGCGAAGCGATCGGGCTGGCGTTCGACCCGGCGATGCTGAACTGGCCCGCTGGCGGCCACGCGCAGGACGGCGTCTGGGCACCGCATTGGTACGCCTCGGTGCATCGCTCGACCGGGTTTGCCGGGCCGGAAGGACCTTTGCCGGTGCTCGAGGGGCGGGCCAGGGCGCTCGCCGACGAGGCCATGGAGCCCTACGAGAAGATGCGCTCCGCGACGCTGATCTGATTTTTTTCAGATTTTTTCGATCTTGCTGAAACTCCGACCTCCCGGCCGCCGTGGCTTAGGGCAGATCGGGCAACATTCGGTTGCCTGCCCAAGACACGACAGGAGAGTATGATGAAGAGTTTCGCAATTGCCGCCGCCCTGACCCTGACCGCCAGTGCCGCCTTCGCGGATGACCACATGGCCCCGATGGTCGAGGCGATGGATCAGAGCGTGTCGAACGGCATCGTCAGCGCCGATAAGGTCGCCGCGAGCGAGAATGGCTGGCTGGTGGTGCATCGCACCGATGCCGAGATGAAGCCGGGTCCCGTGGTCGGCCACGCGCCGCTGCGCGCCGGCGAGACCATGGACGTGGCCGCGATCCTTACCGAAGAGGTGGCGTCGGGCGACATGCTGATGCTGATGGTGCACGCGGAAGCAGGCGGCATGGAAACCGGCGTTTTCGAATACACGCTCGGTGCCAAGGAAGATGGCCCGATCCGTGTCGATGGCGATCTGGTGATGACCACGATCACCGTCGAATGAGTTTTGTGTTCACGAGTAGACGGTTTTCGTAACGAGTGACCGGTACCCGTAACAAGTAACCGAAGGCCGCCCTTCCTGGCTCAACGACGGTCTTCGGTGCCGTCCCCGCACTGGCCGCGGGGGCGGCGTTTTCTTTTCCGCCTCAGGCTTTCCTTTCCGCCTCAGGTCAGTGCTTCACGTGTGACAGGGCATCTTTGCCGCGCATAGAGCCTGTTCAGCACCTCTCGGAAACAGCCCGGCGCGCCCGGCACCGCCTCGAAAAGCGTCATGCAGGACCGCACCTTGAGCGCGTCGACGGAGCCTAGAATGTCCTCCGGTGCCGTGTCCTCGTGCCGCAGCAAAAGCTCGGTCGCGTCCCGGAGCCGTGGGCCGAGCACCGGGTGTGCGAGATAGTCTGCCGCCTCGTCGCGCCCTGTCAGGCCGAAATGCCGGGCCATCTGCGACCGGCCCAGACTGTCGAGCTGCGGAAACACGTACCAGATCCAGTGCGTGGCCTTCCGCCCGTCGCGCAGCTCGGCAAGGATCTGCGGCCAGTGGCGATCCTGCGCCTGAACGAACTCCTGAAGCTCTGCCATGATGCCCTCCGGGCCATTGGGGCGCTGCCCCGCCCGCGCGAGGCGCGGACTCCCCGGGATATTTTTGGCCAGAAGAGGCCATGAGGGAAGCGCCCCTGTCTTCTTCTGGCCAAAAAATATCCCCGCCGGAGGCATGTCCGGCGGGGGCAATCCTTGCAGACGTCCGAGGCTTGGCTCAGCCTTTGAAGCGGCGGTCGCGCGCGGCCAGCAGTTTCAGGCGCAGCGCGTTGAGCTGGATGAAGCCCTTGGCGTCTTCCTGGTTGTAGGCGCCGGCGTCGTCCTCGAAGGTCACGTGGGCCTCGGAATAGAGCGAGTGCTCGGACCAGCGCGCCACGGTGCGGGCAACGCCCTTGTAGAGCTTGAGGCGGACGGTGCCGCTCACGTGCTCCTGGCTCTTGTCGATCAGCGCCTGCAGCATCTCGCGCTCGGGCGAGAACCAGAAGCCGTTGTAGATCAGCTCGGCATAGCGCGGCATGATCGAGTCCTTGAGGTGACCGGAGCCGGAATCGAGGGTGATCTGCTCGATGCCGCGATGCGCCTCGAGCAGAACGGTGCCGCCCGGCGTCTCGTAGATGCCGCGCGACTTCATGCCGACGAAGCGGTTCTCCACGAGATCCAGCACGCCGATGCCGTGCTTGCCGCCAAGCTCGTTGAGCCGGGTCAGGATCGTGGCCGGCGACATCGCCTCGCCGTTGATCGACACCGCGTCGCCCTTCTCGAAACCGATTTCGATGAATTCGGGCTCATCGGGCGCCTGTTCGACCGGAACGGTGCGCTGAAGCACGTAATCGGGCGCCTCGTCGGCCGGGTTCTCGAGCACCTTGCCCTCGGAGGACGTGTGCAGCAGGTTTGCGTCGACCGAGAACGGCGCCTCGCCGCGCTTGTCCTTGGCGATCGGGATCTGGTTCTTCTCGGCGAAGTCGATCAGGCGGGTCCGCGAGGTGAGGTCCCACAGGCGCCACGGCGCGATCACCTTGATGTCGGGGTTGAGCGCGTAGCAGGCCAGCTCGAAGCGCACCTGGTCGTTGCCCTTGCCGGTGGCACCATGGGCGACCGCGTCGGCGCCCTCGGCGGCGGCGATCTCGACCAGCCGCTTGGAGATCAGCGGCCGCGCGATCGAGGTGCCCAGCAGGTAGAGCCCTTCGTAGAGCGCGTTGGCCCGGAACATCGGGAACACGAAATCGCGCACGAACTCCTCTCGGAGGTCCTCGATATAGACCTCGGACACGCCCAGCATCTCTGCCTTCTTGCGGGCGGGTTCGAGCTCTTCTCCCTGGCCGAGATCGGCGGTGAAGGTGACGACCTCACAGCCATACTCCGTCTGGAGCCATTTCAGGATGATCGAGGTGTCGAGGCCACCGGAATAGGCCAGGACGACTTTCTTGGGCGCGGACATCTGGGTTTTCCTCACGTGCAAACTGGAGCGCGGGTTACCGCCTTTTCGACGCAGGGGCAAGGATCGGGCGTTGACGCCCCCTCGGGCTGTGCTAGCCCTGCCGAGACGCGGCGGAAAAGATGGGCAGGTTCATGGGCTGGAAGATCTTCATGCATTCGGTGCGGATGGTGCTGGACAACCTTGGCCCGGCGCTGCGCGTGTCGGCGGTGCTCTACCTGTTGCAGGCAGCGTCGCAGATCGTGACCTTCATGATGCCGCAGGCCGATCCGGTCGGCGGTGATCCCGCTGCGGCGCCGGTGGCGGCCGGAGAATTGCTGATCCTGATGATACTTGCACTGGTGGCGAGCCTGTGGATCGCCGTCGGCTGGCACCGGTTCGTGCTGACCGGAGAGACGCCGCGCGGCTGGTTGCCGGCGTGGCATGGCTCGGAGATGCTGAGCTATCTCGGCCGGTCCATCGTCATCGGCCTGCTCATCGGGCTTGGCATCGCGGTGATCGGCGGGCTGGCGATGGGCGTGGCCATGGCGGCACCCGGGCTGGTCGGGCTCGTGGCCTTCGGTCTGGTTGGGCTGGCCAGCTACGTGTTCTTCCGCATCGGGTTGATCCTGCCGGCGGCGGCGCTTGGCGAGACCTTGAGCCTTGGCGAATCGTGGAAGGCGACGGCCAAGGACGACAAGGCGATCCTGGTGCTGGCGCTGATCGTCATGGCGGGGCAGTTCCTGATCAGCGTGCCGGCGATGATCGACGGCGACAGCAGCTCGGTGATCAGCCTGATCTATTCCATCGTCGTCAACTGGTTCGCGACGATGATCGGCATTTCCGTGCTGACCACGCTTTATGGGTGTTTTGTCGAGGGACGTGCGCTCGACTAGGCTTGCCTTGTCGGGGGTGATGCGCCAACTCTCGGCCATGGACAGCTTTCAAGACAAGGCTCGCGCTGCCGCGGTGGCGATGCGCGAGGTCTTCCCCGAGACACCGCTTCTGCGCAACGCCCATCTCAGCGAGCGTTTCGGCGCCGATGTCTGGCTCAAGCGCGAGGACCTGAGCCCGGTGCGCAGCTACAAGCTGCGCGGCGCCTTCAACGCCATGCGCAAGCGGCCCGAGGCCGAGCTTTTCGTTGCGGCAAGCGCCGGCAACCACGCGCAGGGCGTGGCCTTCATGTGCCGCCAGTTCGGCAAGAAGGGCGTGATCTTCATGCCGGTGACGACGCCGGACCAGAAGATCCAGAAGACCCGGATGTTCGGCGGGGATGCGGTCGAGCTGGTGATGACCGGCGATTACTTCGACGACACGCTCGCCGCCGCGCAGGCCTTCTGCGTCGAGAAGGGCGGGCATTTCCTGTCGCCCTTCGACGACGAGGACGTGATCGAGGGGCAGGCTAGCGTCGCGGTCGAGACCGAGGGCCAGCTTGGCCGGGTGCCGGATCACGTGGTGATCCCGGTGGGCGGCGGCGGGCTCGGGTCGGGGGTGCTGAGCTATTTCGGCAATGACTGCCAGTACACCTTTGTCGAGCCGCGGGGCGGCGCCTGCCTGCAGGCGGCGCTGCGGGCGGGGCACCCGGTGCCGCTCGAGCGGGTCGACAACTTTGCCGATGGCGCCGCCGTGGCGAAGATCGGCGAGAAGACCTTTGCGCGGCTCAAGGGCGTGGGGCTGGCCAACACGCTGACCATCAGCGAGGACCGGGTCTGCACGACCATGCTCGAGATGCTCAATGTCGAGGGCGTGGTGCTCGAACCCGCCGGCGCGCTGGCGGTGGATGCGCTCAAGGATCTGGGCCAGTCGATCCGCGGGCGCACCGTGGTCTGCGTGACCTCGGGCGGCAATTTCGATTTTGAGCGTCTTCCAGAGGTCAAGGAGCGGGCGCAGCGCTATTCGGGGGTGAAGAAGTACTTCATCCTGCGTCTGCCGCAGCGGCCGGGCGCACTGAAGGATTTCTTGGGCTTTCTTGGCCCGGAGGATGATATCGCGCGGTTCGAGTACCTGAAGAAATCGGCGCGCAATTTCGGCTCGGTGCTGATCGGGATCGAGACCTCGGACCCGGTGCATTTCGACGAGTTGTTCCGCAAGCTCGACGCGCATGGCTACACCTATCGCGACATCACCGATGACGAGGTGCTGGCACAGTTCCTGATCTGAGCATCCTCTGCGCCGCGCCAGACCGTGCTCCTGCCACTTGCGGAGGACAGCACGCGACGGGAGCGCCAGGCTCAGGCGGCGATTTGGTTCGGCAGGTCGCGCAGGAAGGCTTCGCGGCTCTGTTCGTACAGGCCGGCGATGAGGGTCATGTCGATGCCGGCCGTGTCCCCGGCGCTGGCGGTTTTCTCATAGTCGTCACAGATCGCCGCAAAGGCTGAAAACCCAAGATTCAGCGCACTGCCGCGGAGCGAATGCAGCGCGGCTTCGGTCTCGGGCGCGCTGTGCAGAAGCAGAGGCAGGTCGGCGATGGTGGCTTCGACCTCCTGCAGGAAGAGTGGCACAACCTCGTCGAATTCCGTCACGCCGATTTCATCGCGGAGTTCCGCGACGCGGGGCCAGTCGATCATGGGACACCTCCTTGATCCGGGGTATCGGGAAAGCGTGAAGAAATCCTTTCGCAGCGCCCTGCCGCCTGTCGGATCGTTGGAAACGAAGCGTTAGGGGGGATCGGCTAGACAGCGGCAACCTGCCCGAGCGAGGACCGCGCTTGCACCCGGACCGCACCGACATTTCCGACCCGAACGCCTCGGGCGCCACGCTGCAGCGCATCCTGCTGGTCGATGACAGCGCCGTGCAGCTCAAGATCCTTGCCGCGATGATGCGACATTGGGGGTTCGAGGTCTGGCAGGCCGAAAGTGGCGCCGAGGCGCTGGCGCTCTGCGAGGAGATCGCCTTTGACGCAGTGCTGTCGGACTGGATGATGCCGGGGATGGACGGGCTCGAGCTTTGCCGCCAGTTCCGGCAGCTGCCGCGCGACAGCTATGGCTACTTCATCCTGCTCACCTCGAAGAACGAGCGCGGCGCCATCGTGCGCGGGCTTGATGCCGGGGCGGATGACTTCCTGACCAAACCTGTCAGTTCGGACGAGCTGCGCGCCCGCATCAATGCCGGCGCGCGGCTCCTGTCGACCCAGCGCCAGCTGGCCGAGACGCTGACCAAGCTGCGCAGGGCCTATGACGCCATCGACCGGGATCTCCGGCAGGCGCGCACCATTCAGGAGGCGCTGGTGCCGCGCCGGTTCCAGCGCTTCCGCACCGCCAGCGTCAGCCTGCTTCTGAAACCCTGTGGCCATGTGGGTGGCGATCTTGTCGGCATGTTCAGCCCCGATCCCACGGGCGTCGGGGTCTATTGCATCGACGTCTCGGGCCACGGCATCACCTCGGCGATGATGACCGCGCGGGTGGCGGGCTATCTCGGGGGCGATTTCCCCGATCAGAACATCGCGCTCGAACGGCGGCGCGACAGACAGATGAGCTTCTGTCCTCCGAGGGTGGTGGCGATGCGTCTGAACCAGCGGCTCTCGGCGGATCCCGGGGTTCTTGAATACCTCACCATGGCCTATCTCACGCTTGAGCTGGGCTCGGGGCTGGTGACGCTGGTGCGCGCCGGTCATCCGCCGCCGCTGCTGATCCGCGGCGATGGCAGCATGGAGTTTGTCGGCGTCGGCAGTCTGCCGGTCGGGCTGCTGGCGGATGCCCGCTACGAGGAAACACGGCTGTCGCTGGCGCCGGGCGACCGCATCCTGCTCTATTCCGACGGCATGACCGAGGCGCGGCTGAGTGGTGGTGGCATGCTCGATGATCACGGCCTGATCGCGCTTGTGCGGGAGTGTCTCGCCGCGCGGGGGACCGAGTTTCTCGACGATCTCTATTGGCGGCTGAGCCAGCTCACGCCGCCAGCCCATCCGCTCGAGGATGACGTTTCGGCGGCGCTGGTGGAATATGACGGGCCATGACGGTGCCTAAAGCGCGAAGCGCCGCACAAAGTCGCAATCGCCGGGATTGCCGAGGATGTCGGCGGCCAGCTCCGGCGCTACGAAATTCGCGCTGTGGCCGTCCTCGCTCGGGGGGCCGAGCGGGCGCACCGGATGCGCCATGTAGATGATGCAGAGCTTCTCGGCCCAGAGATCGTATTCGGGCATGTAGGTGAAGCGCCGGAACGCGCCGAGGCGGCGCGGCCAGGCGATGCGCCAGCCGGTCTCTTCCATCACCTCCCGATGCAGCGCCTCGGTCGGCGATTCGCCGGGATCGATGCCGCCTCCGGGCAGCTGGAACTCGGGCCAGGGATCGGTCTGGTGGGTCAGCAGCAGCGCCCCGTCGCGGGGCAGGATCGCGTAAGCCCCGGGACGCAGTGTATATTGCCGCCCGGATTCGGGCGGCGGGCCATAGCGTGCGATCATTGGAGGCCCCCTTGGTTCCTGCCTTGTCCTGCCTATATGGTGCCGGTATGCCAACGCCCGGCAAATAAGGAAACCCCATGACCATCGGCAGCAAACTTGCCTGGGACGACACCGTCCTTCCGTTTCAGCTTGACCTCTCCGACATCCGGGGCCGTGTCGCGCGGCTCGACGGTGTGCTCAACGGCATCCTGAGCCAGCACGACTACCCGGCGCCGGTCGAGGCGCTGGTGGCCGAGATGGCGCTGCTCACGGCGCTGATCGGACAGACGGTGAAGCTGCGCTGGAAGCTCTCGCTCCAGGTCCAGACGCGTGGCGCGCTCCGGATGATCGCCACCGATTACTTCGCCCCCGAAAAGGAGGGCGAACCCGCCCGCATTCGTGCCTATGCCAGCTACGACCCCGAGAAGGTGTCCGACGCGCCCGCGTTCGAGCAGCTCGAGGACGGCTATTTCGCGATCCTGATCGACCAGGGCAAGGGCACCACGCCCTACCAAGGCATCACGCCGCTCGCCGGGGGCTCTCTGGCGGCCTGTGCCGAGGCCTATTTCGCCCAGTCCGAGCAGCTGCCGACGCGGTTTGCGCTGAATTACGGCCGCGCCCTGCAGGCGGATGGCTCGGGCGAGTGGCGCGCCGGCGGCATGATGATCCAGACCATGCCCAAGGCGTCGCCCTTTGCCCAGAGCGGCGAGGGCGGCTCGGGCGAGAATGGTCTTCTGCGCGCCGAGGACCTCGTCGATGGTGACGAGGAAGAGAACTGGCGCCGGGTGAATTTCCACGTCGACACCGTCGACGAGCTGGAGCTGATCGGCCCGGATCTGCCGCCGACCGACCTTCTGGTGCGCCTGTTCCACGAGGAACAGCCGAGGGTCTTCGACGCTCAGCCGGTCCGCTTCGGCTGCACCTGCTCGGAAGACCGGGTGCGCCAGTCGCTGTCGATCTACTCGGCCAACGACATCGAGAAGATGACCACCGAGGACGGGATCGTCACCGCCGATTGCCAGTTCTGCGGCGCGCATTACGAGCTTGATCCCGAAAGCGTGGGGTTCGAGGCGAAAAAGTGAGCCGGACGGAGGATCAGATCGCGGCATTGCGCCGGGCGGTGACGGGGGAGCACACCCCGTCATCGGATTTCGATCTGAACCCCGAAACTGTTCTGCCTCCCAATCGCAAGCTGCGGCCAGCCGGTGTGCTGGCCGCGTTTCTGCCCGGCGAGAACGGGCTCGAGCTGCTGCTCACCAAGCGCTCGTCGCGGCTCAAGCATCATCCCGGCCAGATTGCCTTTCCCGGCGGCAAGGTCGACCCGGTCGATGACGGCCCGGTCGACGCCGCGCTGCGCGAGGCGCATGAAGAGGTCGGCCTGCCGCGCGAGGCGGTCGAGCTTCTGGGCACGATGGCGCCGCACGAGACGGTGACCGGCTTCCTCGCGACCCCGGTTCTGGGCCTTGTCAGGGACGCATTCGACCCAATCGCCGAGCCCGGCGAGGTGGCCGAGATCTTTCGCGTGCCCTTCGATCATGTCACTGACCCGGCGCGCTACAGCATCCAGTGGCGGCGCTGGCGCGGGCAACGGCGCTATTATTACACAGCGCCTTTCGGCCCCTATTACATCTGGGGCGCCACCGCGCGGATGCTGCGGGCCCTGGCCGGACGGATCTCGCCGTGACACGGGTCGGGGGGGAGTGGCTCAGCTGCGCGTCGACGCAAGAGGTCCTTGCGATGCTGGAGCAGGCCGGCCACGCCGCCTACGCCGTCGGCGGCTGCGTTCGCAACGCGCTCTTCGGGGCACCGGTGGCGGACGTGGATATCGCCACCGATGCCCGCCCCGACACCGTTGTCGCGCTCGCCGTGGCAGCCGGGCTGAAACCGGTGCCGACGGGGATCGACCACGGCACCGTCACCGTGGTGGCCGAGGGCATCGGCCACGAGGTCACCACCTTCCGTGCCGATGTCGAGACCGATGGCCGACGCGCCGTGGTGCGCTATTCAGACGACATCGCCGAGGACGCGGCACGGCGCGATTTCACCATGAACGCGCTTTATGCGGATGCACGTGGCGAGGTGCTCGACCCGCTCAACGGCTTGCCGGACCTTGAGGCACGCCGGGTGCGCTTCATCCGCGATGCCGGCGAGCGCATACGCGAGGATTACCTCCGCATCCTGCGCTTCTTCCGCTTTCACGCATGGTACGGTGATCCTGACGCCGGCGTCGATGAAGAGGCGCTGGCGGGCATCGCCACCAATCTCGACGGGCTCGCCGCGCTTTCGGCCGAGCGGGTCGGACACGAGATCACCCGGTTGCTCTCGGCGTCTGATCCCGCGCCGTCCGTGGCGGTGATGGAGCAGGTGGGCGTTCTGGCGCGGGTCTTACCCGGCGCCACGTCGCGGATGCTGGCGCCGCTGGTGGCGCTCGAGGAAAGCGCGGCGCTGCCGCCCGATCCGATGCGCAGGCTCGCGGTTCTGGGCTATTTCGAGGCCCGCAGCCTGCGGCTCTCGAAGGCGCGACAGAGGCATCTCGAGGCATATCAGAGCCTGATCTCCGCCGGCACCGGCTATGCCGAGATCGCCTATCGCCACGGCGAGGCGATGGCGCGCGACGTGGCGGCGCTGCGCTCTGCGAGCCTCGGCCAGCCGATGCCGGAAGATCTCGAGGCACAGATCGCCACCGGGGCAGGGGCCACACTGCCGATCCGCCCGCGCGACCTGATGCCCGCGTTCGAGGGACCGGCGCTGGGCGATGAGCTGCGCGCGCGCGAGCGGCGCTGGATCGAGTCCGGTTTCACCCTGACCAAGGCCGACCTTCTGAAGTGACTGTCCCCACATGACCATCGACCCGCTCTACGGCTTCGTCTTTTTCGGCCTGTTCTCGCCCGGCCCCAACGTGGTGCTGCTCACCGCCTCGGGCGCGCGCTTCGGCATCCGGCGGACGCTGCCGCATCTCTTCGGCGTGGTGCTGGGTGTGGGGATCACCGCCGGACTCACAGGGCTCGGCATCGCGGCGCTCTTGCAGCAGGCGCCGATGCTGGAGCTGGCGCTCAAGATCGCTGCCAGCGCGTGGATGCTCTACATGGCGTGGGGGCTGTGGCACTCTGACCGGCGCAAGGGCAAGGCCGAGCGCGACCGCCCGATGACCCTGATCGAGGCGGTGCTGTTCCAGTGGGTGAACCCCAAGGTCTGGGCGGTGGCGCTGGCGGCGGCCTCGGCCTATCCCGGCACCGCGGGCCCGTGGTGGGAGGCGGTGCGGCTCGGCACCGCGTTTTCCGGCATCAATCTCGTCTGTTGCCTGTTCTGGACCAGCGCCGGCGCGCTGCTCACCTACCTGCTCACGACGCCGACCGCGTGGCGGGTCTTTACCCGCATCATGGCGGTCGCTCTAGGCAGTTTTTCCGTCATGGTCTTCCTGTAGGGAATCGGGGAGACTGCGCCCTCAAGCGACAGGATTCCCCAAATGTTCCGCTTCTTCGAGAATCTCGTAGATCCTTACGTGACTTACACCCCGACGGACCGGCCGCCGACGAAGCTGCTGCCGTTCCTGATGGACTATGCCAAGCCGTTCCGGAAACTTTTCATCTGGGCCACGCTCCTCTCTGTCGCTGTGGCCTCGGTCGAGATCGGGCTGATCTGGGCGATGGGTTGGGTCGTGGATATCCTCTCCGGCGATCCGGCGCAGGTCTGGGAGGCGCACGGCACGACGCTGATCCTGATCGGGCTTTTCATCCTGCTGCTGCGGCCGCTGATTCAGGCGCTCGATGTGCTGGTGCTCAACAACGCCATCATGCCGAGCTTCGGCATCCTGATCCGCTGGCGGGCCCATGCGCAGGTGCTGCGCCAGTCGATCGGCTGGTTCGAGAACGATTTC
This sequence comes from Salipiger bermudensis, assembly GCF_017309175.1. Classification (NCBI taxonomy): domain Bacteria; kingdom Pseudomonadati; phylum Pseudomonadota; class Alphaproteobacteria; order Rhodobacterales; family Roseobacteraceae; genus Salipiger; species Salipiger bermudensis. The sequence continues at coordinate 42,818 of NZ_JAEKJV010000013.1, read as the reverse complement.
GCCGGGCGCATCGCCAACCGCATCATGCAGACCCCGCCCGCCGCCGGCGAGGCGGTGTTTCAGGTTTTCGACGCGATCACCTTCTCTCTGGCCTACGTGCTCGGCGCGGCGGTGCTGCTGGCCGATGCCGACCCGCGCCTCCTGCTGCCTCTGCTGCTGTGGTTCGGCGGCTACGTGCTGCTGATGCGCTGGACGATCCGCAGGGTCGGGCCGGCCTCGAAGGCCGCCTCGGATGCGCGCAGCCTCGTCAACGGGCGGGTGGTGGATGCCTATACCAACATTCACTCGGTCAAGATGTTCGCGCAGGACCGGCAGGAGCTGGACTACGCCAAGGAGGCGATCGACGTCGCGCGTGCCACGTTTCAGAAGGAAATGCGGCTCTATACCATCATGGATCTGGCCCTCGTGATGCTGAACGGGCTGCTGATCGTCGGCGTCGTGGGCTGGGGCTTCCTGCTCTGGATGCAGGGCGTGGCGAGTGTCGGCATCGTCGCGGCAGCCACCGCGCTGACGCTTCGGCTCAACGCCATGACCGGCTGGATCATGTGGGCGCTGACCACCCTGTTCCGCCAGCTCGGCGTGGTGGCCGAGGGGATGGAGACCATCGCCCAGCCGATCAGCCTCGTGGACGCGCCTGACGCCAAACCTCTGCGGCTCGAGAAGGGCGAGATTCGACTCGATCACCTGACCCACCATTACGGGCGCGGCAGCGGCGGGCTCGAAGACATCTCTCTGACCATCAAGCCCGGTGAAAAGATCGGGCTGGTGGGGCGCTCGGGCGCCGGGAAATCGACCCTCGTAAAGCTGCTTCTGCGTTTTTATGACGCCGAGAAAGGCGCCATCCTGATCGACGGCCAGAACGTCTCGGAGGTGCAGCAGGACAGCCTGCGCCGCGCCATCGGCATGGTGCAGCAGGACAGCGCGTTGCTGCACCGCTCGGTGCGCGACAACCTGCTCTACGGGCGGCCCGACGCCACCGAGGCGCAGGTCATTGCCGCCGCCAAGCAGGCGCAGGCGCATGACTTCATCCTGACGCTTCAGGACCCTCAGGGCCGGACCGGATATGATGCCCATGTGGGCGAGCGTGGCGTGAAGCTTTCCGGCGGGCAGCGGCAACGGGTGGCGCTCGCGCGGGTGATCCTCAAGGACGCGCCGATCCTGCTGCTCGACGAGGCCACCTCGGCGCTCGACAGCGAGGTCGAGGCCGCGATCCAGGACACGCTCTACGGCATGATGGAGGGCAAGACGGTGATCGCCATCGCGCACCGGCTCTCGACCATCGCCCACATGGATCGGATCCTCGTGCTCGATGGCGGCCGGATCGTCGAGGAAGGCAGCCATGACGTGCTTTTGCAGCATCAGGGGCTATATGCGCAGTTCTGGGCCCGCCAATCCGGCGGCTTCCTCGATCCAGACACGGAGGCGGCTGAATGAGCCTGTCCGACATCATCGACCCGTTCTCCCGCGCCGAGACGCCGCCGCCGCAGACCCTCGGGCGGTTCATCGGCTGGGCGCTGCGCGGTGCGTGGCCGGTGCTGATCCCGGCGGCGCTGCTCTCGGCCACCGGCGGCGCCTTCGAGGTGCTGACCGCGAAACTGCTGGGCGACGTGATCGACCGCACGCTCGACAGCTCGGCCAGCACGGTCTTTGCCGAGCACTGGCCCTTTCTGCTGTTTTGCGCGGTGTTCTTCATCGTCATCCGCCCGGTGATCGCGGGGCTGTCGGCCTTCGTGCAGTCGGTGGTGATGCAGCCCAACGTGTTCAACCTGATCCTGAGCCGGGTGCACCGCTACACGCTGGGCCATTCCGTCACCTTCTTCGACAACGACTTCGCGGGGCGCATCTCGCAGAAGGAGATGCAGACCGCGCGGGCGCTGAACGACGTGATTTCGGAGGTGGTGCAGGCGATCCTCTTCGCCCTGGCCTCGGTGGCGGGCTCGATCCTGCTGGTTGGCTCGATCGACTGGCGCATCGGCATCGTCCTGGTGGCCTGGGTCGTGGCCTATGGCTTCCTGCTGCGCTTCTTCATGCCGCGCATCCGCACCCGCTCCAAGGCGCGGGCCGCGGCCCGAGCGATGGTGACCGGGCAACTCGTCGACACGGTGACCAACATCAAGACCGTGAAGCTCTTTGCCCATGACGAGTTCGAAGACCGCGCCGCGCTCGACGCGATGTCGACCTATCGCGACCGTTTCATCGCCTTCGGGCATGTCTCCTCGGCGTTCCGGCTCTGCCTCATGGCGCTGGCGGGCACGCTGCCGGTGCTGCTGATCGGCGGCGCGCTGCTGTTCTGGTCGCAGGGCTTTGTCACCGCCGGCGACATCGCCGCGACCGGCGCGGTGGCGATCCGTCTCAGCCAGATGACCGGCTGGGTCAGCTTCACCCTGATGGGGATCTTTGCCAATATCGGCGAGATTGAGGACGGCATCCGCACCATCACGCCCGCGCATACGCTGCTCGACACGCCCGGCGCAGAGCCGCTTTCGGTCACCGAGGGCCGCATCGAGTTCCGCGAGGTGGGCTTTGCCTATGGCCGCGAGGGGGGCGGCGGCATCGAACATATCGCGCTGGATATCCGCCCCGGCGAGAAGGTCGGCGTGGTCGGTGCCTCTGGGGCGGGCAAATCGACCATGGTGGCGCTGCTCTTGCGGCTCTACGACGCCGAGCAGGGCGGCATCTATATCGACGGGCAGAACATCTCGGAGGTCACGCAGGAGAGCCTGCGCCGGCAGATCGGCATGGTCACGCAGGAAACCGCGATGTTCAATCGCTCGGCGCTCGACAACATCCGCTACGGCCGGCCCGACGCCAGCATGGAGGAGGTCATCGCCGCCGCCGAGAAGGCCGAGGCGCACGCGTTCATCCAGACCTTGCGCGATCACATGGGCCGCGAGGGCTATGAGGCGCATCTGGGCGAGCGCGGCGTCAAGCTCTCGGGCGGGCAGCGCCAGCGCATCGCGCTGGCCCGCGCGATCCTAAAGAACGCGCCGATCCTTGTGCTCGACGAGGCCACTTCGGCGCTCGACAGCGAGGTCGAGGCCAGCATCCAGGAAGCGCTGGAGCGGGTGATGGAGGGCAAGACCGTGCTGGCCATCGCGCACCGGCTCTCGACTCTCTCCGAGATGGACCGGATCATCGTGCTCGACCGCGGGCATATTGCCGAAGAGGGCACTCACGAGGCGCTGCTGGCGAAGCACGGGCTCTATGCGCGCTACTGGAACCGCCAGTCGGGTGGCTTCGTGAATGCCGAGGACGAGACGGGCGAGGCCGCCGAGTGAGGCTTGCCTCGGGCCCCCGGATCGGGGCATGAGGCATGGCATGGAACAGGTCACGATAGAACGGCTCGGGCACCAGGGGGACGGCATTGCGCCCGGCCCCGTCTTCGTGCCGGGCACGCTCCCCGGCGAGGTTGTCGAGGGCGAGATAGAGAAGGGCGTCATGGCGGCGCCGCGCATCCTCACGCCCTCGGATCAGCGGGTGAAGGCGCCGTGTCGCCACGCCAAGAGCTGTGGCGGCTGCCAATTGCAGCACGCGCATGACGATTTCGTCGCCGAGTGGAAGGTCGGCGTGGTGCGCCACGCGCTCTCCGCCCACGCGCTCGAGGCCCCGTTCCGCCCCATCGCGACCTCTTCGCCGCAGAGCCGCCGCCGGGCAGCGTTTTCGGCCCGGCGCACCAAGAAGGGCGCGCTGGCCGGGTTCCACATGAAGGGCTCGGACGTGATCGTGTCGGTGCCCGACTGCCTGCTGGTCGATCCCAAGCTCGCCGCCGCGCTGCCGCTGGTCGAGGCGCTGGCGGTGCTGGGCTCGAGCCGCAAGGGCGAGCTGTCGGTGCTGGTGACCAAAAGCCTCGACGGGCTCGACGTGGCGGTGAGCGGCGGCAAGCCGCTCGATGCGCAGCTCCAGTCCGACCTCGCCGATCTGGCGCGCGCGCATGACGTGGCCCGCGTTGCCTGGGGCGACGAGGTGGCGCTGACGCGCCGTCCGCCGAGCCAGCGCATGGGCCGCGCCGATGTCGTGCCGCCGCCCGGCGCCTTCCTGCAGGCCACGCCCGAGGGCGAGGCCGCGCTGCTTGCCGGTGTGCGCGAGGCGGTGAAGGGCGCGCGCCACGTGGTCGACCTGTTCGCCGGGTGCGGCACCTTCGCGCTGCCTCTGGCCGAGGACATGCGGGTGCACGCGGTCGAGGGCGACAGGGGCATGACCGCGGCGCTCGACAAGGGCTGGCGCATGGCCGACGGGCTCAAGCACGTGACCCACGAGGCGCGCGACCTGTTCCGCAACCCGCTTCTGCCCGAGGACCTCGAGCGATTCGATGCCGCGGTGATCGATCCGCCGCGCGCCGGGGCCGAGGCGCAGGTGGCCGAACTGGCCCGCGCCGGCATCCCGCGCATCGCGTTCGTGTCGTGCAACCCGGTGACCTTCGCCCGCGACGCCGCGGCGCTCGACGCAGCCGGGTATGTCATGGACTGGCTGCAGGTGGTGGACCAGTTCCGCTGGTCGACTCACGTCGAACTGGTCGCGGCGTTCCGGCTTCAGGGGGCGTGAACGGCGCGCTCGAATTCACGTGTTCGCAACATCTGCCCGCTATCTTGAAAGCTGTTTTTGCGCTATAAGGTCCGCGCAAGAATAATGCCAAAGGCAAATGAGCGAGCGGACAAATGCGAGTATTCAGGCTAGTTTTCCTGATCGTGATGGCGATCGGGCTCGCTGCGTGCAGCAGCAGTAAGTTCCGGACCTATAACGGTCCCGAGGTGACACATGTGGTGGTCAAGAAGAGCCAGCGCAGGATGTATCTCCTCCACCATGACAAGGTGCTGAAGAGCTACGACATCGGGCTGGGCTTTCAGCCGCAGGGTCACAAACAGTTCGAGGGCGACGGCAAGACCCCGGAGGGGCTCTATTTCATCGACCGGCGCAACCCGAACTCGAGCTTCCACCTCAGTCTGGGGATCTCCTATCCCAACCCCAACGACCGCGCCTTTGCGGCGGCGGCGGGCAAGAGCCCGGGCGGCGACATCTTCATTCACGGCGGCCCGCCCAAGGATCGCAAGCGGCTCGGTGGTGGCGACTGGATGACCAAGGGCAACAGCGTCGACTGGACATGGGGCTGCATCGCCGTAAGCGACGATCAGATCGAACATATCTATGCGATGGTGAAGACCGGAACGCCGATCACCATCAGCAGGTGATCGGCAGGGATCGTCGAGCGATCAGAAGTCGTTGCTGGCCACTTCGACCCCGCCCGGGGTCGAAGACAGGCCCGGCGCGCCGGTGACCATGGTCCACCAGATCTTGCCGTTGCTTTCCTGGTACCAGGCAAAGCCCATGTCGCGGGCGGACGGCTCAAGGATCACGTTGCGCGTCGCCGGTTCTTCCATCCACGCGGCGAGTGTCTCGAGCTCGGTCTCGTAGGTCTCCGAGATGTTCTCGCCCACAAGTCGGCCCGCGTAGCCGACGCGCTGCACCCGGTCGATCGGCGAGGAGCCGTCGGAGCCGAAGTGCCAGGGCCGGTTCTGCACCGACATGTCGCGCGCATGGGTCGCCGCCGCCGCGTTGAGCTTGGCATCGAGCTGCAGCGCCGGAGCGCCGGCCGCTTCGCGCAGCGCATTCACCGAATCGAGCATGCTGTACTCGATCTTGGCATCGGAGCCGGCCGGAATCCGGTACACGCGCGGGAGGGGTTTGCCGTCCGGGCCGATCGTCGGTTGAGTGATGGTCGGGCCGCAGGACGCGACCAGCAACGCTGTGGCAACACTGAGAAACGCGCGTCTTTGCATTTTCCTGCCTGAAATTGTTGTTCTGGATCTCATCCGCAATACCTTTTGGCGCGTCTCTAATCAAACGCACAACCCCGTGAACACGCTGTTCGAAGGGTCTTGGCCGGGAGACTGAGGCTTTACGGCACTAGCGCGGACAAGGTATCATCAAAGTTAATGCCCCGTGAGGGGCTTTTCGTTTTGCAAGACGAGGACATTGGGAAAATGGCACAGAATGCTTTTGGCCGCCGTGGGTTTCTGGCCGGCACCGCAGCGATGATCGCCTCCCCGGCGCTGGCCCAGGATGTGAACACCGGCACGACCGAGATCGAGCGCAACATCTCGACCGCGACCCGCCGCAACATCTCGAGCTTTCGGACGCTGGACTGGCAGCCGTATTTCTCGAACCTGAACAACGGCGCGATCCTCGTGGATATCAGCTCGCGGGCGCTGCACTACTGGCAGGAAAGCGGCGTGTACCATCTGTATCCCTGCTCGGTGCCGCTGACCGAGGACCTGACACGCCGTGGCCGCACCCGGGTCACGCTAAAGGATCCCGAGCCCGATTGGCGCCCGACGCCGTCGATGAAGAAGCGCAACCCGGAATGGCCCGACTATGTCGGACCCGGCCCGGACAACCCGCTCGGCACGCGCGCCATGCACCTGAGCTGGACCTATTACCGCATTCACGGCACCCATGACACGCGCAAGATTGGCCGCCGGTCCTCGAATGGCTGCATCGGCCTCTATAACGAGCATATCGAGGCGCTTTACCAGATGGCGACGGTCGGCACGCAAGTGTTGCTTATTTGACGCCCGGATTTGCGCGGGGTGAGCCTGTCAAGAGTGCAAGATTGCATTTTTTCCGATTTGCTGCTTAGACAGGAGAACGAGGTAAGTCTTGGGTGCTTGTCGTGCAAATTCCTTACACGACAGGCGATTATCTGGAGGATAACATGAAAAAACTCGCTCTCGCAGCTGTGCTCGCAGCCACCGCATCGACCGCAATGGCTGGCTCCTACGCCAAGGATGACGTGGTCATGGAACCCGTCGTCGTTGTTGAAGAAGCTCAGCAAAGCTCGTCGTCGGCTGGCATCCTGATCCCGCTGCTGCTGATCGCAGTGGTGGCAGCGGCCGTTTCGGCTGACTGATCGCTTCCAGCGAACGAACAAGGAAAAGGCGGTGCCGATGGCGCCGCCTTTTTCTTTTGCCTGACCGTTTTGCCGGGAAGGGTGCGGCGACTCAGGAGAGCCAGCCGCCGAGGTTTTCCTCGATCACCGCCGACAGCGCATCCACATGCGCCGAGTCGTCGTTGAGGCAGGGGATGTAGGTGAACTGCTCGCCGCCGGCGTGCTCGAAGGACTCCTTGATCTCTTCATTGATCTCTTCCAGCGTCTCGATGCAGTCGGCCGAGAAGGCGGGCGCGATCACCGCGATCTTCTTCTTGCCCTGCTTGGCAAGCTCGGCCACGTGCTCGACCGTGTAGGGGCGCAGCCATTCCTCCGGGCCAAAGACCGATTGGAAGGTGGTGGTGATCTGGGTGTCGTCCCAGCCCAGCCGCTCGCGCAGCAGGCGCGTGGTTTTCTGGCACTGGCAATGGTACGGATCGCCCTGCATCAGGTAGCGCTTGGGCATGCCGTGATAGCTCACCACGAGGATGTCGGGCTTGTCCTCTACCGCGGCATAGCCACGCTCGACCGACTGGGCCAGTGCCTCGATATACTGCGGGTGCTCGAAATAGGGATCGACCACGCGCGCGGTGGGCTGCCAGGTCTCCTCCATCAGGGCGCGGAAGAACTGGTCGTTCGCAGTGGCCGAAGTGGCCCCGGCATATTGCGGATAAAGAGGAAAGAACAGGATCTTGCGGCAGCCCGCCGATGTCATCGCCTCGACCTTGGACTTGGTCGAGGGGTTGCCGTAGCGCATGCAGAAATCGACCATCACCTGATCGCCATAGCGCGCCTGCATCTTCGCGGCGATGGCGGCGGTCTGCTGCTTGGTGATCGTCATCAGGGGGCTCTCGTTGAGCTCTTCGTTCCAGATCGACTTGTAGTTCGCGCCCGAGCTGAACGGCCGCTTGCCGAGGATCACGGTCTGCAGCAGCGGCTGCCACTTCCATGCCGGGTAGTCGATCACCCGTTTGTCCGAGAGGAACTCGCTCAGGTAACGCCGCATCGGCCAGTAGGAGTAGTGGTCCGGCGTGCCGAGATTCGCGAGCAGAATGCCCACCTTGGGGGCGGTGACCTTGGGATGGTCTGCCGGGGCGTGCGCCGGGCGCTTGGCTGTGTCGGTGGCGTCGAGCATGGTCCTGTCCTGAGTCTGTCCCTGATAACTTCGCTTAGGTATCGCAAGTTTGGAATGATTCAATCTTCCAGAGGCGTTTCCCGCGTATTCAGTGCGTCGGAGAGACGTTGCGCCGCAGAGCCGGGGCGCAGCGGCTTCTGCTGGCTTGCATCCGGGGCCCAGCCGGTGAGGGTGACGATCTCGAAGCTCGCGGGGATACGTCCCTCGGCATCGCCGAAGCTCTCGGCATAAAGCGCGGCGGCGCGCAGCATCACCGCGCGGCGGGTGGGCCGGCGCAAACGGGCGGAAAGCGCGTTGGTCTCGCCCATGGCGCGCAGGTCGCGCATCAGGTGCAGGGCCGAGGCGTAGCTGGCGGTGAGGGTGAAGCTGTCCGCCACCGGCAGCGCCAGCCCGGCGCGTTGCAGCAGCCCACCGAGATCGCGGATCTCGCCCATCGGCGCGACCCGGGGCGACAGCCCACCGGCGACCTCGATCTCGGCCTGTCCGAGCACCGCGCGCAGCTCGTGCAGGGTCTGACCACCAAAGCACAGCGCCAGCAGCAGCCCGTCCGGTTTCAGCGCCCGGCGCGCCTGCACCAGCTGGCCGACCGGATCGTTGGCCCAGTGCAGCCCCATGGCGTGCACCACGAGATCATGCGCGCCTTCCTCGAGATCGAGTACCTCGTCGTCCGGCAGCAGCTTCAGCCCGGGCAGCATCCCGTCCCAGACCTGCGGGACGGGCGTCACGACGGCGGGAGACGTAAAGGCCCTGTTAACCACGAACAGGCGATCCTGCACCTCGTCGCGGGCGGCCTCGTGCAGGAACAGGGCCGGATTGCGTGCCGCGCGGGCGCGATGGCGGGTCAGGGCGGTGCGGTCGGTGAGGGGCGCTGGGCTGGACATGGCAGAGTAGGTAGACCGATGCGGGGCACCATGCAAACGCTGCTGCGGATGCTCTATCCGCCGCGCTGCCTTATCTGCGGCGGGCTGGTGGAGAGCGATCTCGGCCTTTGCGCCGCCTGCTGGCGTGACACGCCGTTTCTGTCCGGCCTTGCCTGCGCCACTTGTGGCGTGCCGCTGCCTGGCGTGTCGGACCGGGCGGAGCATTGCGATGCCTGCCTCGCCGCGCCGCCACCTTGGCGGGAGGGAACGGCGGCGCTGGCCTATCGCGACAATGGCCGCACGCTGGTTCTGATGCTGAAACACGGCGACCGTCACGACATCGCCGCCGCGGCGGCGGTCTGGATGGCGGCCCGCGCGAAGCCACTGGCGGGGCCCGGCACGCTTGTCGTACCGGTGCCGCTGCACCTGCGCCGCCACCTGCGCCGGCGCTTCAACCAGTCGGCGCTGTTGGCACAGGGCATTGCGCAGGCGCTGCACCTAGACTGGTGCCCCGACGCGCTGCGACGTCATCGGCACACGCCGGTGCTCGACGGTCGGGGGCGGGAGGAGCGGTTTCGCACGCTCTCTGACGCGATCTGCGCAGACCCGAAACGCGGAGGGGTGTTGCGCGATCGTCCGGTGCTTCTGGTCGACGACGTGATGACCTCCGGGGCGACGCTTTCGGCGGCGACCGAGGCCTGTCTGGCGGCCGGCGCAACCGATGTTTGCGTCTGCACACTGGCGCGTGTGGTCAAGGACACCTAGATCAGGTCTAAATTCCAGACCTATCGGAAGGATCAGACATGCCAGCGATCGAGATCTACACCACCCCCATCTGCGGCTTCTGCCACGCGGCCAAGCGGCTTCTGACCCAGAAGAACGCCGCGTTCACCGAGATCGACGTGATGCAGGAGCCCAAGCGCCGCTCCGAGATGACACAGCGCGCCAATGGCGGCCGCACGGTGCCGCAGATCTTCATCGGCGAGACCCACGTGGGCGGCTGCGACGAGCTCTACGCGCTCGAGCGCGCGGGTAAGCTCGACGCGCTTCTGGCGGGCTGAGCCTGTGTCGCGGCGGCGACAGTCTCTATTGACCTCCGGGGGCCCGGGGGTCAGAAATGCCGGACCCCGCCTTTGACCCACTGTTCAGATCCAATCGTGCCGGAATGACCGATCCTCAGAATGCGCTTGCCATCTCGCTGTTCAGCGAGCTTCTGATGGCCGATCAGCTGCTTCGCAACCGGCTGACGCGGGTGCTTCCGAACAAGATGGAGATCTCGCATTTCTCGGTTCTGAACCACCTCGCACGGGTGCAGGAAGAGCGTACCCCGGCCCAGCTTGCGCGCAGCTTTCACGTCACCCGCGGGGCGATGACCAACACGCTGACCAAGCTTGAGATCGCCGGTTACGTCCACATCCGCCCCGATTGGGACGATGCGCGGCGCAAGATGGTCTCGATCAGCCCTGCGGGCCAGCGCGCCCGCGAGGCGGCGCTTGCAGCGATGGCGCCGGTGATCGCCGAGATGGTGGGAGAGCTGGGCGCGGAGAAGGTCCGCGCCGCGCTGCCGGTCCTGCGCGAGCTGCGCCTCAAGCTCGAGGCGGATTGAGCCGGGACAGGCTCAGACGAGAACCGGGTGACGGTTCGAGGCGGCGAACTCGGTGATCTGCACTTTCACGACACCGGCACTGACGAACGGATCCTCGGCCATCAGCGCCTCGATCGCGGCAAGCGTTTCGCCGATGGCGATGACGATGCCGCCGGTGCGCGGGTTTTTCGGCCCCGAGCACAGGAAATGCCCGTCGGCATAGCCCTGCTTGACGAAGGCCATGTGCGGCTCCAGCACCGGCTCGATCTGCTCGAAGGGCACGACATACTCGATATCGACCACGAAGAGCGTGTGGCCCTCGGGGATCACGCCCATGCCGCTGCCTCCGGTTTGATCGCCGCCGTCACGTAGTTCACCGACAGGTCGCTGTCCGAGATCTTCCAGCTCCAGCTGACCGGGTTGAACACGTAGCCCTTGCGGTCCACCGGCTCGAGCCCCGCCTGCCGCAGCAGGTCGTAAAGCTCGTCGGGCGTGATGAACTTCGACCATTCATGCGTGCCCTTGGGCAGCCAGCGCATCACCCATTCCGCGCCGACAATGGCCATGGCGAAGCTCTTGGGATTGCGATTGATGGTCGAGCACAGGTGCAGACCGCCGGGCTTCAGCAGCGCCTGACAGGCCTTGAGATAGGCCGGCGGGCTGGCCACGTGTTCGACCACCTCCATGTTGATCACCACGTCGAAAAGCTCGTTCTCCGCGGCCAACGCCTCGGCGGTGGTGTGGCGGTAGTCGATCTCAAGCTCCGACTGCTCGGCATGAAGACGGGCAACGGGGATGTTGCGCTCGGCGGCGTCGACGCCCACGACCTCGGCCCCGAGCCGCGCCATCGGCTCGCAGAGCAGCCCGCCGCCGCAGCCGATATCGACGATGCGCAGCCCCTCGAAGGGCTTCGTCGCGGTGAGGTCACGGTCATACTCGCCGGCGATCTGCCGGGTGATGTAGTCCAGCCGGACCGGGTTCATCATGTGCAGCGGCTTGAACTTGCCGTTCGGGTCCCACCACTCGGCGGCCATGGCCTCGAATTTTGCGATTTCGCTCGGGTCGACGGTTTCGGTCATCGGTCGTTTTTCCCCATGGTCTTTTGGGTGTCGCTGTTAATATAGATGGAACATGGACAAATACCCGGGCCAAAAGCGCGCAGTGCAGTATCTCTACCCGTCCATCGACCCCTTCGATCAACGCATGATCGACATGGGAGACGGACACAAGATCTATGTCGAGCAATGCGGAAATCCACGCGGCATTCCAGTGATCGTGCTGCATGGCGGCCCGGGCGGCGGCTGCTCGCCGGGGATGCGGCGCTACTTCGATCCCCGCGTGTTCCGCGTCGTGCTCTTCGACCAGCGTGGCTGCGGGCGCTCGCGCCCCCATGCCAGCGTCACCGACAACACCACCTGGCATCTCGTCTCCGACATCGAGCGCATCCGAGAGACCCTCGAGATCGAGCGCTTCATCGTCTTTGGCGGCAGCTGGGGCGCGACGCTGGCGCTGATCTACGGCATCAGCCACCCCGAGCGGGTGCGCAACCTCGTGCTGCGCGGCGTCTTCATGATGACCCGCACCGAGCTTGACTGGTTTTACGGCGGCGGCGCCGGCCAGTTCTGGCCCGAGCCCTGGGCCCGCTTCACCGACCTGATCCCGGAAGACGAGCGCGGCGACCTGATCGGCGCCTATCACAAACGGCTGTTCTCGGGTGACATGCGGGAAGAGACCCGCTTTGCCCGCGCCTGGTCGAGCTGGGAGAACGCGCTGGCCTCGGTCTATTCCAACGGCTCGGGAGGCGATGCGCCGGGCGATTACGCCCGCGCCTTCGCGCGGCTCGAGAACCACTATTTCGTCAACGAGGGCTTCCTGGAAGAAGACGGCTGGATCCTGAACAATGTCGACCGGCTGCACGGCATCCCCGGGATCATCGTGCAGGGGCGCTACGACATGATCTGCCCGCCGCAGCGCGCCTGGGAACTGGCGCAGGCCTGGCCCGACGCCGACCTGCGGATGATCCGCAACGCGGGCCATGCGCTCTCCGAGCCGGGCATCAGTGCCGAACTTGTGCGCGCGATGGACCAGATTGCCGAGCAAGAGGGTTTACAGGGCGGCGCTGGGCTTTAATCTCGGCCAGCCGGAGGCGAGACGACAGGGACTCGCCGGTGCAACGCAGGAAAGACCGACCATCCCATGAGTGGCTTCAAGCGCCGTCGCCTGATCCAGACAGCCCTCGCCGCCGCGGTGCTGGGCGCATCCGGTGTTGCCGCCGCACCGGCCCGTTCGGGTGGCACGCTGCGTGCCGGGCTCGGCGGGGCGCACCCGGGCGACAGCTGGGATGCCCGGACCCACTCCGACCTCTTCATGATCGCGGCCGCGCAGGGTGCCGTGTTCGACACGCTGACCGAGGTCGCCGCCGATGGCTCGCTACGCGGTGAGCTGGCCACCGGCTGGGAGGCCAGCGCCGACGCCCGCGTCTGGACCGTGACGTTGCGCGAAGGCGTGCGCTTTCACGACGGCACGCCCTTTACCGCACGGGACGTGATCGCGTCGCTCAACCTGCATCTCGAGCCCGGCACCGCCTCGGGCGCCCGCCCACTGGTCGAGACCATCGCCCGGATGGAGCGGCTCTCGGATCATCGCCTGCGCTTCACTCTCGCCGAGGGCAACGCCGACTTCCCCTACCTGCTGGCCGATTACCACCTGCTGATCTACCCGGCCGGCCAGATCGATGCGGCCATCGCCCAGGGCATCGGCACCGGCCTTTACCGGGTCGAGAGCTTCGAGCCTGGCCGGCGTTTCATCGGGCGGCGGGTCGCGGGGCATTACAAGGACGGGCAGGCGGGCTGGTTCGACCAGATCGAGTTCCACGCCATGAACGACGGTGCCGCGCGGGTCGCGGCGCTCAGGAGCGGGCAGGTCGACACGATCAGCCGGGTGGCGCCGCAGCGCGCCGCACGGCTTCAGGCCGAGCCGAGCCTGCGGCTGCAGGACATCCCCGGCAACCAGTATTACGGCTTTGCCATGCAGACCGGCGCCGCGCCATTCGACGCGCTGCAAATCCGGCAGGCGCTGAAACACGCCATCGACCGGCAGGCGATCCTCGACCAGGTGCTGCTGGGGCACGGCCGCATCGGCGCCGATAGCCCGCTGGGGCCCGCCAACCAGTACACCGCCGATCTCGCTGCCCCGGCCTATGATCCCGACCGCGCCCGCCACCACCTCAAGCAGGCCGGGCTCTCGACCCTGACCCTGTCGCTTTCGGTCTCGGACGCGACCTTTGAAGGGGCCCATGAGGCGGCAGCGCTTTTCGCCGAGAGCGCCCGCTCCGCCGGGATCGAGATCTCGCCGGCGGCCGAGCCGGGCGAGGGCTACTGGTCGGAGATCTGGCGCAACCGGCCCTTCACCGCCTGCGCCTGGTCGGGCCGGGTCACCGAGGACTGGATGCTCTCGACCCAGATGCGCGACGGTGCGCCGTGGAACGACACGCAATGGGGCATGGCGCAGAGCCCGCGCTTCCAGTCGCTGCTGCTCGAGGCGCGCGCCGAGCTCGACAGCGCCCGGCGCCGGGCGCTTTATGGCGAGATGCAGCAGATCCTGCGCGACGAGGGCGGGCTCCTTGTGCCGGTCTTCGCCAACCACCTGCAGGCCCATAGCGACCGCGTGGCCACGCCGCGCAACGTCGGCAATCTCTGGGCCATGGACAATGCCCGCTTCGCGGAACGCTGGTGGCGCGCCTGAGCCGCGGGGCACAGGGTCAGAGCCTGTCGGCGTAATCCGACACCAGCAGGTGCAACGGCGGCTCGTCTTCCTCGATCTCGGAGAAGCGGCCGATCTCCATTTCGAAGATATTGTCGGTCAGGTCGTCATTGACCGTCGAGACCTCGCCGATCAACACGTCGCTGCCTTCGCCCCAGAAGGCGTGCCAGGTGGTCGGGAACAGCGTCACCGACTCGCCGGGATCGAGCTTCAGATGCCCGCCCGCCGGCAGCGTCCTCTCCATGCCGTCGCAGAGCACCGTCACCGGCGCGTGGCGGTCGATTCCGCCCTCCGGCGTCGCCGCGAACAGCTCGAGCACCAGCGTGCCGCCGCCACGGTTGATGATGTCCTCGACCTTGATGTCGTGGCGGTGGTTGGGGCTCAGCTGGTCGCGCCGCGAGATCATGATCTTCTCGGCGTAGAGCATGGCGCTGTGCTTGCCGAGATCGGCGTTCAGCCCGTTGCGTGTGGTGAACAGGAACAGCCCCATCCTGTCGAAGTCGCCAGCGCCGTAATCGGTGATGTCCCAGCCCATGCCGCGGCGCTTGATCTCGCCATGCTCGGCGGTGCGCAGCTCGTCGGGCGAGAGATAGGCGAAGGGCGGGAGGCAGAGGCCGTGGCTGCGGATGAAGGCATCGCCTTCTCGGATGATCTCGTTGATGCGCGAGCGTTTCATGCGGCTCCTCCCTGGGCTGTCATCGGGACGATAGCCAGAGCGCCGCGCCGGTGGTAGGGGCCGCACGCCTCCGGCGGGAGTATTTTTGACGAAGAGAAGGGAGGGGTGGTTTGGCGGGTCGCGGCCCGGGGGGAGCCCGGCCTCGAGCCCGTGGCGGGGGTGGGACGCCTCCGGCGGGAGTATTTGGAACGTAGAGAAGGAGGGCGCGGCTTGGGGCGCTGGGCTCGGGGGGAGCCCGGCGTGGCGTTTGTGGAGAGGGTGGAATGGTTCCGGGGGGAGTGTTGGGGGCGTCGAGAAGAGCGGGGGTGCCGCTCTTCTCGGAGTGTGCGAGATGACTTGGCGTCAGAGCACGTAGCGGCTCAGGTCGGCGGAGCGGGTCAGCTCGCCGAGATAGGTCTCGACGAAGGCGTCATCCACCGTGATCTTGTCGCCGGCGCGGTCGGGGGCGGTGAAGGACAGCTCCTCGAAGACCCGCTCCATCACCGTGTAGAGCCTGCGGGCGCCGATGTTCTCGACGCTCTCGTTGACCTGCGCCGCGATGCGGGCGAGCGCGTGGATGCCGTCTTCGGTGAACTCGACCGTGACCTCCTCGGTGGCCATCAGCGCGGTGTACTGGCGCGTCAGGGCGTTGTCGGTCTCGGTCAGGATGCGGACGAAATCATCCTCGGTGAGTGCCCGCAGGTTGACCCGGATCGGCAGACGGCCCTGAAGCTCGGGCAGCAGGTCCGACGGCTTGGCGATGTGGAAGGCGCCCGAGGCGATGAACAGGATGTGGTCGGTCTTCACCGGGCCGTGCTTGGTCGAGACCGTCGTGCCCTCGATCAGCGGCAGCAGGTCGCGTTGCACGCCCTCGCGGGAAACATCGCCGCCGCGGGTTTCCTGCCGCGCCGCAACCTTGTCGATCTCGTCGAGGAAGACGATGCCGTTCTGCTCCACCGCCTCGAGCGCGGCCTTCTTGACCACCTCGTCGTCGAGCAGCTTGTCGGCCTCTTCCTGGATCAGGATCTCGTAGCTTTCCGCCACCGTCAGCTTCTTGCGGGTGGTACGGCCGCCGAACGCCTTCCCGAACATCTCGGAGAGGTTCATCATGCCCATGCCGCCCTGACCCGGCTGGCCGGGGATCTCCATCATCGGGAAGGGCGAGGCGGTCTCGGCCACGTCGAGCTCGATCTCGGTGCCGTCGAGCTCACCGTTGCGCAGCTTCTTGCGGAACATCTCGCGCGTGGACTCGCGCGCATCGGTGCCGGCGATGGCCTCGATCACCCGCTCCTCTGCGGCCTTGTGGGCGGCGGCCTTCACATCCTCGCGCATGTGCTCGCGGGTCAGCGCGATCGAGCTGTCGACCAGATCGCGGATGATCTGCTCGACATCGCGACCGACATAGCCCACTTCGGTGAACTTGGTCGCCTCGACCTTGATGAACGGCGCCTTGGCGAGCTTGGCCAGTCGGCGCGAGATCTCGGTCTTGCCGACGCCGGTGGGGCCGATCATCAGGATGTTCTTCGGGTAGACCTCGTCGCGCAGGTCCTCGCTGAGCTGCTTGCGGCGCCAGCGGTTGCGCAGGGCCACGGAGACGGCGCGCTTGGCGTCCTGCTGGCCGATGATGAAACGGTCGAGTTCCGAGACGATCTCGCGGGGGGTCAGGTCGGTCATGATGGTCCTTTCGCGGCGTCTCAGGCCGAAATGGTCTCTACGGTGAGATTGCCGTTGGTGTAGACGCAGATGTCGGCGGCGATGGCCATGGCGCGGCGGGCGATCTCTTCAGCCGAGCGCTCGCTGTCCATCATGCCGCGCGCCGCGGCGAGGGCGAAATTGCCGCCCGAGCCGATGGCGGCGATGTCATGCTCGGGCTCGAGCACGTCGCCGGCGCCGGTGATCACGTAAAGCTCGCGCCCGTCGGTGACGATCAGCATCGCCTCGAGCTTCTGCAGGTACTTGTCGGTGCGCCAGTCCTTGGCAAGCTCGACGCAGGCGCGCTGCAGCTGGCCCGGGGTCTTCTCGAGCTTGGCCTCGAGCCGCTCAAGCAGGGCAAACGCATCCGCGGTGGAGCCTGCAAAGCCGCAGACCACGTCCGAGCCGCCCGGCGACAGGCGCCGCACCTTGCGGGCCGAGCCCTTGATCACGGTCTGGCCAAGGCTCACCTGCCCGTCGCCCGCAACCACTACCTGTCCGCCCTTGCGGACGCCGATGATCGTGGTGCCATGCCAGCCGGGGAATTCCTGATCGGCCATGTCTCGTCTCCTTCTCGTGCTGGGCGCCATATGGGGGCTGGACATTGCCGCGACAAGGCGATGCCCTCGGATCGGACATAGAGCAGGGGCGAGCGGATGGAAATGCGGGGCGGGGATCTCGAGGCGGCGGCGCTGGCGTTCTGGCCGGATCTGGCGCGCGATATGGGCGAGGAGGCCGGGCTCTGGCGGGCCGCGCCGCTGGCCCGGCGCGAGGATGCGCGGGTCGCAAGGGTGTTGCTCAGGCTCGACGGGCCGGAGGGTCGGCGGCTGGTGCTGAAGCATCAGGCGCGACCGGTCGTTCCTGACAAATTCGCGGACGGCATCGCCGCGCATATGGCGGTGCAGGAGGTCTGGCCCGAGGGGCTGCCCGTCTTGCAGGCGGTGGATCTAGAGCGGCAGGCCTGCGTAATGGAGTACCTTCCCGCGCGGCCGCTCTCGGTGCTTTTGGAGGGCGCCCCGCTCGGGACTCAGGCGGCGCTGCTGCGTCGGGCCGGGGCGTGGATGGACGGGTTTCACCGGGCCTTGCCGGGCGAGGCGCGGGTGTTCCAGCCGAAATTCACCATCCGCTTCCTGCGCACGGTGATGGGCGAGCTGCGCGCCGGGGAACGGCAGGTGGCGGAGCCGGAGCGCTTTCTCGACTGCGCCGAGGCGCTCTGCGCCATGCAGCCAGACTTCGAGGGGCAGGGGACGGTGACGGCGCATACCCATGGCGATCTGCACCAGCGCAACCTCGTGCTGGACGAGACGCGCTGCTGGGGCGTGGATTTCGCAGGGGGCAGGGTGGTGCCGGTCGGGCATGACATCGCGCGGCTGCTGACCGATTACGCCATCCTGCACGCGCCGAAAGAGGCGATCCCCAAGGGGCAGGTGCTGCCTCTGGAAGCGCAAAGTGCCTTTTTCGAGGGCTACGGTCTGGTTGGCCCCGGTGATCCGTCGGTGCAGCTCTTGCTGCGCAACCGGGTGCTGGCGGAGTGGTGGGGGCTGCCGGCGCGCGAGGCAGAGCGCAGCCGGGCGCAGGCCCGCCGGTTCGCGCGGCTGATGGCGTTGGTCGGCCGGGTGTTCGGCTGACGCTGCCCGTGCCGTTCCGTCCCGGACCGAACCCGAAACGAAAAATGCGCCCCGCAGGGAGGCGCATTTTCCTGTGTCTGACGGTCAGATCGCGATTACATCGCTTCCTTGATCCAGCTCTCGAGCGAGGCCTTCGGCGCAGCGCCGGTGCGGTTCGAGATCACCTCGCCGTCCTTGAACAGGAACAGCGCGGGGATGCCGCGCACGCCGAGCTGGGCGGCAACAGCCTGATCGTGGTCGACATTGATCTTGGCAACCTTGACCTTGCCTTCGTATTGCTCGGACAGCTCTTCGAGCGCCGGGCCGATCTGCTTGCACGGGCCGCACCATTCGGCCCAGAAATCGACCACGACGGGAATGTCGGAGTTCTTCACTTCCTCGTCGAAGGTCGCGTCGGTGACGGGAACGGTGGCCATGATTCTCTCCTTAACGGGTTTGGCAGCCGGTAACTTGAGGCGCGAAGGTAGGTATGGCCCGGCAAGAGGTCAAGCCGTTGTAGCGCGGGCCAGCGCGGCAGACACAAGATCGTGTGGCAGTGCCATGTAGCTTTGCGTCGCTGTCCAGATCAGCGCCGTTTCCACCTCGCGCCCGGGCCAGATCTGCGCCAGTGCCGCCGCATAGGCCCCCATCTGTCGCAACAGCCCCTCGGGCACCTCTGCCGGCGTCGCGGGCACTGTGCGGTTCGACTTGAAGTCCACCGCGATCACCTTGTCCGGGGTGACGAGCAGCCGGTCGATGATGCCGTGGATGCGCCCGACAGGCTCTATACTCGCCGAAATCGGCACCTCGGCAAGGGTGCCGGGCGCGAAGAACGGCCCGAGTTCCGGGGTCTCGAGCACCGCGATCGCCTCCTCGGCCAGCCGATCGGTCTCTTCCGGCAGCTCCTCGACGATCGCCAGCACATGCGGCACCGCGTCGGGGCGCGCCGCCGGTGGCAGGGCCGAGAGGTGTTCGAGCAGCAGGTGCAGCGCGGTGCCTCTGAGCATCGCCTCTTCGGTGTCGTCGCCGTCTTCGCCGCCAAGCGCCTTCGGGCCGCCGAGACCAGACGGCGAGACCGCCTCTGCCACCGCTTCAGGCGCCGCGGCCGGATGGCGGAACACGTCCGGCAGGTCCACCTCGATGCGGGGCGTCTCTTCGACCGTCTCATGCGGCAGGTCGCTCCAGTCGGCGCGGCCCAGCGTCAGCCCCTCGCCGCTGCCCCAGCCGCCGAAGCCGAACTCGGTGGGCTCGGCGCCCGAGCGCTCCATGCCGATCCGCACCTGATCGTACCAGGCGTTGCCCTGGCTGCCGAGCTTGCCGGCGGCGGCGACCACCAGCCACTTCTCGGCCCGGGTCAGAGCCACATAGAGCAGCCGGTCACGCTCGCGCTGGTCGGCCTCCTTGGCCTCGGCCAGAGCCAGCGCTTGAACCTGCGGCTGTCCGTCGGCGCTGGCTTTCCAGACCGTGCCGGTCTCGCCCTCGAGCAGGCTGTCGCGGATCTGGCTGTTGGGCTCGGCGCAATCGGGCAGGATCACGATCGGCGCCTCGAGCCCCTTGGCACCATGCACCGTCATCACCCGGATGCGGCTGCCGGCGCTGTCGGGGGCGCGCTTGATCTCGAGATCGTCGGTCTGCATCCATTCGAGGAAGCCGGTCAGCGAGGGCACCTCGGTCTGCTCGTAGGCCAGTGCCTGCGCGAGCAGCGCGTTGATGCCGTCCTCGGCCTCTTCGCCCAGCCGCCCGAGCAGCCGCTTGCGCCCGTCATGGCGCGTCAGGATACGCTCGATCAGGTCGTAGGGGCGCAGGAAATCGGTCTCGCTGCGCAGGTCGTCGAGCACCGACATCACGCGCGGCACTGCGTCTCTGTTCCGGCGCAACTCGGCCCAGAGATAGCCCTTCCGGCCCTGCGCCAGCGTGAAAAGCTGCTGCTGCGTGAGGCCAAAGAGCGGCGAGCGCAACGCGGTGGCGAGCGAGAGGTCATCCTCGGGCGTGGCAAGGAACGCCAAAAGCGCGCCGATGTCCTTCACCGCCAGTTCCGACATCACCTTGAGACGGTCGGCCCCGGCAATCGGCAGGTTGTGCTGCTTGCAGGCGCGGATGATCTCGGAGAACAGGGTGCCGCGCCCGCGCACGAGGATCAGGAAATCGCCGGCATGGGCGGGGCGCGTCTTGTAGCTGCCGCTATGGCCGATCTCTTCGGGCAGCGGCGTGCCGATGGTGCGGTCGATGAAGCCCGCGATGCGGTTGGCCAGCACCACCGCGTGGTGGCGCTGGCCGATGCGGTCGACCGGCTCGTACCAGTCGGCCTCTTCCTCGTCGTCCTTGGTGGGCTCCACATGGGGCCAGAGATCGACCCGGCCGGGCATCTCGGATTTGAAGGCACGGTGCTTCTGATCTTGCGAGAACCCCGCCGCCTCGCGCCCATCGAAGGTGTTGTCGACCAGTCGCAGGATCGGCTCGGCGGACCGGAAGCTGTATTCCAGCATCATCCGGCTGAGCGGCGCCTCGGTGCGCTGCAGACGCTCGGCGAACTCGTCGCACATGCGGTCGAACTCGCGCGGGTCGGCGCCCTGGAAGGAGTAGATCGACTGCTTCTTGTCGCCAACCACGAAGATCGTGCGCCGAACGTCCGCCCGCGCGCCCTCGCCGGAGGTGAACTCATGCGCCAGCCGCTCGATCACCTGCCATTGCACCGGCGAGGTGTCCTGCGCCTCGTCGACGAGGATGTGGTCGATGCCGCCATCGAGCCGGTAAAGCACCCATTCCGCCACCCGCTCGTCCGAGAGCAGATCGCGGGCGCGGATCACCAGATCGTCGAAATCGAGCCAGCCGCGGCGCTGTTTCTCGGTCTCGTAGGCGGGCAGGAAGGCCTGCGCGAAGCGATGCAGCGCCAGCTCGCGCCCGACGGCCCCTAGCGCAAGCCGGGTCTGGCGCGCCTGTTCGACCCTGCGCATGAGGTCTTCAAGCCTGTTCATCAGCGGCTCGAGCGCGCCGGTGCGCAGCCCCTTGGTGGGGAAGCTGCCGATCTTGGCGGTGAACGGCTCCTTGGCGGCCTTGCCGGTGAGCAGCACGCCCTCGAGGATCTGCAGCGCGTCGAGATCAGGGGAGGTGATGCGGGCCAGTTGCAGGCCCGCCTTCTGGTCGTTCTTGCCGGATCCCGCCAGCGCCGTCGCCACCTCGCGCAGCAGCTCGATCTCGCCGCCGAGGAAGACCGAGGCCAGCAGCGCCTCTTCGCTGTCCTCGGGCGAGAGCCCGTACATGGCGAGGATCTCTTCCCGCGACCGCGCCGGCAGAAAGGCCTCCTTGGTGCGGCACATCTCGGCCAGCAGCTTGTCGGGATCGTCGGTGAGGTAGCGCGCGAGCTCGGCCACCAGAGCCTGTTGAGGGCCTTCCGAGAGCCGGTCGAGCACCTCGGCGCGCAAAAGCTGCGCCGCGCGGTCCTCCATCTCGCGGAATTGCGGCGAGACACCAGCCTCGAGCGGGAAGCGCCGCAAAAGCGAGGCGCAGAACGAGTGGATGGTCTGGATGCGCAGCCCGCCCGGTGTCTCGATGGCGCGGGCAAAGAGCGTGCGGGCGCCGGCCAGCCGTTCGGGCGGCAGCGGCCCGTCGAGCCCGAGCTGGCGCAGCTCGGCGCGGAGCGCCTCGTCATCCAGCATCGCCCAGGCCCCGAGACGGCGGAACAGGCGGTTCTGCATCTCGGTGGCGGCGGCCTTGGTGTAGGTCAGGCACAGGATGTGCTCGGGCAGCACCCCGTCGAGCAGCAGCCGCGCCACCCGGTCGGTGAGCACGCGGGTCTTGCCCGAGCCGGCATTGGCCGAGAGCCAGGTCGACAGATCCGGCCGCGCGGCGCGGACCTGCGCCTCTGTCGCCTCGTCGCGCTTCATTCCAGCACCTCGCGGTCGGCTTCGTCGACCACGTCCCATTCGCCGAAGCGCGACAGGTGGTCATACTCGGACAGGTCCTTCTCCCGCACCAGAGCGGAGCGGGCAGTATAGCCGCGATCGGGCTCGAACCAGCGGGTCATCAGGGTCTCGAACTCGGCCCAGACCTGCTGCGCCGGCATTTCTTCGAGCGGCGCGGGCACCTCGCGCGGCGTGTTCGAGACAGAGACGAACACGGCCTGTTCCGTGTGCCGTGGCTGCAGATCCTTGAAGGCCCCGCGCTCGACCATCGCCGCCTCGAGCAGAAGCTGCTTGTCGAAATGGCGCTGCTGGCTCTCGGTCGGGGCGGCGCCGGTCTTGTAGTCGTAGAGATGCGCGCCGCCGCGATCGTCGATGTCGATCCGGTCGGCCTTCCCGCGCAGGGTGAACCCCAGCGCCGGGATCTCGGCATGGCCCATGATCTCGAAATGCGCCGGGCGGGCGATGGCCTGCCGGGCGCGCTCGGTCTCGGCGAACCACTCTGCCACCCGCCCGAGCCGGGCCTGCCAGAGATGCCGCGTCGTCGGGTAGGGCACGCGTTCGGGATCGCCGATCAGCGCGGTCGTGCGGCGCAGCAGCGCCTCGGTGGTAAGCTGTGTGGGATCCGAGAGGCTCTCCTTCACGAACGCCTCGAGCACCTCGTGGATCAGGATGCCGCGCAGCAGCGCGTCGGGGGCGCGTTGCAGCGGGTTGAGCGGCGCGAGCCGCAGCACCCGCTTGGCGTAGATGTGAAACGGGTCGCGGATCAGGTGCTTGATCTCGGTGACCGACAGGCTGCGCGGGCGCGCCTCGACCGGCGGCGCCGGCGAGGGCCGGGTCGCGGGCGGGCTTGGCTGCGGCTTCTCCTGCGCCCGGGCCAGCGCCAGCCAGTGGCCGCCGCGCGCCTTCATCGCTGCAAGCGCCTGCGGGCCGCTGCGATCAGGCAGGCCGTTCATCAGGTTCATCAGGCGATTGAGCCAGCGCGAGGGCACCGTCTCGGCATCGTCGGACTTGAGCGCGCGGGTCAGCCAGACCTGCGGCGCGGCCACCGCCTGCTGGAAGTCATGCGCGGCGAGGCCGATGCGCCGCTCGGGCACCAGAAGGCCCGCCTTGTGCCGCATCCGGCGGTTCAGCCATGGATCGGCGCCGGGCAGTTCCGGCCACGAGCCCTCGTTCAGCCCGCCGAGGATCAGCAGGTCGGCGCCCATCACGCGCGCCTCGAGCGTGCCCCAGATCAGGATGCGCGGATGCGGCGCGTCGCGGTCGCGCAACTCGTGCTGCTGCAGGATCGCGGCGAAGAGATCGCCGTAATCGCGCGCGTCGAGATCGGTGCCAAAGCCCGCCTCGTCGCGCAGACCCTCGACCACGGCCCGCGCCTTGCGCCCGGCGGCTTCCTTCCAGAGCTCGGAGTCTTCGCCCTCAGGCCCGGCAGCAATGGCCTCGGCGCGGGCGATGTGTTCCTCGATCCAGTCCGAAAGCGCCCGCTTGCCGCGCCGGGGTGGCTGGCAGAAACTGTCGGCGACCCAGTTGGCCCAGCTCTCCATCTCGGCTGCGACGCCCCATGCACGGATCAGCTCGGGGCGCGGATAGGGCCAGGATTTGTTGCGGATATGCAGCTCGAGCTCGCGGGTGGCGCGCAGGTGCTCGCCCCGGTCATGGCCGGAATGGCAAAGCGGATGCTTGAGCAGCGTCAGCAGGGCCTCGGCGGTCAGATCGTGCTGGAACAGGGTCGAAACATGGCGCAGGAAGCGGCCCGGCGGCGACAGCTGCAACGGCGTGCCGGCGCTGTCATCGGGCAGGATGTTCCAGCGGTCGAGAGCCGCCGTCACCTGCCGCGTCAGCATCCGGTCGGGGGTGATCAGCGCCGCCGTCACACCCTCTTCGACGGCCTGCCGCAGGCGCAGCGCGATGGCGGTGGCCTCGTCGCGCTGCGAGGCGGCCTCGACCAGTGTCAAATCCTCGGTGGCGGCGATCAGGTCGGGCAGCATCGGCCCCTCGTCGCGCCACTGGTCGGTGACCGGGGCAGGGCGCAGGGCCAGAGAAAGCAGCCGGTTGCGCGCGGCGCTGGGCGGCTCGGCGCCGGACCAGCGCAGAACCTCCCCGGCCTGCATCCCAAGGTCGTTGACCAGCTTGGCGAACCGGAACTGCGGATGATCCTCGCTGGCCAGCGCATCGGTCAGCCCGTGCCAGACGCTCTCGGGCGTGTCGAAATCAAAGCCCGGCAGCACCAGCGCGCCCTGCGGCAGCCGCGCCACCGCGCGCATCAGCTCGTTCGTGCCCCCGCGCGAGCCGGTCGAACCGGCAAGGATCACCGGATGCGACGGCGGGGTCTCTTCCCAGTCGGACAGTCTCTGTTTCAGCGCAAGACGGCGGAACGCGGTGGTGTCGGGCGCATCCTCGGCACTGTCGAAATAGCGTTGCACGATGTTGAGAAAGCTCAGCGCGCGCTGCCAGTGACCGGACTCGTCGCTGACATCGAGCGCCGCGATATCCTCGGGCGAGACGCCCTCGTCCTGCATCTCGTCCATCAGCGTGGCGAGGCTGTCGGCGAGGTCGAAAAGGGCGGTGCGCGGGGCAAGGTCGGGCTGCGCGTCGAGCAGGCCCGAGACCAGCCCGGTGAGCTCGAGCCGCCGCCGCAGGGGCGAGACCGGCGCGGGCAGATGGCTGAGCGCGATCGGGTCGGCGACATTGCTCAGGAGCCGGATGCGCGGCAGCAGCGTGGCGGGACCACGGTCAAAGATCTGCCGGATGCGCCGCGCCATGCGGGTGGTGTTCACGATCAGCTCGACCCGCGCCATCGCCTCGGGCGGCTGGCCCTCCATGCGCGTGCGCAGCCCCGCGACCAGCGCCTCGGGAAAGTCGATGCCGGGCGCAACGGCAAAGACGCGGGGGGCGGCGGAGGGCTCAAACATCGGCGGCCAGCATCTCTTCGGCGAGGCGGATGCCGTCGGGGTGGCCCACGTCGCACCACTGGCCCGGATAGGGCAGGCCGCAGAGCCTGCCTTGTTCCGCCATCTGGTTCCAGATCACGTTGAGCGAGAAAACAGGCTCTGTGACGGCGTGAAGCGCCTTGGTCTTGACGATCTGCGCGCCGGTATAGACGAGATCTCCGCCACGGCTGAGCTGGCCATCGCCCAGGATGTCGAAATCGCCGCCGCCCTTGCGGCCCACGGCGTTTCCAAGCGGCACGCAGAGCAGAAGTGCATCCATGCGCGCCGGATCCCAGGCCTCGGCCAGCAGGCGCAGCGGGTTGGGGCCGGACCATACCGCGTCGGTGTTGAGCGTGAAGACCGGGTCGGCGTCCAAGAGCGGCAGCGCAAGGCGCAGCCCGCCGCCGGTGTCGAGGATCTCGGGGTCCTCGCGCGAGACGGTCACGTCGCGGGGGGCGAGATGCGCCTCGAGCTGGTCGGCGCGGTAATGCGCGTTGGCGACCCGGCGCAGCGGGCCGAAGCCATCGGCGAGTGCCAGCGCGTGGTCGATCAGCGGCTGGCCCGCAACCTCGATCAGCGGCTTGGGGCGGTCGGCCGTCAGGGCGCCCATGCGGGTGCCGAAACCGGCGGCAAAGAGCATCAGGGCGTCGGGCATGGAGATTTCAGCCTTTGCAGGATCTCGGGCGTGGGCGCGGGAAGCGCCGGATGCAGGATCGCGGCGACCTCTGCAAGGGCCGGGTGGCGCAGGTCGGCCTGCAGGTGGCCCCAGACCCGCGGGATCAGGTCGATATAGCCGGGCTTGCCCCGGGTCGCGGCGAGCCGGGCGAAGACGCCGAGAATGCGCAGGTTGCGCTGGGCGCCCAGCACCGCCAGCGCGGTGCGGAAGGGCGTCTCGGGCAGGCCGGTTGCCCCGAGATAGTGACGGATCGCGGCCTCGGCGGTCTCGGGGGCGACGTCGCGGCGGGCATCCTCGATCAGCGAGACGAGATCATAGGCGCGGTGACCCTGCAGCGCGTCCTGGAAATCGAGCAGCCCGGCGCGGGCGGGGCCTTGGCGCTCTGGGAGCCAGAGGATGTTCTCGGCGTGGTAGTCGCGCAGGATCATCACGTCGGTCTCGGGCGCATGGGCCGCCAGCGCGCGCTCGAAGGCCTGCGCGCAGGCCTGCATGGTGCCAGGCTGCGGGGCAGAGCCCGCGTTGGAGGCGTAGCAGGTGAAGGCGAGATCGGTCATCGCCGCGAGGTGCTGCGGATCGGCCTTGGGCAGATCGGGCGGCGCGTGCTGGTGCAGGGCTATTAGAGCGTCGGTCGCGGTGAGATAGAGCCGCTTTTCAGTCTCGGGATTGGTGGCGAGCCGGGCGATGAGCCCGTCGCCCAGATCCTCGAGCAGCAGCTTGCCCGGGGCCTCCGCAAGAATTTCCGGTGCGCTCAGGCCGAGAGACAGCAGGTGCCGCGAGAGCCGGGCGAAGAGCGCGGTGTCGCCGTCCGGGTCGTCCATCAGGATCGCCCGCGCGGCGCCCTTGGAAAGCCGCGTGTAACGCCGGGCCGAGGCATCTCCGGCGATCGGCGAGGCCGTGGCCCCGGCCCAGCCGGCTTTGGCGAGAAAGAGGTCGGTCATGCGGTCAGCTCCGTCACGATGGCGTCCCAACGCGGATCGCTCCAGTCGAGCGCAAGCGCGCGGCTGTCCTCGGCCGCGCCTGCGTCGAAGCTGAGCGACAGTGCGTCTGCGGGTGCGAGATCCTCGAGCCGGTCTGGCCATTCGATCAGGCAGATCGCGGTCTCGAAGGCGTCGGCGAGGCCAAGCTCCTCGCATTGATCCGGGTCTGAGAGGCGGTAGAGATCCGCGTGCCAGAGCTCGCCGGCGGCGGTGTCATAGACCTGTACCAGCGTGAAGGTCGGCGAGGGCACATCCTCTGGCGGGTCTTGCAGGGCGTGGATCAGGCAGCGGGCGAAATGGGTCTTACCGGCCCCGATTCCGCCCGAGAGCAGCAGCACGTCGCCGGGCGAGAGCCGCGTCGCCAGTTGGCTGGCGAGGGCACAGGTCGCCTCGGGCGAGGTCAGGGTGAGAACGGCGCGCGGCGAGGTCATGGCCGCGAAGATACCCTCCCGCCGCGCCGGCGCAAGCGGGTTCCCACGGCAGGCGTTCAGCCCTGCGCGAGCGTCTCAGTTTGCCGGACGGGCAGCTGGCAGAAGCGGACCATCGTGGCACCGCCGGGCAGCGGTTCGGCAAGGCAGCGCAGCGGCTGGCCGTCGTGGTCGTGAAGCTCGGCATCCCACGGGGCGCGGTCGCGCTCGAGTGTCACGAACTCGCGCAGATCCCCCCAGATCGGGCTGGGCCGAAAGGCGGCCTGCCAGTGCCGCGTGGCCTCCTTTATGCCGAGATCGGCGGGGCTTTCTTCCGGGTCGGAGCCCCACATCTCGCGATAGGGGGCATTGCAGAAAGCGAGCTTGCCGGTGCGGGAGAACACGGCGATGGCCTCTTCGAGACTGTCGAGCACCGATTGCGAGGTTTCGAGCTCCTGCCGGAAATGCCGGGTCAGCGAAACCTCTGCGCTGATATCCTCGAACAGGAAGGCGATGCCGCCATCGGGATGCGGCCGGCCCGTCATCCGGTAGGTCGCCCCCGAGGGCAGTGACCATGTCTCGACGTAGTGGTCGCTGCTGGCGGCGGCGATGACCTCGCCCAGCTTGTCGCGCCAGCTTCGATAGTCGCGCGGCTCGGGCAGGACCTGCCGATCGCGGAGCATGTCGAAGAAGCTGAGCAGGTTTGGCCGGCCGGTCAGGAAATCCGCCGGCAACTGCGTCAGGTCGAGCAGCGCCGGGTTGAACAGCACCAGCCGCCGCTCCTTGTCGAACACCGCGAGCGCAATCGGCAGATGCGCGAAGATGCGGGTCAGCGTTTGCAGGAAGGTGCGCTGTGTCGTCTCGGCCGCGATCACCGGGTCGATGTTCTGGGCGTAATGAAGCCATCCGTCCGAGACACGGCACGACTGAACCTCGTACCACGAAGCCGGGGCGCAACCGTCCCCACCAAGCCTTGTGCGGGTCACCCGCAGCGGTTGCGCCGGGTCTGGATGCAGGGAGAAGGGCGCGCTGCCCGGTGCGGCGCCTGCCTGCGCGCGCAGATCGTCGAAGAACGTGTTGCTCCAGGTCACGACATGGGCGCTGTTGGTCATCCAGATGGCCAGCGGCGCGCGGGCCACGGCCCGGTGCAGGCGTTTCGACTCGGGTTCGTTGCAGCGCAGTCTCAGCGCCTCCCCGATGGGTAGGGGCGGGGTCCTGATCTCGAGACGCAGGCTGTCGCCATCCGGGGTGAGGGTGAGCCGGGTCTGCGGATCGTGCAGGGCGGTGTAGCTGCCCGGTGAACGGGGTGGTGCGTCGGGCAGGGGGCCGAAGAGCGGTTGCAATGTCGTGACGATCTCGGCCCAGCCGAGCGGTTCACCGGTCGCGCGGCCGAAGAGCCGGTCGGCCTGCGAGGAGCTGTCGACCACGGCGCCGTCGCACAGCATCAGCGTGACCGGTGGTTCCGGTGGCTCGGCAAGCGCTGCGCTCGGGAGTCGCCGGCTGGCGCGATTGAGCAGCCATCCC
Source organism: Salipiger bermudensis (assembly GCF_017309175.1). NCBI lineage: Bacteria > Pseudomonadati > Pseudomonadota > Alphaproteobacteria > Rhodobacterales > Roseobacteraceae > Salipiger > Salipiger bermudensis. The sequence continues at coordinate 14,187 of NZ_JAEKJV010000013.1, read as the reverse complement.
GCCAGAAAGGCGGCGCCGCCGGCTATCAGGCCGGTCAAAAGAGCGAGCATTGGTTCTACCAAGGCGCAGATCCCGGAAATTGTCCCTCCCAATGGGTACGGCAGGAAAGGTTAATCCGGGGTTAAGCAGCGTCTCGGGAAGATGGATCAGGCGTCGAAGGGGCGGTTCTCGCCGATTCCGATCCCGATCGGAGACGCCGGCGGCACGATGCTGTCGCGGGGCCAGACGACCTCGACGATGGCGCCGGTGCGTGCGCCACTCCTGCCCTCGGAGACCGATGCCGACCCGTTGGCAAAACTGAGCTCCGCGCCGCTGCGCTCGAGCAGGGTCTTGGCGATGAACAGGCCCAGCCCCATGCCCTCGTATTCCGGTCGGGCACGGCGGTCGGCATCGCTGCGGCGGCGGCGCATCAGCGGATCGCCGAGCCGTCCGATCAGGTGCGAGGGAAAGCCTGCCCCGTCATCCAGGATCCGCACGGTGACGTTGTCGCCGTCCCAGAGCGCCTCGACCCAGACTTCGCTGCTGGCGAAGTCCACCGCGTTCTGGATCAGGTTGCGCAGCCCATGAATGATCTCGGGCCGGCGCAGGATCTGCGGCACCGCGGGATCCTGCGGGTCGGGCCGGGTCTCGATCCCGATGGTCTTACCGCGATCCTCGTGCGGCTCCGCGGCCTCCCGGATCACCTCGGTGAGGGGCGCCTGCCGCATGTGCAGGTCATCCTTGCCGGCGCGGCCCATGCTGCGCAGGATGTCGCGGCAGCGATCGGCCTGATCGCGGATCAGGCGCGCGTCCTCCTGGCTGTCGGGGCGGTCGTCGAGATCCTCGATCAGCTCGGCGGAAGTGAGCTTGATGGTGGCCAGCGGCGTGCCCAGCTCATGCGCAGCGGCGGCCACCACGCCTCCGAGATCGTTGAGCTTCTGCGCCCGCCCCAGCGCCATCTGCGTGGCGATGAGCGCGTCCGACATGGCGTTCATCTCGGTGGTGACCCGGCGGGCATAGACCGAGATGAACACCAGCGCGATCGAGATCGCCACCCATTCGCCGAAGATGAAGATCTGCGGCAGCTCCAGCACCGGGCCGTCGGCCGGGCGCAGCGGGATGTGCATGAAGGCCATGAGCGTCACCAGCACGAAGGCGGTGGCGTTGAGCAGGATGGTCGAGCGCAGCGACAGCACCGTGGCCGAGACCGTCACGGGGGCCAGCACCAGCATCGAGAACGGGTTGTTGAGCCCGCCGGTGAGGAACAGCAGGAACGAAAGCTGCAAGAGGTCGAACATGACCATCAGCGTGTTCTCGGTTTCCGACAGGCGCTTGTTCTCGGGAAAGACGAACATCGCCACGAGGTTGCCGGCCACCGACACGCCCACGGCGAGATAGCACAGGCCCAGTTCGAGCTGCAGGCCGTAGAGCTGCCGCGCCACCGAGATGGCGATGAGCTGGCCGCCGATGGCGACCCAGCGCAGGACGATCATGGTGCGCAGGCGAATGAAATTGCCGCGCTGGTCCTCGTCCAGAAGTCCCAGATCCTCTTCGCTCATCTGCGCGCTTTCGTCTCTTTGATCCTGTCGCGGCAATTGTTAGGTCTGCCCCAGCAGATACGCAAACAACTCCGGAATCGTCTCATGCGCTGGATCGCCGCCGTTGCCGCCACCCTCGTTCTCGTCCTGCTGATCGGGGGAACGTGGCTCTACACGCGCCAGAGCGCCGCGGCCGACCCGTTCGAGCCCTGCCGCTCCGGTGCCATCGCCGGCGGTGCCGGCCAGATCGGCGGCCCGTTCGAGCTGGTGAACGCGCAGGGCGAGACAGTGACCGACGAGGACGTGATCACCGAGCCGACGCTGCTTTATTTCGGCTACACCTTCTGCCCTGATGTCTGCCCGCTTGACACCGTGCGCAACGCCGAGGCGGTCGACCTGCTCGAGGCGCAGGGCAAGATGGTGACGCCGGTCTTCATCACCATCGACCCCGAGCGCGACACCCCCGAAGCGGTGGGCGATTTCGCACACAATGTGCACGAGCGGATGATCGGTCTCACCGGGTCGCCCGAGCAGATCCAGGCCGCGAGCCAGGCCTACCGGACCTACTACAAGAAGCAGGATGCCGAGGACGAGTTCTACCTCGTCGATCACTCGACCTTCACCTACCTCGTGCTCCCGGAACACGGCTTCGTCGAGTACTTCCACCGCGACAAGTCGCCGGAGGACGTTGCGACGGCGGCGGCCTGCTTCATCGACCGGATGTAACAACTGCGACAAGTCGGTTTGACCCTTCCCACCCCGCGGGATATTTAAATCAGTGGGATAAGTAGGGTTGAGGGAACGCACGTGTCGGAACACAAGATCGAAGACCTTGGCGACGATCGCTCGCTGCTCCTTGTCGACGATGACGAGCCCTTCCTGAGGCGCCTCGCCAAGGCGATGGAAAAGCGCGGCTTCGAGGTCGAGACCGCCGACTCCGTCGCCGGCGGCCGCGCCATCGCCACCGCCCGCCCGCCGGCCTACGCGGTGGTTGACCTGCGGCTCGAGGATGGCAACGGGCTCGACGTGGTCGAGGTGCTGCGCGAACGCCGCCCCGACAGCCGCATCGTGGTGCTGACAGGCTATGGCGCCATCGCCACCGCGGTCGCCGCGGTCAAGATCGGCGCGACCGACTACCTGTCGAAGCCCGCCGACGCCACCGACATCACCAATGCGCTGCTGTCCAAGGGCGACGACCTGCCGCCGCCGCCGGAAAACCCGATGAGCGCCGACCGGGTGCGCTGGGAGCACATCCAGCGGGTCTACGAGCTTTGCGACCGCAACGTCTCGGAAACCGCGCGCCGGCTCAACATGCACCGCCGCACCCTGCAGCGCATCCTCGCCAAGCGCTCGCCGCGCTGAGCGATCTGCCTGCGCTGAGCTGTATCGCGGCCGGCGCCGCGCTCAGAGGTCGTAGCGCTTGAGCACCTTGTCGACGACCTGCCCGTTGGCCATCACATAGCCGCGAATGGCGCCGTAATCCTCGAAGCCGCGGCTCTGGTAGTAGATCAGCCCGCCCTCGTTGTCGGCGCGGATCTCGGCATTGATCCATGTATAGCCTGCGGCCCGGGCCGCCCGCGTGGTGGCCTCGAAGAGCTTCGAGCCGATGCCGAGCCCGGTCTTGCCGATGCGGGAGAAGGTGGCGATCTGGCCCACGGTCTCGCCATGCTCGAGATGCGGCTCGATCCACTGGAACCCCATCAGCGTGCCCGCCGCATCCTCGGCCACGTGCCAGATCGAGCGCGGATCGGCCTCCATCCGGCTCAGCAGATCTTCGCGGCTGACCGGGTCGGTGATCGCGGTGGTGCCGCCGGCCTCGATGATCTCGTTGAGCATCTCGGCCATCTGGCGGGCATCGAGCGGGGCGGCGCGGCGGGTGGTGATGGTCATGGCAGCTGCTCCAGAAGTTCGGCGTGGCGCGCGGTGAAGGCGTGGCGGGCCTCGACCGGCGGGCGCAGGTGAATGTCGAGCCCTTGCATCAGCGTATCGTCGGGCCGGCCGAAGAACTTTTTTGCCTCGGCCTCGGTGAAGCCCGCGATCTGCGTCGCCTCCATGTAGGCCGAGACCATGTCGGCCTTCTTGATGCGTTTCTTGAGCGTCACCGGGCAGAGCGCGGGCAGGCCGAAGCGGATGTGGATCGCCGCTTCGAGCCGCTTGTCGAGCTCCTTGTACTCCGGCCCCACCGCCGCCTTCACCGGCGAGATCATGTCGCCGATGACGTATTCCGGCGCGTCATGCAGCAGAGCTGTGAGCTGCTGGGCGGGCGTGGCGTTGGGATACATGCGCGAGAACAGCGCCTCGACCAGCAGCGAGTGCTCGGCCACCGAGTAGGGAAAGTCCCCCTCGGTCTGCCCGTTCCAGCGCGCCACGAAGGCGAGCCCGTGGGCGATGTCCTCGATCTCGATATCCACCGGCGTCGGGTCGAGCAGGTCGAGCCTGCGGCCCGAGAGCATCCGTTGCCATGCGCGGCTCTGTTTCGGCATGAGTCAGACCTCCAGAGGGTCGCAGCTATAGACGTGGTTGCTGTGCAGCTTGCCGCGATGGGCATAGCCCAACCCGCGGAAGGTGCGGCGAATCCAGGCCTCCTGCCGGAAATACTCCAGCACGAGGATCGGCTTCGAGCGGTGCACGATATGCCAGGCCCCGCGCAGCGCCTGCTTCTCATGGCCCTCGACATCGAGTTGCAGGATCGAAACCTTGCGCGTCAGCGGCACCGTATAGTCGAGCATCACCGCCGAAACAGACTCGATCCCGTCACCCGGCTCTTCGACGAAATGCGACAGCCCGCCGAGCGAGCGGCCCTCGGCGTCGCGGGTACGGAACAGCACCGCGCCATCGCGGTTCGACAGCGCGGCATTGGTCAGCTCGACATTGGCGAGCCCGTTGAGCGCGATGGTCTTGCGCGCGGCGGCGAAATTGCCCGGGTTCGGCTCGAAGGCCCAGAGCTTGCGCCCCTCGGCCAGTCCGGTCGACAGCGCCGGCAGGAAATCCCCGAAAAAGGTTCCCGCGTGGATGATGTCGCCGTCGCCCGCGTGCTGCCGCATGAAGCGCAGCGTGTCCGGCTCGTAGGCGCGCCCGGCGATCACCGCGCGGGCGGCGGGCCGGTCCTCGAGCCCCTCGGGCACGCAGTAGCGCCCGTACTCGTTCGAGGGATAGACCCCACCGGCCTCGTCCATGTGCTGCGCTCCGCCTGCTGTCCGCTTTCGTCGCGGCATCGTTATGGTTCTGTTGGTGCCAATTTCTGATCCACGTTGCCGGGCATTTCAAGGGATGCTACCTCCCCTCCAAACCCGTATTGCAGGATTGGAGCGCCGGAACATGGCTGAAGACTATATCGTCAAGGACATCGCGCTGGCCGAGTTCGGCCGCAAGGAACTGGATATCGCCGAGACCGAGATGCCGGGCCTGATGGCCTGCCGCGCCGAGTTCGGCGAAGAGCAGCCGCTCAAGGGCGCCCGGATCGTCGGCTCGCTGCACATGACGATCCAGACCGCCGTGCTGATCGAGACCCTTACCGCGCTGGGCGCCGATGTGCGCTGGGCGTCGTGCAACATCTTCTCGACGCAGGACCACGCCGCCGCGGCGATCGCCGCGGGCGGCACGCCGGTCTTTGCCGTCAAGGGCCAGACCCTGACGGAGCACTGGGATTACCTCGACCGCTCGTTCCAGTTCCCCGACGGCGCCAACATGATCCTCGACGATGGCGGCGACGCCACGCTCTACATCCTGCTGGGCGCGCGCGCCGAGGCGGGCGAGGACCTGGGCGTGCCGACCTCGGAAGAGGAAGAGGTCATCCACGCGCAGATCAAGACGCGCATGGAACAAAGCCCGGGCTGGTTCACCAAGACCCGCGAGGCGATCATGGGCGTCTCGGAAGAGACCACCACCGGCGTGCACCGTCTTTATGACCTGCAGAAGAAGGGCCTGCTGCCGTTCCCGGCGATCAACGTGAACGACAGCGTCACCAAGTCGAAATTCGACAACAAGTACGGCTGCAAGGAGTCCCTCGTCGACGGCATCCGTCGCGCCACCGACACCATGATGGCCGGCAAGGTCGCCGTGGTCTGCGGCTATGGCGATGTGGGCAAGGGCTCGGCCGCGTCGCTGCGCGGTGCAGGCGCCCGCGTCAAGGTCACCGAGGCCGACCCGATCTGCGCGCTTCAGGCGGCGATGGACGGCTTCGAGGTGGTCCTGCTGGAAGACGTCGTCTCGAGCGCCGACATCTTCATCACCACCACCGGCAACAAGGACGTGATCCGCATCGAGCACATGCGCGAGATGAAGGACATGGCCATCGTCGGCAATATCGGCCACTTCGACAACGAGATCCAGGTCGCCTCGCTCAAGAACCACAAGTGGACCAACATCAAGGACCAGGTGGACATGATCGAGATGCCCTCGGGCGCCCGCATCATCCTGCTCTCCGAAGGCCGCCTGCTGAACCTCGGCAACGCCACCGGCCACCCGAGCTTCGTGATGTCGGCGTCGTTCACCAACCAGGTGCTGGCGCAGATCGAGCTCTACAAGAACGGCGCCCAGTACGAGAACAAGGTCTACATCCTGCCCAAGCATCTCGACGAGAAGGTCGCGCGCCTGCATCTCGATCGCATTGGCGTGAAGCTGACCACGCTTTCGGCCGAGCAGGCCGCCTATATCGGCGTGACACCGGAAGGCCCGTTCAAGCCGGAACATTACCGCTACTGATCACCCAGCGGGCAGGTTTGCCCGGCCCGTAAGCCTCAGTCGCCCCGCCACCCGTGCGGGGCGTCTTCTGTTCTGGCCCTTGCTTATTTGCGTGATAGATCAGGGACGTGTCGCATTGCGGCAGGAACAGAGACGGAAAGGACGGGGATCATGCGGATCATCATTCACGGTGTCGGCGCCATCGGGGGCGTCGTCGGCGCGGCGCTGGTCGAAGCGGGCCAAGAGGTGCTGGGAATCGCGCGGGGCCGGATGCTCGAGGCGATCCGCGCGCGTGGCCTGACGATGATCTCGCCCAAGGGGCGCGTGACGGTCGAACTTCCTTGCGTGGCGACGCCTTCCGAGATCACGTTCCGCCCCGATGATGTCGTGCTGCTCTGCGTGAAGGGACAGGACACCGAGTCGGCGCTGGCCGATCTGCGCGCCGCCGGCATGACTGATCAGCCGCTGTTCTGCCTGCAGAACGGCACCGCCAACGAGCGCACCTCGCTGCGCTATTTCCCCAATGTGCATGGTGTCACCGTGATGATGCCGGCGACCTATCTCGAGCCCGGCGAGGTCATCACCCACGGCGCGCCCTGTTACGGCCTGTTCGAGATCGGCCGCTATCCGCAAGGCTCCGACGCGGACGATGCGGCGCTGAAAGAGGCACTGGACAAGGCCAATATCGCCACCTTCGTCTCCGAGGCGGTGATGGAGGCGAAATACGGCAAGCTGTTGATGAACCTCGGCAACATCGTTGACGCCATGCTGCCGCTCGACGCCGACAAGCCGCGCTTCACCGACCGGCTGAAGGACGAGGCAAGGGCGGTGTTCGAAGCGTCGGGGATCGCGTGGCGCGACACCGGGCTCGACGATCCGCGCCGCAAGGAATTCATGCAGATCACCGAGATCGACGGCACGCCGCGCTCGGGCAGCTCGACCCGTCAGAGCATCGCGCGCGGGGCCGGCAGCGTCGAGACCGATTACCTCAACGGCGAGGTGGCGCTGCTGGGCCGACTGCACGGGCAGGATGCCCCGCTGAACGCTCGGATGACCGAACTGGCCGCGCGCATGATCGCCGGCGGTAAGGGGGCCGGCGAGATGTCGGAAGACGAGATGGAGCAGGTCTTTTCGGCCTGAGGAGCGCGTCAAACTCTCGCCAGAGGAGAGCCTTGGTGGAAATTAATGGCGTAATATGAGGACCTTGGCGTCGTTACCAAACTGACACCGGACGGCCATGCTCGCGTTACCAGAGGTCGATAGCTCGGGCGCATTCATACACTCATAAGGATGTGAAGAATGCGCCTTTCGCTTTCCGTTCTCGCGCTGGCCGGTGTGCTGGCCGCCCCCGTCATCGCCGAAGAGAGCTTCCCCGCGACCCTCGCGGGCCACGCCTACCTGCCGGCCCTGTCGCTGGTCGAGCCGCCGGCGGATGCGCCGCGCGACCTGTGGATCTCGGGCAAGTACACCTCGGGCGCCCGCAACGATCAGCCGATGACCGTCATGGGCAACACGGGCGGAAATTACGGCGCGCATGACACCGGCATCTCGCTGCCGTTCATCGGCCAGCCGGTGCAGGGCATGTCGGGCTTTGCCATGATCCGCGCCGAGGATGGCAGCTGGTACACGCTCACCGACAACGGCTTCGGCTCGAAGCGCAACTCGCCTGACGCGATGCTGTTCTTCCACAAGATGGCACCGGATTTCGACAACGGCACCGTCGAGCGTCGCGAGACCGTGTTCCTCAGCGACCCCGACGGCAAGGTCCCGTTCCGCATCGCCTATGAGGGCACCGAGAGCCGCTACCTGACCGGCGCCGATTTCGACCTCGAGTCGATCCAGATTCTGGGCGACGAGGTGTTCATCGGCGACGAATTCGGCCCCTACATCATCCGCGCCACGCTCGACGGCGTGGTCAAGGAGGTCTACGCTACCGAGCTTGACGGAAAGACCCTGACTGGCCCCGACACCTACAGCGTCTACGTTCCCGCCACCGCTGGCACCGACTACCAGGTGCAGCGCTCGGGCGGTTACGAGGGCATGGCGCTGCAGCCCGGCACCGACATGCTCTGGGCGATGCTCGAGAAGCCGATCCTGCTTGAAGGCGGCGAGACCGAGGGCCCGTTCCTGCGCGTCATCCAGTTCGACCCGAAAGCGGGCGAATGGACCGGCGAGAGCGTGAAGTTCGCGCTGGCCGAGGGAGCCACCGCGATCGGCGACTTCAACTTCATCGACGAGACCCGCGCGCTGGTCATCGAGCGCGACAATGGCGAGGGCGACGCCGCCAATGCCTGCGCCGAGGGCGCGACCGACACCTCCGACTGCTACCCGAACCCGGCGCAGGTCAAGAACGTGGTGCTGGTCGACATGTCCGACACCGACGAGGATGGCTACATCCGCCGCATCGGCCATATCGATCTGCTCGACATCGCCGATCCCGATGGCGTCGCGATCGAAGGGCTGTCGCCGGCGGAGGGCAGCTTTACCTTCCCGTTCTTCACCATCGAGGATGTCGCTCGCGTCGACGAGACCCACATCATGGTCGCCAACGACAACAACCTGCCCTTCTCGGGCGGCCGTGTGCCCGGTGAAGCCGCCCATAACGAGTTCATCCTGCTGTCGGTGCCGGAGCTTCTGGGCGCCGAGTAAGCGGTCCGCCACCCGATCGACGAGCGGGCGCCTGTGGGCGCCCGCTTCGCGTTTCAGGCCGTCACGCCCCCGGACGCGCGCGGGTTGCACGCCTCGGGATCGACAAGGCCTTGTTCCCGAGTAAATTACTTGACAATTGCCACGCGGAGCCGCTAGGGCAAGCGCAGGCGCCAGCTGAAACAAATCGGACGTCCCTCTGTCCGCCGTTTCGCCAGCCAGTTTTCCTATTTCGAAAACCACATCGGTCATCCGCGCTTCGACCAGCTACAGGCGGTCGTTTTGCGTAGGGCCGTCCGGTCGGTTCGACTGCCAAGGCAGTTGCGCCGGTCCGGGGCAGGGACAAGGACGGACACAATGAAACCTCGAGCATTCTACCGGAATGCCACCGCCATCTCGCTGGCGCTCGCGGCGATGACGACTGGCGCGGCGGCACAGGACGCCGCCGTAAGCGACACCCATTACCTCGGCCGCATCGTGCTGGGCTATTCCGAGGACGGAACCCCGGTCTACGCAGGCGAGAACATCTCGCGGCTCGAAGGCAGCGCGGTCACCGCGCAGGGCGGCACCGCCACCATCGACGACGTGCTGCGGCAGGTGCCCGGCGTGCAGACCCGCCTCAACCCGGGCCAGCCCGGCGTCGCGGTCTCGATCCGCGGTCAGCAGGGGCAGGGCCGCGTGGCGATGACCGTCGAGGGCGTGCCGCAGAACTTCCGCTTCAACGGCCACGCCTCGGAAGGCTACGCCAATTTCGATCCGCTCTTCCTGCAGGGCATCGATGTCACCCGGGGCGCAGTGCTGACCGCCGGCGGCAGCGGCTCGGCGGGCGCGGTGGATTTCCGGCTGATCGACGCCGAGGACATCGTCGACGGCTACGGCGCCGGCGGCCGCGTCAGGCTCACCTATGGCGACAATGGCGACAATTTCGGCCGCATGGCGGCAGCAGGCTACGTGGATGAGCGCGTCTCGCTGCTTGGCGCCTATGCCCGCACCACCGCCGATGCCTTCGAGGATGGCGCCGGGAACACCGTCGACAACACCGACCGCGATCTCGACAGCTACCTGCTGCGCGGCGGCTACCAGCTTACCGAGACCCAGAGCCTCGAGTTTCTGGCAACCCGGATGAACGCCGATTACGCGTCGAACTCCTATTACCAGGAGATGACCTCGGACATCTACAAGCTGAGCTATCATCTCGACCACAGCCCCGCGATCAACCTGACCGCCAATCTCTACCGGGCGGTCACTGACAACGAGTATACCGGCTCGATCACGGGCACCGGCTCCTATGTCGGGCGCCAGATGGAGACCATCACCACCGGCATCGACGTCACCAATGTGAGTGACTTCATGCTCGGCGGCTGGAGCGTGACCTCGACCAACGGGTTCGAGTATATCGAGGATGTGCTCGGCGGCGCCGAGGGCGGCGCCAACCCGACCTATGGCGAGTCGAAAAAGCTCGGCATCTTCACCGAGAACGTGTTCAGCAACGGCCCGTGGGAGATCATGGCCGGGCTGCGCTACAGCGATTACAGCCTGCACGGCCGGCTCGACAACGAGCTGCAATCGGGCGACGTGGATATCGACGACAGCTCGATCGACCCCAAGATCAGCATCGCCTATCAGGTCAATGACTGGCTGCAGCCCTATGTCTCGTACTCGCGCAGCACCCGGTCGCCGTCGCTGCAGGAGACCCTGCAGGAGAGCTTTCACGGCTACGGCTTCTTCAACCTCTATCTCGGGCCGAACCCGGACCTCGAGACCGAGACCTCGGAAGGGGGCGAGATCGGTGTGAACATCGCCAAGCAGAACCTCTTCACCGCGGGCGACAACCTCACCGCGCGGATCGCCTATTACAAGATGAACGTCGACAACTACGTGGCCTATGTCCAGGAGGATGGCTTTACCTCGGTCGGGCCGACCACGCTGGCCTTCTACGACAACATTCCCGGGACCACGGTCACGCAGGGCATCGAGATCGAGGCGGCCTACGACACCGAGCTGTGGTCCGCGGCGATGTCCTACACCAATTCCGACTCGACCCCGCCCTCGGGCTACGACGACTACGAGCTGCAGCCGCCCGAGACCTTCTCGGCCACCGTGGCGCGGCGTTTCCTGAGCGGCGATCTGACGACCGGTGCGACCTACAGCTACACCGCCGCCGGCGAGTCGCTCGACAGCGAGTCCGACAGTGATGACTACGGGCTCTGGGACGTGTTCGCCAGCTACGAAGCGATGGACAACCTCTTCGTCTCGGCCAAGGTCTCGAACCTCACAGACGAGGAATACGCCCCTTGGGCTTCGTCCGGGAACGGGCCCGGCCGGACCTACTACGTGGGTCTCGAACTGACCTTCTGATCTCCCGCGGAAGACACTGGATCGCCTTCCGGACGGCACGCCGGGAGCGCATCGAGGCAGTCTCACACCACCCCTCTTCCCTCGGGGCCGGTGCGGGCTTGCAGGTTACAGGCAGGAAACGGAGAGGGGCGCCGGAAGGCGCCCCTCTTGTCGTTGCATGGGGGTGTCGGGATCAGCCCTTGAAGCGCTTGATCTCGCCGGATTTGAGACGGCCGACATAGCTCGAGAGCTCGCGCTTCACGATCGGCATCAGCAGGTAGAGCGCGATCACGTTGACCACCGCCATCGAGAACAGCATGGCGTCCGAGAAGTCGATCACCGGGCCGAGATTGGCCGAGGCGCCGATCACGATGAACAGGCAGAAGATCACCTTGAAGACGACCTCCTTGGCCGCGCCCTCACCGAACATGTAGGTCCAGGCCTTGAGCCCGTAATAGCTCCACGAGATCATCGTCGAGAAGGCGAAGAGCACCACCGCGATGGCCAGCAGCGCCGGGAACCACGAGAAGGCCTGCGCGTAGGCCGCCGAAGTCAGCTCGACGCCCGCGACCTCTCCGGCGGTCGAAATCCGCCCGGCCTCGGCATTCCAGACATAGAGCCCGGTCTCGGGATCGACGTTGAGCACCCCGGTGATGACGATCACCAGCGCGGTCATGGTGCAGATCACGACCGTGTCGATGAACGGCTCGAGCAGGGCGACATAGCCTTCGGTCACAGGCTCCTTGGTGCGCACCGCCGAGTGGGCGATGGCGGCCGAGCCGATGCCCGCCTCGTTGGAGAAGGCGGCGCGGCGGAAACCCTGGATCAGCGCCCCGGTGAAGCCGCCCAGCACGCCAAGCCCGGTAAAGGCACCTTCGAAGATGCGCCCGAAGGCCCAGCCGATCTGGTCGAAATTCATCAGCAGGATGATCACCGAGACGACGACGTAGAAGATGCCCATGAACGGCACCACCTTCTCGGTCACCTGGGCGATCGACTTGATGCCGCCGACGATGACGAGGAAGGTCACCGCGGCGAGGATCAGGCCGGTGATCCAGCCCGGGTAGTCACCGAGCACGCCAGAGAGCTGCGCATGCGCCTGGTTGGCCTGGAACATGTTGCCGCCGCCAAGCGCACCGAGGATGGTGAAGATGCAGAACAGCAGCGCGAAGATCTTGCCGCCCGGCAGGCCGCGCTCCTTGAAGCCCTTGGTCATGTAGTACATCGGGCCACCCGAGACGCGCCCGTCAGGGTACTCGTTGCGATATTTCACGCCGAGGGTGCACTCGGTGAACTTGGTGGCCATGCCGAACAGGCCCGCCATGATCATCCAGAAGGTCGCGCCCGGGCCGCCGATGCCGACGGCGACCGCCACGCCGGCGATGTTGCCGAGGCCGACCGTGCCCGAGAGCGCCGTGGCGAGAGCTTGGAAGTGGCTGACCTCGCCGGCGTCATCCGGGTCGGAGTAGTCGCCTTTCACCAGCGAGATCGAATGGGCGAAGCCGCGCAGCTGTATGGCGCCGAAGTAGATCGTGAAGACCAGGGCGGCGACCACCAGCCAGAGCGCGATCCAAGAGAAGTTGGTGCCGGGCAGATCCGCAAAGATGAGCGCCACGTACCAGCCGGTATAGTCGGCGAAGATGGTGTTGATGGTTTCGTCGATGCCCTGCGCCGCGGCCTGGACGGGCAGCAGCGCGGCAACGAGCGCGAAGAGCGAAGCGATACGATTGAACAAGGGACTGTCTCCTCGGGCTCAGGGAACGATGACGGTAGGAACCGGTGCGAGTTGGGCAAGCCCCAGCGTCACCGAGCCGAAGACCCGCGCGGCCATCGACTGGGAGCCGGAGCGTCCGACATAGATCACCGACGCACTGGCCTTCTTGGTTTCCTCGAGGATCAGCTCGACGACCTGACCGTAGCGGATCACGCCATCGGCGGCGACGCCCTCTGCCTCGCATTTCTGCAGCGCCGGGGCCATCACCACCTCGTTGGCGCGCGACAGCTCCTGCTTGCGTCGGCCATGGCGCTCCTCGACCTCCTGCGGTGTCAGGAAGGAATAGGCCGACCATTCCAGAACATGCACCAGCAGCAGCTTCGCGCCCTCTGCCTTGGCGCGGATGATCGCGTAGTCGAGAACCGCCGGATCAGCGGGATGTCCCTCGTAGGCGACCACGAAAGTCTCCGAACTCATCTTGAATATCCCCGTTGTTGTTATGATTGTTGCGGCCCGATTTTGTTGCGCCGCGAATGAATCAATGCTCGGTGACGAAACGGGTCGGTGTCACGAATTTTTTGCAAAACAACCCAAAATTGTACGTCTTCAAGCGGTTTCATGCCGGACAAAGGGCGGCGCCGCGACGGAAAACCCTTTCTATCACCACATGTAGGGCTAAGCTGACCTTGGCCGCGGCAGGGATGTCTGCGGCGAAAAGGGGGCGGCCGTGTCCGCGAAAACTGGGAGAACGACCATGGGCAAGAGAGACGAGCTGATCGAGAAATACGCCGAGGACCTGCGCAGCAAGTGCGGCATGGAGCCCGACATGGCGCTGCTGACCAAGGTGACCATCGGCTGCGGTCCGGCGATCTACAACGACGACGCCTCGACCGTGGCATCGAGCCAGCCGGGCGAGCTCGAGACCGTGAAGGACAATTTCCTGATCAAGAAGCTTGGCCTGTCGGATGGCCCCGAGCTGATGGACGCGATCAACGCGGTGGTCGAGACCTATGGCCGTTCGGAGCGCAACAAGTACCGCGCCGTGGTCTACTACATGCTGACCAAGCATTTCGGCAAGGAAGCGGTCTACGGCTGACCGCCGCGCGGGGCAGGGGCCGACCTCTCGGGAGGGCGGCCCGCCTTGCGCTTGGCCGCCGCGAGAGCCGGTGCCGATAGTGCCCCACGGCATGGTGTAGGAGCGTCGACCTTCGGAGAGGTCCGGGCCTGATCAGGATGCCACTGCGGGCAGCCTGACGGTTGGATTGTCGGTGACGCGGGCCAAGGTTTCAA
>NZ_JAEKJV010000012.1:0-154495 GCF_017309175.1 Salipiger bermudensis | reverse complement strand
TTGAAACCTTGGCCCGCGTCACCGACAATCCAACCGTCAGGCTGCCCGCAGTGGCATCCTGATCAGGCCCGGACCTCTCCGAAGGTCGACGCTCCTACACCATGCCGTGGGGCACTATCTCTTGGCAGTTTGGTTACACCAGAGATTTTACCAAGCCCAGCATGGTGTTCTTGATCTTTCGATCACGGGTCCCGAACGGGTACCAAACCATGACGATCTGCCAATACCTTCACCGACGCGCTGACGACCTTTACTTCCGGCGCCGGATTCCGGGGTCCTCCCGAGAAAATCGCCCCATCATGCTTCGCCTGCCGATGTGGGACGAAAAATTCGCGCATACGTCGATAGAAATCCTCTCCCGGGAGTTCATCACGTTGTTCGAGTCCTTTGTCTGCCTGCAGCCACCTCTGCCCGACACTCTGGTCCACGCGTATATCCACGCGACGCTCTCCGAGTCGCTGGAGACGATCCGCAGGCAGCACCGCATGACGCGCATGTCCGGCCGCGTTCGCCCTGAAGACGGAATGCGGCGCGATGCCCTGCTGGTCGCGATCGAAAGCCTCGTCGAGGATGGGCTGCAGAAGACATTTCCTCCCTCCGCAATTAATCCGGATTGGTCTCCCGCCTGCCTTGAGGCCGTGGTTCACCAGCATGCGACGGAGCGCGACGCCATCCTGTCCCCGCAACGGACCGAACAGCTGTGCGAGACGTTCCGGACGATTTCCGGTTTCGCACCTTACGGTCTGGAGCACATCGGCCAGATCCGCGAGGCTTTCCTCATGGCGCGCGCAAACGCGCTGAGATCTCTGACGAGCCAGCTTGCGACACAGAAAGAGGCAGCAGGCCATGGCAACCATTCCGGTCGTTTGCTGAAGCGGCAGGCCGAAGAGCACCTTGATGATCAGACAGAACTGGATGGCGGCGTCGGAGAAGACCGGCGGACGTCCGGGCTTGCCTGCGTTCGGCGCAAGCCAGTCCATGTCCCGGTCTAGCCAGACGAGCAGAGGTCCGCGCCGCTTCAGCGCGTCGTTATAAGATTTCCGGCTGGTCGTACGGTAGGGGGCAGGTTCGAGCTTGCTCATGGCAGGCTCTTAACCCACCGGATTCACGCAGTTAATCCCGGAGGCTGATGAGTTCTGCAACAACGCCCATCGACCTGCCCGACCGCCCCGAGAATCCTCTGCGCCTCCTCGTAGAACAGCCGTCCGTTGTCGGTCAGCGACATCGACCGCGTCGACCGGGTCAGGAGGCTGGCGGCAAGGCTTTGCTCGAGCAGTTTCACCTCGCGGCTCAGCAAAGCCGGCGACACGCCGAGGTCTTCCGCCGCGCGGGCAAAGCTGCCGCGTTCGACAATGCGACAGAAGGCGTTCATGACCGAGAGCTTGTCCATGCCCCATCCAAAGCACGATCCCTGCGAGAGCGAAACCAGCAAAGCGTTGATCGCGCAGAGATCCCGCCACGCCGCAGGCCAAACGGCCCGCGCTCGCGGAGGGCGATCCGGCGCGGCGGGAAGGCGGCGACGGGCAGCCCCTTTCCTCCCGCGCCCGCGCGACCCAATCAGGTGAACACCGCGCTGGACAGGCCGGGCGCGCCGTCCTACCCCTGAGCCATGGACAGCGCCTTTCTCATCACCGCCTTCGCCACGCTTTTCGTGGTGATCGACCCGATCGGGCTCACCCCGATCTTCATCGCGCTGACCTCCGGGGCGGACAGCCGGCACCGTCGCATCCTCGCTCTGCGCTCCTGCGGCATCGCCATCGCGATCCTGATGCTCTTCACCTTCTTCGGCGAGCAGGTACTGGGCTTCATCGGCATCTCGATGCCCGCATTTCGCATCGCCGGCGGCATCCTGCTCTTCCTGACCGCGCTCGACATGCTGTTCGAGCGCCGCTCCAAGCGGCGCGAGGACAAGGCCGGGGAGGAAGACGCCCTGCCCGACCCGTCGGTCTTTCCCATCGCAATCCCGCTGATTGCCGGCCCCGGCGCCATCGCCACGATGATCCTGCTCGTGGGTCAGACCGGCTCGGCGCTCGAGATGGCGGCGGTGATCGGCGTGATGATCTCGGTGCTGCTGATCGTGCTGATGATGTTTCTCGCGGCCCCCATCATCGAGCGCCTACTCGGCCATACCGGCATCGTCGTGGTCACGCGGCTGCTGGGGATGTTGCTCGCAGCGCTCTCGGTGCAGTTCGTCATCGATGGGCTGCGCAACATCGGTGCGGTCGGATAAACCCTGTTATCCTGCGCCGGAGCCTCTACATTGAGGGAAACGCCCCGCCACGGATGAGACCATGACAGGACACGAATACGGACGTCTGGCCTATCTCGGCCTGCTCGCACTGGCGCTGGTCCTGTGGTTCTTCTTCCGCGACCGCACCCGGCTCGGCCTCAAGCTGCAATATCTGGGCGTCTGGGCGCTGATCCTGCTCGGCGCCATTGCGGCGGTCGGGCTCTGGGGCGACATCCGGCAGACAGTCATGCCGCAGCAGGCGGTGTTCGCCGAGGACGGTCGCGTCGCGCTGCCCCGCGCGCCCGACGGGCACTATTACGTCTCGCTCGATCTCAACGGCGTGCCCACGCGCTTCGTGGTCGACACCGGCGCCACCGGCATGGTGCTGTCGCGCAACGATGCCGAGCGCGCCGGGCTGACGCCGGATCAGCTGATCTTCCGCGGCCAGGCCAACACCGCCAACGGCATGGTGCGCACCGCGCCGGTGCGGCTCGAGAGCGTGGGTCTGGGGCCTTTCACCGACCGCAACGTCCGCGCCTATGTCAACGAGGGCGAGATGCGGACCTCGCTTCTGGGCATGAGCTACCTGCAGCGCTTCGACCGGCTGGAAATCTCGAACGGACAGCTGATCCTCGAGCGCTGAACCGGGCGATCCGGAACGACCGGGCAGGCAGCGCCGCGATGGCGGCGCCGCTCAGGCCTCGGCCTTTTTCTCCCAGCGGCCGCTCTCTTCCGACCAGTATTGCGCCTTGCACCCGGCGCCCGTGAGCGCCCGCCACTGGCCGCGCGCCGCGTCGAGCGCCATGCCGTCATGGCCATCGAAGAGGATGCAGACCCGTTCGAGCCGGTTGACCTCCTCGGGCGCCACGCCCGCGCCGTCCACCGCCATCAGGCAGGCGGGATCGTTGGGCAGCGCCTCCTGCACCGTGAGCAGCACCGGCTGCAATGCATCGTGCTTTCCCCCCGCCTGCCCATGCGGCAGGAAGCCGTCCTCGGGCCCCATCCAGAGCCTCTGATCGAGCCAGTCCATGCGCCCGGGATCGGTGCCGCGCACCGCCACGCGCCAGCCCGCCGCCAACGACTTCTCAAGCAAGAGCGGCAGCGTCGCCTCGAGCGGGCGCTGGGTCAGGTGGTAGAAATAGGCCGCCCCCATCTCAGCCTCCCGCGATCGCGAGGCTCAGGGCGCGGCCGGCCAAAGCGGCGGCCATGGGCTCAGCCCTCCTTGCTCTCGAACCCCTCGCGCACCAGCCGATCGAGCGCCATGACGCCCCAGCCGGTGGCGCCCTTCGGTGCCAGCGTGCTCTCGGACTTGAGCGAGGCGACCCCGGCGATGTCGAGATGGATCCACGGCATCTCGTCCTTGACGAAACGCTTGAGAAACTGTGCCGCGGTGATCGAGCCGCCGGGGCGTCCGCCGACGTTCTTCATGTCGGCAATGGGGGATTTCAGCATGTCGTCATAGGCCTTGCCGAGCGGCATCCGCCAGGCGCCCTCGCCTTCGGTCTCGGCGGCCTTGAGGAAGCCCGCGGCGAAGCGCTCGTCGTTGGAGTAGACCGCGGCGTTCTCGTGCCCCAGCGCCACGATGCAGGCGCCCGTAAGGGTGGCGAGATCGACCATCGCGGCGGGCGTCTCGAATTCCTGCGCGTACCAGAGCACGTCGCTGAGAACGAGCCGGCCCTCGGCATCGGTGTTGATGACCTCGATCGTGTCGCCCTTCATCGAAGTGACCACGTCGCCCGGGCGCACGGCATTGCCCGAGGGCATGTTCTCGACCAGCCCGACGAGCCCGGTGACGTTGGCCTTGGCCTTGCGCAGCGCCAGCGCCTTCATAACGCCCGAGACCACGCCCGCGCCGCCCATGTCCATCGTCATGTCTTCCATGCCGCCGGCAGGCTTCAGAGAGATGCCGCCGGTGTCGAAGACCACGCCCTTGCCGACCAGCGCCAGCGGCGCGCCCTCGCCGCCCTTCCAGCGCATGATCACCAGCTTCGAGGGCGACACCGAGCCCTGCCCGACACAGAGCAGCGCGCCCATGCCAAGCTCTTCCATGCGGTCCTCGTCGATCACCTCGACCTCGACACCCAGCTCGCGCAGCCCCTCGAGCCGCGCGGCGAACTCGGTGGTGGTCAGCACGTTGGCAGGCTCGCTAACCAGATCGCGGGTGAAGAACACCCCGCCGGCCACCGCCAGCATCGGCGCCACGGCCGCCTCGATCTCGGCCGGCTTCGAGCAGAACACATGCGCCGGGGCCAGAGCCGTGCCCTTGTCGCTCTTGTGGTCGGTGAAGGTGTAGCCGCGCAGCGCAAGGCCGAGCAACGCCTGCTCTAGCCCGATCTGGCTCTCGCCCAGCACCGTGACCGGACGCGATCCCGCCGCCTTGGCGATGGCGGCGCCCGCCTTGCGCGCATCGGCGACATCCGGCCGGCGCTCGAGCTTCACGATATCGACCGCCTCGGCTTCCATGCCGGAGGGATAGGAGAGGCTCACCACGCTGCCGGCAGGCTTTTTCGCCCACCCCTCATCGGCCACGGCGCGGGCCACCGCACCCTTGGTCAGCCGGTTCAGCCGCCGCGCGCCGCGTCCGAGCTTTCCCGCGCTGTCGATGAAGACGGCGACGCGGCCTTCCGCGCCCGCCACGGCGTCGAGATCGGTTTCGGCAAAGGTGAACTCGCGCAGATCGGTCATCATGCTCTCCTGTTGTCTTTCCCTCAGAGTCGTAGAGCCGCGTGACGGCATTGACCAGAGGCAGCTTTTCCAGCACATACCAATCCGATAGCTTGGACCGCAGCACAGGATCTGGAGGGCACATACGCGTGCAGAGATTCGACAGATACATGCTGTCGCAACTCATGGTGGTGTTTGGGTTTTTCGCCCTGGTGCTCGTCATGGTCTATTGGGTCAACGCGTCGGTCAGCCTGTTCGACGAGCTGATCACCGATGGCCACTCGGCCCGCATCTTCCTCGAGTTCAGCCTGCTCAGCCTGCCCGGCGTCATCGCGCTGGTGCTGCCGATGGCAGCCTTCGGCGCGGCGGTCTACGTGACCAACCGCATGTCCAACGAATCCGAGATGACGGTGCTGCAGGCCGGCGGGCTGTCGCCGTGGCGGCTGGGCCGCCCGGTGCTGGTCTTCGGACTGCTGATCGCTCTGATGATGTCGGTGCTGACCCATGCGCTGGTGCCCGCCTCGGTGGCGCAGCTGCGCGATCGCGAAAGCGAGATCTCCGAGTCGGTGGCCGCACGGCTGCTGCACGAGGGCACCTTCCTGCACCCGGCCCGCGGGGTGACCTTCTACATCCGCGAGATCACCGACGATGGCGAGCTGCGCGATGTCTATCTCAGCGACCGCCGCAACGACCAGCGGACCGTGACCTATACCGCCGAGACCGCCTATGTCACCCGTGACGAAGGCGGGCCGAAGCTGACCATGCGCAGCGGGTTGGCGCAGGAGCTTCAGACAAAGGACCTGACCCTTTCGACGACCAATTTCACCGATCTGACCTATGACATCAGCGGGCTGATCACCTCAGGCGGCTCCGAGCGGCGCCGGGCGCGGCAGATCCCGACGCTGGAGCTGCTGACCCAAACCGAGGCGGTGGCCGAGGAGGTCAATGACAGCATCGGCGAGGTGCTCGAAGAGGCGCACAACCGCTTCCAGATGCCGCTGCTCTGCGTGGTCGCCGCGCTGATCGGCTATGCCGCGCTGATGACCGGCACGTTCTCGCGCTTCGGCGTCACCAAGCAGATTGTCGGCGCGATCTTCCTGCTGGTTCTGGTCAAGCTGGTCGAGAGCGCCATCACCGAACCCGTGCGCTCGACCCCGGCGTTCTGGCCACTGGTCTACCTCCCCAGCCTCGTGGGTTTCGCGCTGGCCGCCGTGCTGCTCTGGCGCGCGGCGCGGCCGTTCCGCCCCGAGCGCCGGCGCGGGCAAGATGCCGAGGTGGCCGCATGATCCTGCACCGGTATTTCGCCCGCCGCTTCCTGACCATGTTCCTGTCGATCCTGACAGTCTTTGCGCTGTTTCTCGCACTGCTCGATCTGGTCGATCAGCTGCGCCGCTTCGGCAGCGACGTGAGTTTCGGGCAGGTCGTCTACCTGACGCTTCTGAACCTGCCCTCCGGTCTCTACGAGATCCTGCCGCTGGTGATGATCCTCGCCACCGCCGCACTGTTCCTGATGATGGCACGCAGCTCCGAGCTGGTGGTGGTGCGCGCCGCCGGGCGCTCGGGCCTGACGGCTCTCGCCGGTCCTGTGGCGGTCGCCCTGGTGATCAGCGGCGTGTCGGTCGCCATTTTGAACCCGATCGTCGCGGCGACCTCGCGGCAGTCTTCGGATCTCACCGAGAGTTACAAGAGCAACGGCGCCTCGACGATCTCGATCGGGCGCGAGGGGCTGTGGCTGCGCCAGGGCGGCGACGAAGGAGATACGGTGATCCGTGCCGCGCGCGCCAACCCCGACGCCACCGTGCTCTACGAGGTGAGCTTCGTCGAATACGAGGCCGAGAGCGGCCCGCTGCGCCGCATCGAGGCCGAGGAAGCGGCGCTTCAGGACGGTGCCTGGGTGCTGCGCGACGCCAAGGCCTGGCCGCTGCAGAGCGGGCGTTCGCCCGAGGGCATGTCGGAGCGGTTCGAGCGCCTCGAGCTACCGTCGGACCTCACTCAGGACGGTATCCGCGACCGCTTCGGCAAGCCGTCCTCGGTAGCGATCTGGGACCTGCCGGAGTTCATCGAAGGGCTCGAGATGGCCGGCTTCTCGGCCCGGCGCCACGTCGTCTGGCTGCAGATGGAACTGGCCCGGCCGGTCTTCCTCGTGGCGATGGTGTTGGTCGCCGCGGGCTTCACCATGCGCCCCGCCCGGCTTGGCCGCACCGGCTTGCATGTACTGGCGGCGGTGCTTCTGGGCTTCGGCCTCTACTACGTGCGGAACTTCGCGCAGATCATGGGCGAGAACGGCCAGCTGCCGCCGATCCTCGCCGCGTGGATTCCGCCCATTGCCTCGCTGCTGCTCGCGCTGGGGCTTGTCCTGCAGATGGAGGACGGCTGATGAAGACCGCCCGCGCCGCGTGGCTCGCCGCCCTGCTGGCGATGACCGCCCCTGCGCCGCTCTTGGCGCAGACCGTGACCGTGGCCGCCGATGCCTCCGACGAAGGTTCCGAGCCGGCGCTGCTCGTCGCCGACCAGGTGTTCGTCGAGGACGGCTCGCGGCTTGTCGCCACCGGCAATGTCGAGGCGCTGCATGACGGCATACGCCTGAGCGCGACCCGCATCCTGTTCGATCAGGACGCCGGCCTGCTGACCATCGAGGGCCCGATCCGCATCACCGACGAGGCCGGAAACCAGCTGCTCGCCGATGCCGCCGAAATGGAGGAGGGTCTGCGCAACGGCCTGCTCAGCGGCGCGCGGATGGTGATGGACGACCAGCTCCAGCTTGCCGCCGTCGAAGCGCAGCGGGTCGGCGGGCGCTACACCCAGCTCAGCCGCGTCGCGGTGACCTCCTGCCAAGTCTGCGGCCGCAACGAGACGCCGCTCTGGCAGATCCGCGCCGACCGGGTGATCCACGACCAGGACGCGCGCCAGCTCTACTTCGAGGGCGCCCAACTGCGGGTGCTCGACGTGCCGATCCTGTGGGTACCGCAGCTGCGGCTGCCCGATCCCACCCTCGAGCGCGCCCGCGGCTTCCTGACCCCGACGCTTCGCAGCACCTCGCTGCTGGGCACCGGTCTGCGCCTTCCCTATTTCATCCCGATCGGCGACCATCAGGACCTGACCCTGACCCCGTACCTGTCGAGCGAGACCCGCACCCTCGAGGCGCGCTACCGCCGCGCCTTCACCTATGGCAACATCGAGCTCAACGGTGCGATCACCAAGGACTCGCTGCTGCCCGGCGACACCCGCGGCTACTTCTTTGCCGCGGGCGAATTCGCGCTGCGCAACGGGTTCCGCTTCGATTTCGACATCGAGACCGTCTCGGACGACTCGTATTTCAACGACTACGACTACGGCGACAACGAGCGCCTCGACAGCGCCTTCACCCTCAGCCGCGCCCGTCGGGACGATTTCTTCTCGACCGATCTGATCTACTACGAGACGCTGCGCGCCGCCGAAGACGACGAGACCCAGCCCTCGGTGATGGTGAACACCGAGTACGAGCGACGGTTCTTCCCCGATCGCATCGGCGGCGAGTTCCGGCTCGGGGCGATCCTGCACGGCCATTACCGGCGCTCGGATCTCGACATCGACAGCGATGACGAGGACAGCGTGGTCGACGGGCGCGACATGGCGCGTCTCAGCGCCGAGGCCAGCTGGCGGCGGCGCTGGACGCTGGCGGGCGGCCTCCGGCTTGGCGTGCTGGGGCAGCTCTGGGCCGACCGCTACGCGGTCTGGGACGATGCCAGCGCCGATGCCGAGGCGTCGCAGCTTACGCCGGGTGCCTCGGTGGAGCTGCGCTGGCCGCTGGTCAACAGGCAAGCCTTCGGCGGCCGTTCGCTGCTCGAGCCGGTGGCACAGGTCGGCTGGATCGGCGGCGACCGACCCAACATTCCCAATGACGAGAGCACCCGCGTCGAGTTCGACGAGGCGAACCTGCTGTCGCTCAGCCGCTTCCCTGCGAGCGACCGCCACGAGCGCGGTCTCGTGGGGGCGGCCGGGCTGCGCTGGCAGCACCAGGCGCCCACCGGCTGGACCGCAGGCGTCACCGTCGGACGGGTCTGGCGCGAGCAGGTCGACGACGATTTCGGCCGCTCTTCCGGTCTCGATGGCAAGACCTCGGACTGGCTGATCTCGGGGGGGTTCGCCAACCCGCTCGGGCTCAGCCTCTCGGCCCGCGGCCTGCTCGACTCGAACGGCGAGTTCGACAAGGGCGAGGCCCGCGCGAGCTGGTTCAACGACCGCACCGAGCTTGACGCTTCCTACCTTCTGCTCCTTGCCGACCCGCTCGAGGACCGTGACGAGAGCCAGGCGGAGTGGCGCTTCGAAGGCCGCTACCGGATCAGCCGCCACTGGACCGGCTCGGGAGAGTGGCGCTACGATCTCGCGGACCGCCGGGTTGACCGCGCCGGTCTGGGGCTGCAATACCGCAACGAATGCGTTCAGGTGGAAGCGTCGGTCTTGCGCCGTTTCGCTTCCTCGACCAACCTCGAACCGTCCACGGAGTTCGACCTCACGGTCGCCCTGACAGGCTTCGGCACCGCCGCAAGCGACAAGGAGTATCGACGCACATGCAAATGACCCCTGCCCGCCTTCTTCGCGCCCTCACCCTGACGGCCGGGCTGGCGCTGACCGTGACGCCGGGCACGGCACCGGCGCAGAACCTCTTCGCCCCCGCCATCACCGTCGACGAGATGGTGATCACCGGCTACGAGATCGAGCAGCGGCGCCGCATGATGACCCTGCTGAACGCCCCGGGCAACGTCAACGAGCTGTCGCGCGAGCAGCTGATCGACGACCGGCTGCGGCTCAAGGCGGCGCGCGCGGCCGGCATCGAGCCCTCCGAACAGGACATCCTCGACGGCATGGACGAGTTCGCCGGCCGCGCAGACCTAAGTCGCGAGCAATTCGTCGCCGTGCTCAACCAGGGCGGCGTCGACGAAGAGACATTCCGCGATTTCGTCCGCGCCGGCACCGCCTGGCGCGATCTGGTGCGGGCGCAGTTCGCCTCGCGCACCCAGGTCACCCCCGAAGAGGTCGACCGGGCGCTGGCCAGCGGCGGCGGAAGCTCCGACGTGCGGGTCCTGCTCTCCGAGATCATCATGCCGATCAATGCCCAGAACGCCGAGTCCGTGCAGGCCCGTGCCGAGCGCATTTCGCAGATGACTTCGACCGCGGATTTCTCTGCACAGGCACGGCAGTATTCCGCCACAGCGACGCGCGACAATGGCGGCCGTTTGCCGTGGCGCGATCTCACCGAACTGCCGCCGCAGATCCGCTCGCTCGTGCTTGGGCTGGCGCCGGGCGAGGTCACCGACCCGCTGCCGATCCAGGGCGCGGTGGCGCTGTTCCAGCTGCGCGACATCGAAGAGACCGGCTATACCCGCCCGGACTACGCAGCCATCGATTACGCCGCCTACTACATGGCCGGCGGCCGGTCGCCCGAGACCCTTGCCCAGGCGCGGGTGCTGGCCGAACGGATTGACCGCTGCGACGATCTCTATGCCGTCGCCAAGGGCCAGCCCGAGGAGGTGCTCGACCGTGGCGCCCTGCCGCCCACCGAGATCCCGACCGACATCGCCTACGAGCTCTCCAAGCTCGATCCCGGCGAGGTGTCGACCGCGCTGACGCGCGCCGATGGCCAGACGCTGGTGTTCCTGATGCTCTGCGGCCGCACCGCCGCGGTGGCCGAGGATGCCGATCGCAGCCAGGTCGAGATCGGCCTGCGCAACCGCCGCCTGAGCGAGGTCTCCGACAGCTACCTCGCGCAGCTGCGCGCCAACGCGCGCATCGTCGAGCAATGAGCCCTCGGCCCGCCCCCGTGGCGATGAGCTGCGGGGAGCCCTCGGGCATCGGCCCGGAGCTCGCGGAAGCCGCTTGGAAGGCGCTCGGCGCGGCGCTGCCCTTCGTCTATCTCGGCGCACCGGAGCATCTGCCCGGCACCGTTCCCCACATCGTGGTGGAGCGCGCCGAGGAGGCGGCGCAGGCCGCCAAGGACGGCCTGCCGGTTCTGGCGCTCGACATCCCCGGCCCGCGCGTGCCGGGCACGCCGCAGCCGACCCAGGCCGCAGGGGTCATCGCCTCGATTGCCCGCGGTGTCGGGCTGGTGCAGGAGGGAGCGTGCTCGGCACTCTGCACCCTGCCGATCTCCAAGCAGGCGCTGGCCGAGGGCGCGGGCTTCGCCTATCCCGGCCATACCGAGTATCTCGCCGCCCTCGGCGGGGTCGACGAGGTGGTGATGATGCTGGCCTCGGACGAGCTGCGGGTGGTGCCGGCCACGATCCACATCCCGGTCTCCGAGGTGCCCTCGGCGCTCACCCCCGCGCTGCTCGAGAAACGCCTGCGCATCACCCATGCGGCGCTGATCGAGCGCTTCGGCATCAGCGCGCCGCGCATCGCCGTGGCCGGCCTCAACCCGCATGCAGGCGAAGGCGGGCGCATGGGCCGCGAGGAGATCGAGCTGATCTCGCCGGTGCTCGAGAAACTGCGCACCGAGGGCATGGATCTGATCGGCCCGCTGCCCGGCGACACCATGTTCCATGCCGAGGCGCGGGCAGGCTATGACGCGGCGGTGGCGATGTATCACGACCAGGCGCTGATCCCGATCAAGACGCTGGCCTTCGACCGTGGGGTCAACGTCACGCTCGGCCTGCCCTTCATCCGCACCTCGCCCGATCACGGCACCGCCTTCGGCATCGCAGGACAGGGCGTGGCCAACCCGACCTCGACCATCGAGGCGCTGCGCATGGCGTGGCGGATGGCCGGGGGAGAGCTGGAGGGCGCCGCGTGAGCGGGGCGGTCGTTGCGGGGGCGCTGCCCCCGTCCGCCGGGGGCGGACTCCCCCGAGGTATTTTGGAACCAGAGAAGACATGAGCGCCATCGACGGGCTTCCACCGCTGCGCGAGGTGATCGCCTCGCATGATCTGTCGGCGAAAAAATCGCTTGGGCAGAACTTCCTGCTCGACCTGAACCTCACCGCCAAGATCGCGCGGCAGGCGGGCGACCTGTCGGGCATGGACGTGCTCGAGATCGGGCCGGGCCCGGGCGGGCTGACCCGCGGGCTGCTGGCCGAGGGCGCGCGCAAGGTGCTGGCGATCGAGAAGGACACCCGCTGCCTCCCGGCGCTGGCAGAGATCGCCGGGGCCTATCCTGACCGGCTCGAGGTGATCTCGGGCGATGCGCTGCAGATCGACCCTCTGGCGCATCTGACGCCGCCGATCGCGATCTGCGCCAACCTGCCCTACAATGTCGGTACCGAGCTTCTGGTGCGCTGGCTGACCCCGGAGGACTGGCCGCCATTCTGGCAGACCCTGACGCTGATGTTCCAGCGCGAGGTGGCCGAGCGCATCGTGGCGCAGCCGGGATCCAAGGCCTATGGCCGGCTGGCGGTACTGGCACAGTGGCGCACCGAGGCGCGCATCGTGCTCAGCCTGCCGCCCGGCGCCTTCACCCCGCCCCCCAAGGTCTCCTCGGCGGTGGTGCATCTGCGCGCCCTGCCCGAGCCGCGTTTTCCGGCAGAGCGCGCCGTGCTCGAGCGCGTGGTGGCCGCGGCCTTCAACCAGCGCCGCAAGATGCTGCGCGCCGCGCTGAAGGGGCTGGCGCCGGATATCGAAGACCGGCTCGAGGCTGCGGGCATCGCCCCCACCGAGCGCGCCGAGCAGGTCTCGCTCGAGCAGTTCTGCGCCCTGGCCCGGGCGCTGGCCTGACACCCGCGAGCCGCGTCACGCACCAGAAAAGAAAAGACGCCATCTCCGCGGCTGGAGATGGCGTCTTTTTTGTCTCGAAGGTGGCGTGCCTTACTCGGCGGCGTCGGGCGTCGGTGCCTCGTCGCTGCTGGCCGGCTTGCGGCTGCGACTGGTCTTCTTCGCGGGCTTTTCGCTGGCCTCGGCCGGCTCGCCCTCGGCAGAGGGCTCTGCCTTCTTGCGCGGGCTGCGACGGGTGCGCTTGGGCTTGTCCTCGGTCGGCGCAGGCGACGGGGCCGAGCGGTTCTCGGGGGTCTCGACCAGGCCTGACTCAGTGCCCTCGCTCGTGTCGATGACGTCGTCCTGAGCGGCAGGCTTCGGCTCGGACCGCTGCTCTGCCCGCGGCGCCGGCTGCGGTTGCTCGCCATTGCCATTACCATTGCCATTGCCACCGTCGGGCTGGCCCTGGTTGCTGTCGCGATCTTCGCGCTCGGCGCTCTTCTGCGCGTCGCGCTCAGCACGCTCCTTGTCGCGCTGCGCCTGACGCTCGCGGTTCTCGCGCTCCTGCTGCTCGCGCTTGGCGTCGACCTCGCGCTGCGCTTCGGAGAGCATGCGCAGGTAATGCTCGGCGTGTTGCTGGAAGTTTTCCGCAGCCACCCGGTCATTGCCAAGCGCCGCATCACGGGCCAGCTGGTTGTACTTGTCGATGATCTGCTGCGGCGTGCCGCGCACCTTGCCCTCGGGGCCATTGCTGTCGAACACACGGTTGACGACGTTGCCCAGCGAGTTGCGGTTGCGGTTGTTCTTCGACCGCGAACGGGATTTCGAGGATCGCATCTGTTCTGCTATCAGCCTTGTGTCTGACTGTCCCTGTGACCCTGCGGCGCCTCTGGCGCCATCGTGTGCGGGGTCACATCAATGTTGGGTTGAAGTCGGGCGGGACCGCCGAAGGCATCCACCGCACCGAACCCCTCCTGCTAACCATGTCGGGGCCGCGGAAACAAGGGAAAATGTCGAAACAGCAGAGAAAACCGCTGAAAGTTGCGACGATCCGCGGCTCAGACCGCGGCGATTCGCCCGACCACGACCCGGTCGCGCCCGTCGAGATCGATGATCACCGCCACCTCTTGAAGCCCCGCGGAGCGGAACAGATCCGCCACGGCGGCGCCCTGGCTGGGGCCGATCTCGACCATAAGCCGCCCGCCCGGGAGCAGGTGCGAGGGCGCACCGGCGGCAATCATGCGATAGGCGGTCAGGCCGTCGCCCTCGTCGGTGAGCGCCATGCGCGGCTCGTGGTCGCGCACCTCGGGGGACAGGTCGTCCATCTCGTCGAGGGCGATATAGGGCGGGTTCGAGACGATCAGGTCAAAGCGCTCGCGGTCGTCCTCTCCCAGCGCGCCGAACCAGCTGCCTCGGGCCAGCGCCGCGCGGGCCTCGAGCCTGAGCGCGTTGCGGTTCCAGAACGCCACCTCGAGCGCCTCTTCCGACAGATCGGTGCCGATGCCGGTGGCCCCCTCGCGCTCGCAGAGCAGGGTCAGCAGGATGCAGCCAGAGCCGGTGCCGAGATCGAGCACGCGGGAAAACGGCCCGGCCAGCGCCGCCTCGATCAGGATCTCGGTCTCGGGGCGCGGGTCGAGCACCTCGGGGGTGACGAGGAACTCGCGGCCATAGAACTGGCGCCGCCCTGTGATATGCGAGACCGGAACATGCGCGGCGCGGCTCGCGATAACCGCGTTGAAGAGCAGCGCGTGCTCGCTTTCCACCGGATCCGGCAGGAACAGCGTCAGCCGCCCCGGCGGCACCTTGAGCACGTGCGCCAGCAGGCGCCGCGCGTCGCGGCCGGGATCGGGGATACCCGCCTCGGCCAGCCGCCGCGTGGCCTTTGCCAGCAGCGCCGAGCCGGTCATCTGGGCTGCGCTCACGCGCCCATCTCCGCCAGCTGCGCGGCCTGCGCGTCGGCGGTGAGCGCGTCGATGATCTCGTCGAGGTCACCGGCGAGGATCTGCTCGAGCCGGTAGAGCGTCAGGCCGATGCGGTGATCGGTCATACGGCCCTGCGGGAAGTTGTAGGTGCGGATGCGCTCCGAGCGGTCCCCGGAGCCGACCTGCGCCTTGCGGTCCGAGGCCCGCGCATCGGCGGCCTTCTGGCGCTCGAGGTCGAACAGCCGCGTGCGCAGCACGTTCATCGCGATCTCGCGGTTGCGGTGCTGGGATTTCTCCGAGCTGGTCACCACGATGCCGGTGGGAATGTGAGTGATGCGCACCGCCGAGTCGGTGGTGTTGACGTGCTGGCCACCGGCGCCCGAGGCGCGCATCGTGTCGATGCGGATGTCGGCGGCGGCAATGTCGATATCCACCGCCTCGGCCTCGGGCAGCACCGCCACGGTGGCGGCAGAGGTGTGGATGCGGCCGCCGCTCTCGGTCTCGGGCACGCGCTGGACGCGGTGCACGCCGGATTCGTATTTCAGCCGGGCGAAGACGTTGTCACCCTCGATCCGCACCACCAGCTCGCGCAATCCGCCAAGCTCGGTGGGCTGTTCCTCGATCACCTCCCAGCGCCAGCCACGCGCCTCGGCATAGCGCTGGTACATGCGCGCGAGGTCGCCGGCGAAGAGTGCCGCCTCCTCGCCGCCGGTGCCGGGGCGGATCTCGAGCATGGCGGGCCGCGCATCGGCGGCATCCTTGGGCAGCAGCGCCAGCTGCAGCGCCTTTTCGGCCTCGGGCAGCCGCGCGCGCAGAGCGGGAAGCTCTTCCTCGGCCAATTCCTTCATCTCGGGATCGTCGAGCATCGCCTCGGCCTCGGCGAGATCGGCCTGCAGGCTGGTCCAGTCGTGGATCTGGTCGACCACGGGCCGGAGCTCGGCATATTCGCGGCCAAGCGCGGCAATATCGCCCGATCCGTCGGCCATGCGGGCCTCGAGATACTCGAAACGTTCACGAATTTGCTGAAGACGGTCAGAGGGGATCATGGCGCAACTGTCTTCCCCGAAACCACCGGCGGGTCAAGTGCGGGCCCGACGCCAGGCGCGAGATTTCCGCCGCCGGCCCCTCCGAGACGAGGCTCACTCCGCGGTGTCGAGCTGCGCCAGCCAGCCGTCGACGCGGGTTTTGTTGGTGCCCATGTCGGACTGGCCAAAGCGCTGCCGGCCGTAGAGCTCGAGGAAACCGTCGTTGAACTGCGCGGTGGTGTAGTCGGGAAAGCCCATCCACTGCGACCGGGTGATATAGGTCACGCGACCGTCATCGGGGCTGCCGGCAAGCACCTCGGTGCGCGGGGTCTCGAGGATGGTGCGGTGGAGCATGGCGAACATCGCCTCGTTGCCCGGCACCCGGCGGCGCACGCCGTGAGCGAGGTCCTGGTCAGCCGAAACCTTGGGATCGACGTGCCATACCTCGGGGTCAGAGGGGGCGAGCCGGATCCAGGCCAGACCGCCGATGACGACAAGCACGATGAGCCAGAAAATCTTACGCACGGAGACCGGTCCTTTCGGGTCTTGCGGTTGGGTCGGAACAGATCCCGGACCGCGCGCGGCGACCGGCACACTCGGCACGGACCGTCCAACACACGGACGGCCCTGTGTTCCCATGATTCCGGCGGCAGGAAAAGGCCGACGGTCTCACGTTCGCGGTATCCCGCGCAGCATGGCTCAGCGGCGGGTCCAGCCCCAGAGGCAGAGCAGCTCGGTGGCCACGTGGGCGCCGGCGATGGCAGTGGCGCCAGTGGTGTCGAAAGGCGGTGAGACCTCGACGACGTCCCCGCCCTTGAGGTCGATCCCGGCGAGCCCGCGCAGCATCACCGCCGCCTGATGACTGGTCAGCCCGCCCCAGACAGGCGTTCCGGTGCCCGGCGCGAAGGCCGGGTCGAGCGCATCGATGTCGAAGCTCAGGTAGACCGGGTGATCGCCGACGATCGCCTTGGCCTGCGCCACGATGGCCTCGGGCCCCTGCCCGTGCACCGCGCGCGCATCGAGGATGTGAAAGCCCAGCGTGTCGGGATTGTCGGTGCGGATGCCGATCTGAACCGAGCGCGTGGGATCCACCAGACCCAGCTTCACCGCCTTGTACATGAAGGTGCCGTGGTCGATGCGGTCGAAATCGTCATCCGCCCATGTGTCGGTGTGGGCGTCGAACTGGATCACGCTCAACGGGCCGTACTTGGCCGCATGGGCCTTCAGCAGCGGCAGGGTGATCGAGTGATCGCCGCCCAGCGTGACCATCGCCGCGCCCTGCTCGAGGATGCCCTTGGCATGCGCCTCGAGCGTGGCTGGGAAGGCCGGTACGTTGGCATAGTCGAAGGCCAGATCACCATAATCTGCGATGGCGAACTCGCTCAGCACGTCATAGCCCCAGCCATAGGGCGCATCGCAGGGCTGCAGGAGCGAGGCCTCGCGGATCGCGCGCGGCCCGAGCCGGGTGCCGCTGCGGTTGGTCACGGCCTGATCGAAGGGCACGCCGGTCACCGCCACGTCGACCCCGCGCAGGTCCTTGGTATACTTGCGCCGCAGGAACGAGGCGGCGCCGCCGAACACGTTCTCGAAGCTCGGCCCCTTCAGCTCCTCGCGGGTGAAGGCGTGATCGATCTGGGTCTTTGCGTCTTCCAGTGCCATGCTGTCCCTCGGTATTCTTTTGTCAGCTCTTGAGCGGCAGCGCGGTCTCGATCAGCCGCGCGAAGAAGCTCGCGCCGATCGGCGCGATCGCGTCGTTGAAATCGTATTGCGGGTGGTGGCAGTTCGGCGTGTCGCCCTGCCCGAGGAACAGGTAGGCGCCTGGCCGCGCCTCCAGCATGTAAGAGAAATCCTCTGCCGGCATGATCGGGTCGATGTCGTCGCGCACGTTTTCGGGCCCGACCACCTCGCGCGCGACCTGCGCGGCAAAGCGCGCCTGCTCGGTGTGGTTCACTGTCGGCGGGTAGCCGCGATGGTAGGTCACGGTGGCGGTGCAGCCATAGACCTGCGCCTGCATCTCGGCGATCTCGCGCAGGCGTTTCTCGGCGAGGTCGCGGATCTCGGGCCGGAAACTGCGCACGGTGCCGGCGAGGAAGGCGGTGCCGGGGATGATGTTGTGCGCGGTGCCGGCGTGGATCTGCGTCACCGAGACCACCAGCTTGTCGATCGCCGAGACGTTGCGGCTGACGATGCTCTGGAGCGCCTGCACCATGGCCGAGGCCGCCGGGATCGGGTCGACGCTTTCCTGCGGTTCGGCGCCGTGGCCGCCGACGCCCTCGATATCGATGCGGAACTCGTCCGCCGAGGCCATGAGCGGGCCCGGTGCGGTAACGATATGGCCCTCGGGCTCGCCCGGTGCGTTGTGGATGCCGTAGACCTCTTCGATGTCGAAGCGGTCCATGATGCCCTCCTCGACCATCACCTTGCCGCCACCGCCGCCCTCTTCGGCGGGCTGGAAGAGCAGCGCCACGCGGCCGGCGAAGTTGCGCGTCTCGGCGAGGTACTTGGCCGCGCCCAGCAGCATGGTGGTGTGACCGTCATGGCCGCAGGTATGCGCCATGCCGGGGATCTTCGAGGCGTGCTCGGTGCCCGAAAGGTCCTCCATCGGCAGCGCGTCCATGTCGGCGCGCAGCCCGATGGTGCGCCCGGGCTCGCGCCCCTCGATGATCGCCACCACCCCGGTCTGGGCGATGCCGGTGTGGATCTCTGCGATGCCGAAGCTCTCGAGCTGCTCGACCACGAACGCGGCGGTCTTGACGCAATCGAAAAGCAGCTCCGGCTGCTGGTGCAGGTGCCGGCGCCACGCGGTCAGCGTGTCGGCCTCGGCGGCAATGGAATTGATCACTGGCATGTCGCTCTCCCTCGCGGGGTCCCCCGAACCCGCTTTTGAATATCGAACCTCAAAGCGCTCAGCGCTGCAAGGGCTGCCGGGCCTCGACCAGTTTGACGAAGAAGCTCGCCCCGATCGGCGCCGCCTCGTCGTTGAAATCAAACTTCGGATGGTGGCAGAACGGCCCCTCGCCCTGTCCAAGATAGAGGAAGGCACCGGGCCGCGCCTCGAGCATATAGGAGAAATCCTCCGCCCCCATCGAGGGCACGCTGTCATCGACCACCTCGGCCACCACCTCGCGGGCGACCTCGACGGCAAAGGCGGTCTGCTCGGCGTGGTTGATGGTCGGCGGGTAGTTGCGCTGATAGTCGAGCTCGGCGGTGACGCCATAGGCCATCGCCTGCCCGGCAACGATCTCGCGGATGCGCTTTTCCGCCATGTCGCGGATGCCGGGATCGAAGCTGCGCACGGTCCCCGCCAGATAGGCGGTCTCGGGGATCACGTTGGTGGCCGAGCCGGTCTCCACCACGGTGAGCGAGACCACGAGCGATTCCAGCGGGTCGGTGTTGCGGGCGGGCACGGTCTGCAGCGCCTGCCCGATGGCCAGCGCGCAGGGGATCGGATCGATGCAGGTGTCGGGATGCGCCGCGTGTCCGCCGCGCCCGGTCAGCCGCAGCTCGAAATCGTCCACCGCCGCCATCAGCGGGCCGGGCCGCGTGGCGATCTCACCCAAGGGACGCGACGGATCGGTGTGCAGCGCGTAGACCTGCTCGATGCCGAAGCGCTCCATGATGCCTTCCTCGACCATGATGCGGCCGCCGCCGATGGTCTCTTCCGCCGGCTGGAAGATCAGCGCCACCTTGCCCGAGAAGTTGCGCGTCTCGGCGAGGTATTTCGCCGTGCCCAACAGCATCGTCGTGTGGCCGTCATGGCCGCAGGCATGCATCTTGCCCGGCACCTCCGAGGCGTAGTCCGCGCCGGTCTCCTCGTCCATCGGCAGTGCGTCCATGTCGGCGCGCAGACCGGTCACCGGCCCCTCGCCCTGCCCCTCGACAATCGCCACCACGCCGCTTGTCGCGATGCCAGTGTGAATATCGGTGATGCCGAACTCGCGCAGCCGTTCGACCACGAAGGCGGCGGTCTCGTGACACTCGAGGCTGAGCTCGGGGTTGCGATGCAGGTGCCGCCGCCAGGTCTTCATCTCCTCGGCGTAATCGGCGATGCGGTTGACGATGGGCATGGGTGGACTCCGGGACTTCCTTGGCGCAGGACTGCACCCAATACCGAAACGCGGGGGAAGTCCATGAGCGACACGCAGAGCGACGCAGCGGCGCATGACCTGATCCACGATCCGAAGGGCGGCATGCCGCGCCTGCTCGAGATCATGCGCCGGCTGCGCGATCCCGAGACCGGCTGCCCGTGGGACGTGGCGCAGGATTTCGCCACCATCGCGCCCTACACGATCGAGGAGGCCTACGAGGTCGCCGATGCCATCGAGCGCGAGGCCTGGGGCGAGCTGAAGGGGGAGCTCGGGGACCTGCTGTTCCAGTCGGTGTTCCACGCCCAGATGGCCAGCGAGCGCGGGCTCTTCACCTTCGACGAGGTGGCCGACACCATGTCGGACAAGATGGTGGCACGGCACCCGCATGTGTTCGGCGACGAGTCGAACGAGAAGTCGCCCGACCAGCAGGTCTCGGACTGGGAGGCGATCAAGGCCGAGGAGCGCGCCGCGCGGGCCGAAAAGGGCGTGCTCGACGGCGTCGCTCTGGGACTGCCGGCGCTGCTGCGCGCGGTAAAGCTGCAGAAGCGCGCCGCGCGGGTGGGCTTCGACTGGCCCTCCACCGACGAGGTCATCGACAAGATCGTCGAGGAGGCGCAAGAGCTGCGCGAGGCAACCGACCCGACACATGTCGAAGAAGAGTTCGGCGACCTGCTCTTTGTCATGGCCAACCTCGCCCGGCACCTGAAGATCGACCCGGAAGCGGCCCTTCGCGCGGCCAACGCCAAGTTCACCCGCCGTTTCGAGGCGATCGAGGCCGGGCTGGCCGAGCGCGGCAAGCGCCCCGAGGACAGCGACCTTGCCGAGATGGACGCGCTCTGGGACGCGGCCAAGGCGCGGGAGAAGTCCGAAAAATCCTGAGGGGAACAGTCGGTCATTGACCTGACCAAAACCATCAGGTTATGTCGCGCCATCTGCAATCCGCACCGATGGGAGACCGATATATGCGCCTTGCAACCACTGCCCTTGCCCTGATCGCCGCCACGAGCCCGGCGCTGGCCGAAGAGGTAAATCTCTATTCCTACCGCCAGCCGGAACTTCTGGCGCCGCTGACCGACGCCTTCACCGAGGCCACCGGCATCGACGTCAACGTGGCCTTCCTCGACAAGGGCATGGTCGAACGCCTGCAGGCCGAGGGCGACCGCTCGCCCGCCGACCTGGTGTTCACCGTGGACATCTCGCGCCTGTCGGCGGTGGTGAATGCCGGGCTGACGCAGGCGGTGGAAAGCGACGTGCTGAACGAGAACGTGCCCGAGCAGTATCGCGACCCCGAGGGCCACTGGTTTGGCCTGACCACCCGCGCGCGCATCGTCTACGCCTCCAAGGACCGCGTCGATCCGTCCGAGGTGACGAGCTACGAGGATCTTGCCGATCCCAAGTGGGAAGGCCGCATCTGCACCCGCTCCGGCACCCACCCCTACAACGTGGCGCTGGTCTCGGCGATGCTGCACCACCACGGCGAGGAAGAGACCAAGACCTGGCTCGAGGGCGTGAAGTCCAACCTCGCGCGCAAGCCGCAAGGCAATGACCGCGCCCAGGTCAAGGCGATCTGGTCCGGCGAATGCGACATCTCGCTCGGCAACACCTATTACATGGGCAAGATGCTCGAGGATGACGAGCAGACCGAATGGGCCGAGTCGGTCAACGTGCTGTTCCCCGAGTTCGAAGGCGCCGGCACCCACGTGAACATCTCCGGCGTGGCGATGACCAAATCCGCTCCGAACCGCGAGAACGCGCTGAAGATGATGGAATTCCTGACCCAGCCCGAGGCGCAGGAAATCTATGCCCACGCCAACTACGAATACCCCATCGCGCCCGGCACCGAGGCCGACGCGCTCGTGCAGGGCTGGGGCAGCTTCGAGGCCGACGACGTCAACCTGATGACGCTGGCCGATCTCCGCGCCGACGCGCTGCGGATGATCGAAGAGGTCGATTTCGACGGCTGACCCGCCGTCCTCTCACGGACCGATCTCAGGCGCGGTGCTCTTCGGGGCCCGCGCCTTTTTCATGGCCGGCGGGTGTGCCCTGACCCGGGACCTGCGCCCGGCCGCGATCCACGGCCTGCCTCCGGCGGGAGTATTTTTGACGAAGAGAAGCCAGGGGTGCAGCGCCCTTGTCTTCTTCTGGCTCAAAATATCCCGGGGGAGTCCGCGCGCCTTGCGCGGACGGGGGCAGCGCCCCCCACGGCCCGACAGCACGGACGCGGCGCGCCGCCGGGCAGATACGAGCGCCCGTCCAAAACGAAAACGGCGCCCCAGGGGGACGCCGCTTGATAACTTCCGGTCGGTCCGGAGGCGTCGCTTACGACGCTTCCTTGATGAACTTGACCGCGTCGCCGAAGGTCTGGATGGTCTCGGCGGCGTCGTCCGGGATCTCGATGCCGAACTCTTCTTCGAAGGCCATGACCAGCTCGACGGTGTCGAGGCTGTCTGCGCCCAGATCGTCGATGAACGAGGCGCTCTCGGTCACCTTGTCTTCTTCAACGCCGAGATGCTCGACAACGATCTTGCGCACGCGATCAGGGATATCGCTCATGTTTCCGTCCTCACATTTGTCCGGGCCCTGCGGCCCTCTCTGCCCTTGCCCCACCGGGGTGGCGGCTCAACTTCGCCCGTAGCGGGCGCCTCATCCCGGGATGGTCCGGGTCCGGCCTTGCAGTGCGACGTATCGCACCCCCCGGCCTCGTTCATTGCGCGCCTATATCATAAGGGACCGGGTTGGCAAATGCTTTCCGCCCCTGATGAAACACGCTTTTACAGCATCGCCATGCCGCCGTTCACATGCAGCGTTGCACCGGTCACGTAGCCCGCTTCGGGGCTCGCGAGGTAGAGCACCGCCGAGGCGATCTCGTCGGCGCTGCCCATGCGTCCCGCGGGGATCTGGCCGAGGATGCCGGCCTTCTGATCTTCGTTCAGCTTGTCAGTCATCGCGGTCTCGATGAAGCCCGGCGCCACCGCGTTGACGGTGATCCCGCGCGACGCGACCTCGTAGGCCAGCGACTTCGACATGCCCACCATGCCGGCCTTGGCGGCGGCGTAGTTGCCCTGCCCCGGGTTGCCGGTGGCGCCGACCACCGAGGAGATGTTCACGATGCGACCCCAGCGGGATTTCATCATGCCGCGCAGCACGCCCTTGCAGAGCTTGAAGGTGGCGGTGAGGTTGACGTCGAGCACCGACTGCCACTCCTCGTCCGACATCCGCATGAACAGGTTGTCGCGTGTGATGCCGGCATTGTTGACGAGGATGTCGACGCTGCCCATGGCCTCGGCCGCCTGCTTGGGCAGCGCCGCCACGGCCTCGGGGTCGGACAGGTTACAGGGCAGCACGAACGCGCGCTCACCCAGTTCATCGGCCAGCGCCTGCAGCGGCGCCTCGCGGGTGCCCGAGAGCCCCACCGTCGCGCCCGCCTCGTGCAGCGCCTTGGCGATGGCACCGCCGATGCCCCCGGAAGCCCCGGTGATCAGCGCGCATTTTCCAGTCAGATCGAACATGGCTCGGCTTGCCTCTCTATCTCTTGTCAGTTCTGTCAGGTCTCAGTGCTTGCCGTCGCGTATCGCACCGGCCCGCCCGTAGGGCAAGGGCGAGAGCGCCGCGCGGCGCCCTCCCTCGCGCGGCCGGGCGCACCTTACTCGGCCGCTTCCAGCACCTTGGCGACGTCCTCGGGCGTGCCAACCGTCTGAACGCCCGCGGGGCGGTGAATGCGGCGCACCATGCCGGTCAACGCCTTGCCGGCGCCGATCTCCCAGAACGCGGTGACGCCCTGCGCCACCATGTATTCCACCGACTCGCGCCAGCGCACCGAACCGGTCACCTGCTCGACCAGAAGCGCGCGGATCTCGGCCGGATCGGTGACGGCGCTGGCGCGCACGTTGGCGACCAGCGGCACGCTCGGCGCTGCGATCTCGACCGCGGCCAGCGCCTCGGCCATGACCTCGGCCGCGGGCGCCATCAGCTCGCAATGGAACGGCGCGCTCACCGGCAGCATCACGGCGCGCTTGGCGCCCTTTTCCTTGGCGATCTCGACGGCGCGCTCGACCGCGTCCTTGCTGCCCGAGATCACCACCTGCGCGGGATCGTTGTCATTGGCCGCGGCGCAGACGCCGCCGCCCTGCGCGGCTTCGGCGGCCACCGCCTGCGCGGTGGCGAGATCGAGCCCGAGCAGCGCCGCCATGGCGCCCTCGCCCACCGGCACCGCCTGCTGCATGGCGCGCCCGCGGGTGCGCAGCAGGCGCGCTGCATCGGCGACGCTGAGCGCGCCGGCAGCGGTGAGGGCCGAATATTCCCCCAGCGAGTGCCCGGCGACGAAGCTGGCCGCGCCGACGGCGATGCCCTCGTCCTCGAGCGCCCGCATCGCCGCCAGCGAGGTCGCCATCAGCGCCGGCTGGGCGTTTTCGGTGAGGGTCAGCGTCTCGGCCTCGCCCTCCCAGATCAGCGTCGAGAGCTTCTCGCCGAGCGCCTCGTCGACCTCCTCGAACACCGCGCGCGCCGCCGGGTAGGCGTCGGCCAGCGCCTTGCCCATGCCGATCGCCTGTGCGCCCTGGCCGGGGAAAATGAATGCTCGGGACATCTGCGGTCCTCCCAACTGTTGCAGTTTGCGCACGTCTGCCGTGCCGATGGAGGCCTCCCTTAGCGCCGTTGCCACGGCTTCGCAACGCTGACGCACGAGACCTGTGCGCGGCTCCGCAATTGCGCTGCGGCGCAGCAAGGCTAGGTTTGCCGACATATCAATCACTCCCGACAGGAGCCCCGGATGCCCCTCTCCAACACCGCCACCTCCTACGGCAGCCTCGCGCGGACCTTCCACTGGCTGATCGCGCTCGGCATCCTGATCATGATCCCGCTGGGCTGGATCGCGCATCTCGCGCCGATGCAGGACGCAGGCCAAATCGCGCTCAAGACGGCGCTGTTCTCGGCCCACAAGACGCTTGGCGTGGCGATCTTCCTGCTGGCGCTGGGGCGCATCTTCTGGGCCATCGTGCAGCCGCGCCCGGTGCCGCTGCATCCGGAGCGCCGCGCCGAGACCACGCTGGCCGACACCGTGCACTGGGCGCTCTACGCAGCGCTGGTGATCGTGCCGCTGTCGGGCTGGATCGAGCACGCCGCAACCGACGGCTTCGCGCCGATCTGGTGGCCCTTCGGCCAAGACCTGCCCTTCGTGCCCAATTCGCCGGAGCTGGCGGAGACCATGGCGACGGTGCATTTCCTCGCGCAGTGGCTGCTGGTGGGGGCGCTGGTGCTGCATGTGGCGGGCGCCATCAAGCACGCCGCGGTCGACCGCGACGCCACCCTGCGCCGCATGGCCCGCGGCGAAACCGCCGGCCAGCCCGGCGGGCGCCACGGCGGCGCAGCCCCTGCGGCGCTGGCGCTTGCAGCCTGGATCGCGGTGATTGGCGGCGGCGCGGCAGCCGGGTACTTCACCAACGACGAAAGCAGCGACGCGCCGGCGCTCGAAGCCGCGGCCTCGGACTGGGAGGTGCAGGAGGGCACGCTCTCGATCAGCCTCGTGCAGATGGGCTCCGAGGTCACCGGCAGCTTCGAAAACTGGACCGCGGCGATCGCCTTCGAGCCGCAGGACGCGCCCGGCAAGGCCGGCGAGGTCGATGTGACGATCTCGATCCCCTCGCTGACGCTCGGTTCGGTCACCAGCCAGGCACTGGGAGCGGATTTCTTTGCCGCCAGCGAGTTTCCCACGGCCAGCTTCCGCGCCGACCTCATGAACGTGGCCGACGGCTACGAGGCACAGGGCACGCTGTCCCTGAAGGGCGCCGAGATGCCTGTCACCCTGCCCTTCACACTGACCCTCGACGGCGACACCGCCGAGATGCAGGGCCGCACCACGCTCGACCGTCGCAACTACGGAATCGGCGACAACATGGCCGACCCCGGGCAGTTGAGCTTCGAGGTCGAAGTGCTGATCGATCTGACCGCCACCCGCAGCGACGGCACCTGAGGCGGCACCAGGCCCCACCGACCGGCCTGCCTCCGGCGGGAGTATTTTTGACGAAGAGAAGCCAGGGGCGCAGCGCTCCTGGCTTCTTTGGTTCAAAAATACCTCGGGGGTGAATTGGCGCACAGCGCCAAGAGGGGGCAGCGCCCCCCTCCTTTCCTTCGAAGGCACACCTCCGGCGTGACAGGGGCAGCGCCTCCTGACCGCCCGCCCCCCAAACGCTGAATCGAGGCGGGGCGCTCCGGGCGCTTCCCGCTGGCCCAGATCCGCGCCGCGTGCTATCGGCTCGGCCATGACCCAGATCACCCTGCGACGCCCCGACGACTGGCACCTGCATCTGCGCGATGGCGCGATGCTGCGCGCCGTGACCCCCGAGACCGCCCGCCATTTCGGCCGCGCCATCATCATGCCCAACCTCGTGCCCCCGGTGGTGACCGGCGCGCAGGCGGCGGACTATCGCGAGCGCATCCGCGCCGCCATTCCCGAGGGCAACGGCTTCACGCCGCTGATGACGCTCTATCTCACCGAGGAGACCGATCCGGCGGACGTCGCGAAGGCCAAGGCCGAGGGCATCATCACCGCGGTCAAGCTTTACCCGGCGGGCGCGACGACCAACTCGGCCTCGGGCGTGCGCGATTTCGACAAGGTCCGTCCGGTGCTCGAGACAATGGCCGAGCACGGCATTCCGCTCTGCGTGCATGGCGAGGTGGTCGATGGCGATGTCGACATCTTCGACCGCGAGGCGGTGTTCATCGACCGCGTGCTCGACCCGATCCGCCGCGCCACGCCGGGGCTGCGGGTGGTGATGGAGCACATCACCACCAAGGACGGCGCCGATTACGCCCGTGCGGGCGGCGACGACCTTGGCGCCACGATCACCACGCATCACCTGGTGATCAACCGCAACCACATCCTCGTCGGCGGCATCAAGCCGCATTACTACTGCCTGCCGGTGGCCAAGCGCGAAATCCATCGCCAGGCCCTGCTCGAGGCGGCGACGAGCGGAGACAAGAGCTTTTTCCTCGGCACCGACAGCGCGCCGCATACCGATCCCAACAAGGAAAGCGCCTGCGGCTGCGCCGGTTGCTTCACCGCCACCAACACCATGTCCGTTCTGGCGGAGGTGTTCGAGCAGGCCGGCGCGCTCGACCGGCTCGAGGGATTCACCTCGCTCAACGGTCCGGCCTTCTACGGGCTGGAGCCGAACGAGGCGCGGATCACGCTCGAGAAAGGCGACGCGGTGCGCTATCCCGAGAAGATCGAGACCGGCGACGGCCCGGTCACCGTGTTCGATCCGGGCTTCCCGCTGCACTGGCGCGTGCTCTGAGGCGAACCGCGCTCCGGAAACCTTTTGCCGGTGTGAGGGGCGCTGCCCCTCTGCCGCGCGGGGCGCGGCATTCACCCCGAGGTATTTGTCGAACCAGAGAAGATGCAGGGCCTTCCCTGCGGGGGCGGTTTCGGGCTAGAGGGACGGCGTCTTTCAGCCTGGAGTGCGCCCGATGATCCCCTCGTCCTATCCCTCGTCCGAAGAAATGGCCCGCCTCACCGCGCGCATGCTGTGGGAGATCGGCGCGGTGCATTTCATGGAGAACGGCCAGCCGTTCAAGCTGGCCTCCGGCCTGCCCTCGCCGGTCTATATCGACTGCCGCAAGCCGAACTCGTTCCCGCGCGTGCGCTCGACCCTGATGGATTTCCTCACCGTCACCGTGATGCGCAATGCCGGTTTCGAGGCCTTCGACAACATCGCCGGCGGTGAGACCGCGGGCATCCCCTTTGCCGCCATGGTGGCCGAGCGCATGGCGCTGCCGATGACCTATGTGCGCAAGAAGCCCAAGGGCTATGGCCGCAACGCCCGCATCGAGGGCGTGATGACCGAAGGCCAGCGCGTGCTGCTGGTCGAGGATCTCACCACCGATGGCGGCTCGAAGCTGAGCTTCGTCGACGCGATCCGCGAGACCGGCGCCAGCTGTGCCCACACCGCCGTCATCTTCTATTACGGCATCTTCCCCGAGACCACCAAGACGCTCGGCGATCACGGCGTCGAGCTGCACTATCTCTGCACCTGGCACGACGTGCTGGCCGAGGCCAAGGCGCGCGGCGGCTTTGACGCCGACACCCTCGCGCAGGTCGAGGCGTTCCTCGCCGACCCGCGCAAATGGCAGGCGGAAAACGGCGCATAGGCCAGTTTTCAAGCCGGACGACGCGCCGTGGAGAATCGCGACGGGCTCTCTAAATGTTGCGATACTTCCCGGCCGTGATACGATATGAAGACGGTCGCGGGCGCTGTTCGCGATCTCCACCGGCTTATCCGCCGGTTGTCCACAAACATATCCCGATTGGTGTTTGCGCCGTCATTGGCTATCACGCACGAACCACCTGGGCAGTGGGATAACAGGGCAGAGACAGGCAAGGACAGGGCAGAGCAATGAACGATCACAGCGTGTTCAATCCGACCGGCGTCGAGGTCGAGCAGCCGGAAACGATGCCGCATTCGATCGAGGCCGAGCAGCAGCTGCTGGGCGCGATCCTGACCAACAACGACATCTACGACCGGGTCGCTGCGATCCTCAGCGCGCACCATTTCTTCGAGCCGGTGCACGCCCGCATCTACGAGATCGCCGCCGCGCGCATCGCCAAGAACAACCTCGCCTCCCCGGTGACGCTGAAGGCGTTCATGGAGGATGACGAGGGCCTGAAAGAGCTCGGCGGGCCGGCATATCTTGCGCGTCTCGCCGGCGCCGCGGTCTCGAGCTTCGCGGTCCGCGATTACGCCCAGATGATCTATGATCTCGCGGTGCGCCGCGACCTGATCCAGCTGGGCCGTGACATCGCCTCGAAGGCCGCCAAGGTCGACGTGAAATCCGAGCCCAAGGAGCAGATCGTCGAGGCCGAACAGGCGCTCTACAAGCTGGCCGAACAGGGCCAGACCGAGGGCGGCTTCCAGTCCTTCCTGCGCGCCGTGACCGAGGCCGTGAACGTGGCCAACGCCGCCTACCAGCGCGAGGGCGGTCTGGCCGGCATTTCGACGGGGCTCATCGACATGGACAAGAAGCTCGGCGGCCTGCACCCGTCGGACCTTCTGATCCTCGCCGGGCGCCCCTCGATGGGCAAGACGTCGCTCGCCACCAACATCGCCTTCAACATCGCCAAGGCCTACAAGCGCGGCCAGAAGCATGACGGCTCCGAGGGCGCCATCGACGGCGGCGTCGTGGGCTTCTTCAGCCTCGAGATGAGCGCCGAGCAGCTCGCCGGCCGGATCCTCGCCGAGGCCTC
The DNA here is from genome assembly GCF_017309175.1 of Salipiger bermudensis. Taxonomy (NCBI): domain Bacteria; kingdom Pseudomonadati; phylum Pseudomonadota; class Alphaproteobacteria; order Rhodobacterales; family Roseobacteraceae; genus Salipiger; species Salipiger bermudensis. The sequence goes on along the minus strand of NZ_JAEKJV010000012.1, from coordinate 125,667 downwards.
GGAGATCTCGAGCCACAAGATCCGCCAGGGCGACATGGACGAGAAGGAATTCCGCCGCTTCGTCGAGGCCGCGAAGGAGCTCGAGGCCTGCCCGCTCTTCATCGACGACACCCCGGCCCTGCCGATCAGCCAGGTTGCCGCGCGCTCGCGCCGGCTGAAGCGGACCCACGGGCTCGATCTGATCATCGTCGACTACCTGCAGCTGTTGCGCGGCACCGCTGACAACCGGGTGCAGGAGATCGCCGAGATCTCGATGGGCCTGAAGGCCATCGCCAAGGAGCTCAACATCCCGGTGATCGCGCTGTCGCAGCTGTCGCGCCAGGTGGAAAGCCGCGACGACAAGCGGCCGCAGCTCTCGGACCTGCGCGAATCAGGCTCGATCGAGCAGGATGCCGACGTGGTGATGTTCGTGTTCCGCGAGGAATACTATGTCGAGCGCGAGAAGCCCTCGGACGACCGTCTCGACGAGATGGCCGCGTGGCAGGAGCGCATGAGCCGTCTGCACGCCAAGGCCGAGGTGATCATCGGCAAGCAGCGTCACGGCCCCATCGGCACCGTCGAGCTGTCCTTTGAAAGCCAGTTCACCCGCTTCGGAAACCTCGTCAAACCGTGGCAGCAGGACGGCGACGGCTTCTGAGCCGCTGCCCGCGACCGCTTTCCCACTTGACGCCCCTGCGGGGTTGGATTTCAAGCAAGGCATGGCACAGGCACAGCTTTCTATCGACCTCGCCGCGATCCGCGCCAACTGGCACGCGCTCGCAGATCTCACCACCGGCGAGGCCGGGGCCGTCGTCAAGGCGGATGCCTACGGGCTGGGGGTCGACAAGGTCGCCCCGGTGCTGGCCGACGCCGGCGCCAAGCGCTTCTTCGTCGCCATCGCCTCGGAAGGCGTGACATTGCGCCGGGTGCTTGGCGAGGGGCCCGAGATCTGCGTGTTCTCCGGCCACATGAAGGGCGATGCCGAGGCGCTGCGCGCCGCGAACCTCGTGCCGATGATCAATTCGATCGACCAGATGCTGCGCCATGTCGAGGCCCTGCCCGGCCATCCGTTCGGCATCCAGCTCGACAGCGGCATGAACCGACTTGGCATGGAGCCGTCGGAATGGGCGGCGCTGCGCGAGATCGCACTGGCGCAGAAGCCGCGGCTGGTGATGTCGCACCTGGCCTGCGCCGACGAGCCCGAGCACGGCATGAATGCGCTGCAGCTGCGCACCTTCCGCGAAATGACCGACGACATCGATGCGCCGCGCTCGCTTTCGGCCACCGGCGGCATCCTGATGGGCCCGGACTACCATTTCGAGGTCACCCGCCCCGGCATCGGCATCTATGGCGGTCTGCCCTTCGCCGATGCCACGCCCGTGGTCGGGCTGATGCTGCCGGTGATCCAGACCCGCGAGGTCACGCCGGGCGAGTCGGTGGGCTATGGCAACGCTTGGGTTGCGCGCGTGCCCACCAAGGTCGCCACCATCGCCGCGGGCTATGCCGACGGCATCCACCGGGCGCTGGCCAAGAAGGGCTATGTCTGGGCTGGAAACACCCGCTGCAAGATCCTCGGCCGGGTCTCGATGGACCTGATCACCATCGACGTCACCGCGCTCAGGGAGGTGCCCGAGCAGGTCGAGCTTCTGGGCCAGAAACAAGGCGTCGACACCGTGGCCGACGCCATCGGCACAATCGGCTACGAGGTTCTGACCTCGCTCGGCAACCGCTACGCCCGGACCTATACCGGGGCATGAGCCTCGCCACGCCACTGGCGCTGATCGGCCGCGCGGCTCTTGGGTTGCTTGCCGCCATCGGGCGCGTCGCACTGTTTGCGTGTTCCGCGATCAGCCATGTGGTTCGCCCGCCGGTTTACGGCCGCGAGTTCCTCAACGCGCTGTTGCAGATCGGCTGGCTGTCGCTGCCGGTGGTGGGGCTGACGGCGGTGTTCACCGGCGGCGCGCTGGCGCTGCAGATCTATTCCGGAGGCGCCCGCTTCAATGCCGAGGCGGTGGTGCCGCAGATCGTCGCCATCGGCATGGTGCGCGAGCTCGGGCCGGTGCTGGTGGGGCTGATGATCGCCGCGCGGGTGACCTCGAGCATCGCCGCCGAGATCGCCACGATGAAGGTGACCGAGCAGATCGACGCGCTGGTGACGCTCTCGACCCACCCGATGAAATACCTCGTCGCCCCGCGCCTCCTCGCCGCGCTGATCGTGGTGCCGCTGTTGGTGGCGGTCGGCGACGTGATCGGCATCTTCGGCGGCTATTTCGTCGCCACCGGCTCGCTCGGCTTCAACCCGGCGGCCTATCTCGAGAACACCGTCGATTTCCTCGAGCCGCTCGACATCGTGTCGTCGCTGGTCAAGGGCTGCGCCTTCGGCGGCATCGCGGCGCTGATGGGGTGCTACTACGGCATGCAGTCCGGTCGCGGCGCGCAGGGCGTGGGCCGCGCCACCAAGGGCTCGGTCGAAGCGGCGGCGGTGCTGATCCTTGCGGCGAACTTCCTGCTCACGGGGGTGTTCTTCTCGATATGACCGACGCGCTGCCCCCGATGATCGAGATGCGCCACGTGGCCAAGGCCTTCGGTGACAAGACCGTGCTGCGCGACGTGCATCTGAGCATCCCGCGCGGCACCTCGATGGTGATCATCGGCGGCTCGGGCACCGGCAAATCGGTGACGCTGAAGTGCATCCTCGGGCTGATCGAGCCCGATGCCGGGCAGATCTTCGTCGATGGCCATGACATGCACGAGGGCGACCGCGATGCCTTTCTCGCCCGTTTCGGAATGCTGTTCCAGGGGGGTGCGCTCTTCGACTCGCTGCCTGTCTGGCAGAACGTCGCCTTCCGCCTGCTGCGCGGCGCGCTGAAGCGCCCGAAACGCGAGGCGCGCGAGATCGCCATCGAGAAGCTACGCCGCGTCGGCCTCACCCCGGACGTGGCCGATGCCTTCCCGGCCGAGCTCTCGGGCGGGATGCAGAAGCGCGTGGGCCTCGCCCGCGCCATCGCCGCCGACCCCGAGATCATCTTCTTCGACGAGCCCACCACCGGGCTCGACCCGATCATGGCCGGCGTGATCAACGATCTGATCCGCGAGATCGTCATCGAGATGGGGGCCACCGCGATGACCATCACCCATGACATGAGCTCGGTGCGCGCCATCGCCGATGACGTGGCGATGCTGCATGACGGCGTCATCAAGTGGACTGGCCCTGTGGCCGAGATGGACCGCGCCGCCGACCCCTATCTGCAACAATTCATCCACGGGCGCGCCGAGGGCCCGATCGAGGCCGTGAGGTAAATCATGCTAGAGCCCACCCCCATCCTGCTTGCCTTCCTGATCTTCAAGCGCTTCATCTTCCTCGAGCTTGTCGCCGCGCTGGCGCTGGCCCGCGCGATGCGCGCCGCCGGCCCGTCCCGTGGGGCGGCGGTGGTGGCGCTGGTGCTGGCGGTGTTCGGGGCCATCGTGCTCCTTGCCCCGGTGGCCGGGCTGACCGGGGGCGCCGTGGCCGGAGCGGCGGCGCGGTTCATGGCTATGGGCGGCGGCATCCTGCCTCTGCTGATCCCCTCGCTCGTCCTGGCCGCCAGCGCCTACCTGCCCGGCAGCCGCGGACGGGGGCTCGACATCGCGCATGTGGTTCTGCTGATCCTCCTTTTTGGCCTCTGGCTCGCCACGCGTCTGGTCTGAGCCGATGGCCGCCCCGCGCCTGACCGTACCGGTGCTGAAAGCCGCGAATCTCGCGCTTCTCGTGCTCTATCCGGTGGCCTGGGCGGCGCCCCTGGTGCGCGCGGGCTTCCTGCCGCTCTTCGGGCTCGACGAGATCAGCGTGCTGTCCGGGCTTCAGGCGCTGTGGGACAGCGACATCTTTCTCGCGCTCATTGTCACGGTCTTTGCGCTCTTCGCGCCGTGGCTCAAGACACTGGGCCTTGCACTCATCCAGTTCGGCCTGCTCGACCGGCGCGCCCTGCCCGCCGTGAACATCCTCGGCAAGCTGGCAATGGCCGATATCTTCCTCATCGCGGTCTATATCACGCTGGCCAAGGGCATCGGCGTGGGCCGGATCGAGACCGCTTGGGGGCTCTACCTGTTCACCGGCTGCATCCTCGCATCGCTCCTGATTTCGTTGGCGGAATCCCGGGATAAAACACGCCACAGTTGACCTGAATCAGGAAACAGTTCTCTGATTCGGTTAAGAATTACCTAACCTCGACCGGGTTGCTCTCGCCGCCTTCAAAAAAAATCTAGGTGAAATTGCAACCTTCGGCGTATTCTTGCCGTTGTCGATTTATGCAATTCATAATTTTTCCGGGGGCATAGACCCATGATGACGCAGATGCGTGCCACGGCCCTACTCATCCAATATCTCATGCAGCGGGTCTCCTTCCTGCTGATCCTCTCCCTCGGACTTGGCCTTGGCGCATATTCTGCCGCCGCCGCGCTCGGTTATGCCGACTGGCTGACCATGCCGCTCACCTTCGGAGATCAGGTCATGCCGCAGGCCGGCATCTACATCCAGCTCGGCCTTACCGCACTGGCGTTGGGGCTGATGTTCTTCCTGCCCTCCAACGCCCGCATCATGACGCTGGAAAACTCGCATCGGCGCTTCCACATGACCATGCGCGACGTTGCCCGCGCCTATGCCGCCTCGCACCGGGCCGACCGCGAGGGTGTGTTCACCATGTCGTCCGAGTTCGATTCGGTGCGCGAGCGCATCGCCTTCCTGCGCGATCATCCCGATCTCGGCGATCTGGAGCCGTCGGTGCTCGAGGTGGCGGCCCAGATGAGCCACGTCTCGCACGAGCTGGCCGAGGTCTATTCCGACAGCAAGGTGCAGCGCGCCCGCGATTTCCTCACCGCGCGCCAGCAGGAGATCGAGGATTTCAACATCCGCCTCGAAGAGGCCAAGCGCGTCGCCAACGAGATCCACAACTGGCACATGCGCGTCGAGCTCGAAGAGGACGTGGCCGAGGCCCAGCTGACACGGCTCTGCGAACAGCTCGAGGGCATCCTGCCCGAGATCAACGTGTCCGAACACCAGGAGCCGGCGCAGAATGTCGCCACGCTGAGCAACGTGCAGTCCGGCTGGGTCACGGGGCCGGATCACTACGAGGACGACGAACACGAGACTGCCCATCCCGAGCCGGTGGTCGCGATGCTGGCGCGGCGCGCGGCGGAATAACTCTCGCCGCGTTCCGAGGCGCTTGCACCTCACCGGCCGCTGCGCCAAAGAGGCGGCATGGCGCGTGCATCCACCAATTTTGTCTGCCAGTCCTGCGGCAACACCACCTCGAAATGGTCGGGGCGCTGTGAAGCCTGCGGCGAATGGAACACCATCGTCGAGGAGGCGCCGCTGTCGAGCGGCCCCTCCGGCAAGACCCTCGGCAACGCGCGTGGCCGCGCTGCCAAGCTGACCGACCTGTCGCATCCCGAAGCGCCGCCGCCGCGCACCGCCTGCGCCATCGGCGAGCTCGACCGGGTGCTGGGTGGCGGGCTGGTCCCGGGCTCGGCGATCCTCGTGGGCGGCGATCCGGGCATCGGCAAATCGACGCTGCTGCTTCAGGCCGCTGCCGCCTTCGCGCAGGCCGGGCTCAAGGTGATCTATGCCAGCGGCGAGGAGGCCAGCGCGCAGGTTCGGATGCGGGCGCAGCGGCTGGGTCTCGAACAGGCGCCGGTCAAGCTCGCCGCCGAGACCAACCTGCGCGACATCCTGACCACGCTCGAGGAAGAACGCCCGACGCTGGCGATCATCGACTCGATCCAGACCATGTGGGCCGACAACGTGGGCTCGGCGCCGGGCTCGGTGGCGCAGGTGCGTGCCGCCGCGCATGAGCTCACGACCTTCGCCAAGAGCCGCAACACGAGTGTCATCATGGTCGGCCACGTGACCAAGGATGGCCAGATCGCCGGCCCTCGCGTGGTCGAGCACATGGTCGACACGGTGCTGTATTTCGAGGGCGAGCGCGGCCACCAGTTCCGCATCCTGCGCAGCGTCAAGAACCGCTTCGGCCCGGCCGACGAGATCGGCGTCTTCGAGATGACCGGCGCGGGGCTTTCGGAGGTGGCAAACCCCTCGGCGCTGTTCCTGTCCGAGCGCGGCAAGCCGGCCCCCGGCTCGGTGGTCTTTTCGGGCATCGAGGGCACCCGCCCTGTTCTGGTCGAGTTCCAGGCGCTGGTCGCGCCCACGCCGCAGGCCAACCCGCGCCGCACGGTGGTGGGCTGGGACGGCAGCCGGCTGGCGATGATCCTCGCGGTGCTCGAGGCGCGTTGTGGCATCCCCTTCGCCGGGCTCGACGTCTATCTCAACGTGGCGGGTGGCATGAAGGTAAGCGAGCCGGCTGCCGATCTCGCCGTTGCCGCAGCCCTTCTTTCGGCGCGCGAGGATGTGGCAGTTCCGCCCGAGACGGTGGTTTTCGGGGAAATCAGCCTCTCTGGCGCGCTGCGTCCGGTGGGTCAGACCGAAAACCGGTTGAAAGAGGCGCAGAAACTTGGTTTCTCCACAGCCATTCTGCCGCGCGGCGGCAAGGCCAAGGGTTCCGGGATGGAGCTGACCGAAATGGCGGATCTCGCCAGCGTGGTTGGCGAGGTCTTCGGCGCCGGTTAAGAGGGCCCGCACAGACCGGGACGACAAGGGACAGGATCGGATGGAAGGTTTCACTGTAGTTGATGGCGTCGTTGCCGTCGTCATCGTGCTGTCGGCGCTGCTGGCCTATTCCCGCGGCCTCGTCCGCGAGGCCCTGGCGATCGCCGGCTGGATTGCCGCCGCCATCCTGGCCTACATGTTCGCGCCTCAGGTGCAGCCGCTGGTGCAGGAAGCGCCGGTGATCGGCGAGTTCCTCACCGACAGCTGCGAGCTGTCGCTGATCGCAGCCTTCGCCGCGGTGCTGGCGCTGGCGCTGGTGATCATCTCGCTCTTCACCCCGGTGTTCTCGAGCCTGGTGCAGCGCTCGGCGCTTGGCGGGCTCGATCAGGGGCTTGGCTTCATGTTCGGGGTCGCACGCGGCATCCTGCTCGTGGCGATCGGCTTCTTCGTCTACCAGACGGTGATCACCGCGCAGGGCATCCCGATGATCGACGACTCTCGCTCGGCGGCGGTTTTCGCCCAGTTCACCGACCGCATCGAGGAACAGAACCCTGAGGCCGCGCTCGGCTGGGTTACCCGCCAATACGAAGAGCTGGTCGCAGTCTGCCAGGCGCCGGGCCCGAACGACGCCTGAGCCAAATAGGCTTCCCGGAATGCAAAGCGCGCGGCCGTCTCGGCCGCGCGTCTTCGTTTCCAGAGACGCTTGCGACCTCTCGACCCGCCGCGCCATCGCCAGCCTGCGGGGTGGCGAATGACAGATTGAATTTCTCGATTTATCTCGGCCAAGTCCGAAGGACCTCGAAGTTGAGTACCCAGCCCCACCATATCGCCAGGCCGGGGGGCGGGTCTTGCCGGAGGCATGCTTTCAGCATGACCGATGGCGCGGCGGCCTCCGGCCTTGATTCCGCGCCCCACAGCGCTCGGACCTCGCCGCAAACGGCTGACCCGGCGATGCGCAGGGCCATTGGCGCCGATCCCGCGCGTGCCGTGAGCGAGAGGCCGCAGAAAGCGGCAGCGTCAGCCCCTCGCCTTGCACAGCGCGCACCTAATTGCCCGCCCCTACAGCAGCACGACCCGGATCGCGTAGGCCACCGCCCCGACCGCGGCGAGCCCGCACAAATACAGCAGCACGAACCACCCGACCCTGCGCAGCCGCGCCGCCATCAGTGATAGCCCTCGCCGAGCTGAAGCTTGCCGCGAAACACCCAGTAGGCGTAGATGGTGTAGGCAAGGATGATCGGCACCAGCACCACCGCGCCCACGAACATGAAGAGCTGCGACCTCTCTGGCGCAGCGGCCTGTTCGAGCGTCACAGAGGGCGGGATCACATAGGGCCACATCGACACGCCAAGCCCCGCGAAGCACAGCAGGAACAGACCCAGCGCCAGCACGAAGGGAAGCCAGTCCGGCCCCTTGCCGGAGGTCAGCGACCGCGCCAGCCACAACGTCAGAACACCAACCAGGACCGGCACGATGGCCACCTCGAGAATGCCCGGCCAGGCCAGCCAACGCTCGAAGTAAGCGGTCTCGAGGAAGGGGGTCGCCGCGCTCACCGCGACGATGCCGGCGACGGTCAGCAGCCCGGCGATCCGCGCCATCCAGCGCGAGCGTTCCTGGATCTCGCCCTCGGTTTTGAGGTTGAGCCAGCAAGCGCCCAGAAGCGCGTAGCCCGCGACCACCGACACCCCGCAGAGCAGCGTGAACGGCGTCAACCAGTCCCACCAGCCGCCGGCATAGGCCCGGCCCTCGACGGTGATGCCCTGCAAGAGCGTGCCGAGCGTCATGCCCTGCGCCAGCGCCGCCACGGTCGAGCCGCCCATGAAGGCCATGTCCCAGCTCCAGCGCGAGAACCGGCTGGTCGAGCGCCAGCGGAACTCGAAGGCCACGCCGCGGAAGACCAGAGCAAGCAGCATGGCGATGATCAGCGGGTAGGTCGCCGGCAGAATGATGGCATAGGCCAGTGGAAAGGCCGCGAAGAGCCCGCCTCCGCCCAGCACCAGCCACGTCTCGTTGCCGTCCCAGACCGGGGCGACGGTGTTCATCATCAGGTCGCGGTCGTCCTTCTTGGGGAAGAACGGGTAAAGGATGCCGAGCCCGAGGTCGAAGCCGTCGAGCACCACGTAGACGAAGACGGCGAAGGCCAGCAGCAGCGCCCATGCGGTGGTCAGATCGAGTGCCATTGCGCGTTCCTCCGGCTCATTCCGCCGGGGCCGAGCGGCCCCGGTCGATCTGTTGCTGCGGCGTGATGCCGGCGGCGCGGGTCGGACCGGGCTCGGCGTCCGCATCGTCCTCGCCCGTGTCGGGCTCGCGGTGCATGAGCCGCAGGATGTAGAGCACCCCTGCCCCGAACACCGCGAAATAGATCACGATGAAGGCGATCAGCGACCAGCCCACCGCGCTCGCCCCCAGCGGCGAGACCGCGTCGGCGGTACGAAGCTGGTTGTAGACGACATAGGGCTGCCGTCCGACCTCGGTGGTGATCCAGCCGGCGATCACCGCCACCAGCCCCGACGGCCCCATCGCCACCATCGCCCGCCAGAGCCAGGGCGAGGCGTAGAGATGCCCGCGCCAGCGCGCATACAGCCCCCAGAGACCGGCGCCCACCATCAGGAAGCCGAGGCCGACCATGACGCGGAACGACCAGAAGATCACCGCCACCGGCGGCTCCTCTTCGTCGGGCACCACGTCGAGCCCCTCCATCGCCCCGTTCCAGCCCAGCCCGAAGATCACCGAGCTCAGATGCGGGATCGACAGCTCGTAGCGCATCTCGCCCGCCTCCTGGTCCGGCAGGCCGAAGAGGATCAGCGGCGCGCCGTCCTCGTGGCTGTGGAAATGCCCCTCCATCGCGGCGATCTTCACCGGTTGATGCTCGAGCGTGTTGAGCCCGTGCTCGTGGCCCACCATGACCTGCAGCGGCGCGGTCACGACGATCATCCACATCGCCATCGAGAACATCCGCCGCGCCGCGGCGTTGTGTGCCCGCCCCCGCAGCAACTGCCAGCCGCCGACGCCGCCAACGATGAAGGCGGTGGTGAGGTAGGCGGCGGTGAGCGTGTGCGCCAACCGATACGGGAAGGAGGGCGTGAAGACGATGGCCCACCAGTCCTCGGGAATGAACTGACCGTCGGCGTTCATGCCGAACCCCTGCGGCGTCTGCATCCACGAGTTCACCGACAGGATCCATGTGGCCGAGATCGCCGTGCCCACCGCGACCATGGCGGTCGCGAACATGTGCAGACCCGGACCCACCTTGTCGCGGCCGAAGAGCATGATGCCGAGGAAGCCGGCTTCGAGAAAGAACGCCGTCAGCACCTCGTAGGCCATGAGCGGTCCGACCACGGGCCCTGCCAGATCCGAGAACACCGACCAGTTGGTGCCAAACTGGTAGGACATGACGATGCCCGAGACCACGCCCATGCCGAAGGCGATGGCAAAGATCTTGACCCAGAAGTTGAACACCCGGAGGTACACTTCATCCCGCGTCCAAAGATACAACCCGTTCAGCACCGCGAGGTAACTCGCGAGGCCGATGCTGATCGACGGGAAGATGAAGTGGAACGACACCGTAAAGCCGAACTGGATGCGTGCCAGCAGCGTTGCGTCGAGGCCGAGGAATGTGTCCATGCCGAGGTCTCCAAATGCGGTCGCAGCATCACCTAGAGCGGATTTCTGCACGTGCCAGTGGCAGATCGCGGCAATGCGTCGCGCCTGCGTGGCGCCGACTCGCGCTGTGATTGCGCGAACCCAGAGTTTTATGATCCTTCCGTGACATGTATCGCGGATGCGATTATGTGGGGGCCATCTCTCCCCAATACCGGATTCGGAGCTGCCCTTGTCCGAGCGCCATATGCCCCCCGCCCATCCCTTTGATTTCGATGCCGTCGACGGCGACACGCTGCACGAGGAATGCGGGGTCTTCGGAATGATCGGCGTCACCGACGCCGCCAATTTCGTCGCCCTCGGCCTTCATGCCCTGCAACATCGCGGGCAGGAAGCCGGTGGGATCGTCTCCTACCACCCCGAGCACGGCTTCAATTCGGCCCGCCGCTTCGGCTATGTCCGCGACAACTTCACCAAGCAGTCGCTGATGGAAACCCTGCCCGGCGCGCTGGCCATCGGCCATGTGCGCTACTCCACCGCCGGCTCCAAGGGCGCGCAGATCCGCGACGTCCAGCCCTTCTTCGGCGAGTTCTCGATGGGCGGCGCGGCGATTGCCCATAACGGCAACATCACCAATGCCGAGGCCCTGCGCCGCGAGCTGATCGAGCGCGGCTCGATCTTCCAGAGCTCGTCGGACAGCGAATGCATCATCCACCTGATGGCGCGCTCGCTGCAGCGCGACATCCCGGCCCGGATGGAAGACGCGCTGCGCCGTGTCGAGGGCGCCTTCTCGGTCGTCGCCATGACCCGGACCAAGCTGATCGGCGTGCGCGATGCGCTCGGTGTGCGGCCGCTGGTGCTGGGCAAGGTTGGCGACGGCTGGTGCCTCTCGTCCGAGACCTGCGCGCTCGATATCATCGGCGCCGAGTACGTGCGCGAGATCGAGCCCGGCGAGATGGTGGTGATCACCGAGAAGGGGGTCGAAAGCACGCATCCCTTCCGCAGCCGCAACTCGCGCTTCTGCATCTTCGAGCACGTCTATTTCTCGCGCCCCGATTCGATCATCGGCGGCCGCTCGGTCTACGAGACCCGCCGCCAGATCGGCGTCGAGCTGGCCCGCGAGGCCCCGATCGAGGCCGACCTCGTCTGCCCGGTGCCCGACAGCGGTACCCCGGCGGCGATCGGCTACGCCCACGAGAGCGGCATTCCCTATGGCATGGGGATCATCCGCAACCAGTACATGGGCCGGACCTTCATCGAGCCCACCGAGCAGATCCGCAACATGGGGGTGCGCCTCAAGCTCAACGTCAACCGCGCCCTGATCCGCGGCAAGCGCGTGGTGCTGGTCGACGACTCGGTGGTGCGCGGCACCACCTCGCGCAAGATCAAGGAGATGATCCTCGATGCCGGCGCCGCCGAGGTGCATTTCCGCATCGCCTCGCCGCCGACCGCGTGGCCTTGCTTCTACGGCGTCGACACGCCCCAGCGCGAGAAGCTGCTGGCCGCGACCATGTCCGAGGACGAGATGTGCGAGCACCTTGGCGTCGACTCGCTGAAATTCATCTCTCTTGACGGTCTGTACCGCGCCGCCGGCGAATCCGAGGGCCGCAACAACAGCTGCCCGCAATATTGCGATGCCTGCTTCTCGGGCGAGTACCCGGTCGAACCGGCCGACATGATCGAGAAGGGCTTCAAGCTCAAGGCGGCGGAATAATCGCCGCATCGGCGCGCCCTTGCCGGCGCGCCGGCTCCTTCCCGCCAATCTTCCGCCAAGGCTGCCCCAAACTCACGGCGGCGTGACGGCACCCCGTCTTTCCTGTCCGGTTCACCGGCTTTATCCAGCCGTCCATCCCAAGGGGACCAGACAGGAGGATGGCCAGAATGGCTCAGCAACAAACCCCGAGACAGGTCGCAGAACGCGCCACTGAATCCGTCGAGATGCCGCGCACCGGCCCGATGCTGCTTGGCGTGTTCGGCAACGAGACCGCCCCGGAAGCGCTCGTGCGTCTGCCCAACGGGCAGCTCGACACGGTGGCGCTTGGCGATCGGGTGAACGGCCGCCAGGTGGTGGCAATCGATACCGGTCGCATCGCGCTGGCGCGGGGTGGCAAGGCCTACTGGCTCGAGCAGCTCGGCGGACGTTGACAAACCCCGCCGCGCGGGCCAATGGGGCAGGCATGACCGACCAGATTGCCATCGTCACCGGCGCCTCGCGCGGCCTGGGCTTCGCCCTCGCCGAGGCGCTCGCGCCCCGCTACCACGTCGTCGCCGTCGCCCGCACCGTGGGCGGGCTCGAGGATCTCGACGACCGCATCAAGGCTCGCGGCGGCAGCGCCACGCTGGCTCCCATGGACATCACCAAGCGCGACGCCATGGCGCAGCTCTGCCGCTCGGTCTACGACCGCTGGGGCGGTGCCGCGCTCTGGGTCCACGCGGCGATCCACGCCGCGCCACTGGCGCCGGCGAGCCTCATGGAGCCCAAGGACTTCCAGAAGGCGCTCGACATCAACGTGGCGCCGATGGGCTATCTCGTGCCCTACATGGCGCCGCTTCTGGGCGAGACCGGCCAGGCGCTGTTTTTCGACGACCCGCATGCGGGCGCGCGCTTTTACGGCAATTACGGAGCGACCAAGGCCGCCCAGATCGCCCTCGCGCGGTCCTGGAAGGCCGAGAGCAGCAAGACCGGCCCGCGGGTGCAGATCCTGGAGCCGCGCCCGATGAACACCACAACCCGCATGCGCTTTCATCCCGGCGAGGACAAGGACGCGCTGGCCACGCCCTATGCCGAGGCCGCGCGCCTGCTTGAAGAGGCCGGGCTCGCCTGACGGTTCGCAGTCCGCGCGTGGCACGCGAAGGACGCCTCCGGCGGGAGTATTTTTGACGAAGAGAAGCCAGGGGCGCAGCGCTCCTGGCTTCTTTGGTTCAAAAGTACCTCGGGGGTGAATTGGCGCACAGCGCCAAGAGGGGGCAAGCCCCCTGCCACGGCGCTTCCCGCACGATCCGCGGCCCGGTGGCGCATCTTGCCCCTTAACACCGGCCTCGCGATCCCCTATCTGCCCCTTCATGACACAGAGATTGCATATCGTCGGCGGCGGCATGGCCGGTTCGGAAGCCGCCTGGCAGGCCGCGGAGGCCGGCATTCCCGTGGTGATCCACGAAATGCGCCCCAAGGTTGAAACCTTCGCTCACCGCACCGGCGACCTCGCCGAGATGGTCTGCTCGAATTCGTTCCGCTCGGACGATCACGAGCAGAACGCCGTGGGCCTCCTGCACTGGGAGATGCTGCAGGCCGGCGGGCTGGTGATGCGGCAGGCCTATACCCACCGCCTGCCCGCGGGCGGTGCGCTCGCGGTCGACCGCGATGCGTTCTCGGCCGGTGTCACCCAGGTGCTGCGCGACCACCCCAATGTCTCAGTCTCCGATGAAGAGATCACCGAGCTGCCCGAGGACGGCCAGTGGATCTTTGCCACCGGCCCGCTGACCTCGTCCGCGCTCGGCGCGGCCATCGCCCGCGAGACCGGCGCCGACGCGCTCGCCTTCTTCGATGCCATCGCGCCCATCGTCTATTTCGACAGCATCGACATGGACGTGGCCTGGCTGCAGTCGCGCTATGACAAGGGCGAGACCGAGGAAGAGCGCAAGGCCTACATCAACTGTCCGATGACCAAGCCGCAATACGAGGCCTTCATCGACGCGCTGCTCGCCGCCGACAAGACCGCCTTCCACGAGGGCGAGACCGCCGGCTATTTCGACGGCTGCCTGCCCATCGAGGTGATGGCGGAGCGCGGCCGCGAGACCCTGCGCCACGGCCCGATGAAGCCCATTGGCCTGACCAACAGCCACAAGCCCGAGGAAAAGGCCTATGCGGTGGTGCAGCTGCGCCGCGACAACGCGCTCGGCACGCTCTACAACATCGTCGGCTTCCAGACCAAGATGAAGTACGGCGCCCAGACCGAGGTGTTCCGGATGATCCCGGGCCTCGAGGAGGCCAAGTTCGCGCGGCTCGGCGGCATTCACCGCAACACCTTCCTCAACTCGCCAACCCTGCTCGATGCCCAGATGCGCCTGCGCTCGAAGCCCAATATCCGCTTCGCCGGCCAGATCACCGGCGTCGAGGGCTACGTGGAATCCTCGGCCATGGGCCTTGCCGCGGGGCGCATGGCCGCCGCCGAGATCCTCGGCCGCCCGCTGCCCGAGATCCCGCAGGACACCGCCCATGGCGCACTGATCCACCACATCACCGGCGGCGCCGAGGCCAAGACCTTCCAGCCGATGAACGTCAATTTCGGCCTGTTCCGCCCGGTCGACGGGCTCAAGGGCGGGCGCCGCGGCCGCAAGGACCGCTATAAGGCCTACACCGACCGCGCCAAGGCGGAATGGACCGGCTGGCTCGCGACGCAGGAGGTGCCCGCATGAATTACGTCCTCGCGCTGCTACTGCCGCCGCTGTCGATCCTGTTCACCGGGCGGCCGATCCTGTCGATCGTGGTGTTTCTCGTCTGGGTGCCGGCGATCATCTTCTCGGGCGGACTGACCCACCCGATGTTCATTCTGCTGGCCTGGATCCTGATCTACCAGTCCGGCGAAGAGCGCCGCACTCGCCGCATCGAGCGCGCCTGGCGCGACGAGGACTGAGCGAGACAAACACACGAGGGCGGCCCGCAAGGCCGCCCTGTCTTCTTGGCCGCAGCTCAGCGCCCGTAGGTGCCGCTCAGAACCGCCTTGTCGAGCGCCTTGGCATTGACGGTGAAGCCGATCACCGCCTTCGAGGCGCCCTCCATCGGGCCAAGCGCCTCGGGCAGCGCGTAGAGCGTGATGTTGTAGCGATGGGCGCCGTCGCCTTCGGGCGGGCACGGGCCGCCCCAGCGCTCGGCACCGAAATCATTGGCGATCACCGTCACGCCCTCGGGCATGCCCTCGGCGCTGGCGTTCTGCCCGAGCCCGTCGGTGTCGGCGGGGATGTCGAGCACGATCCAGTGCCAGAAGCCCGCACCACCGGTCGGCGCGTCCGGGTCGTGCACCATCAGCGCATAGGACGCCGTGCCCTCCGGAGCGCCGGACCAGGACAGCTCCGGCGACACATTCTGGCCGGGACAGCCCCAGCCATCGAAGACGAACCTCTCGTCTATGGGTGCGCCATCGCCGATATCGGGGCTGGTCAGATCGAGGGCAAAGGCCGGTGTGCCGGCGCAGAGCGCGGCAAGACAAAAGACAAATCTCTTCATCTGAACTCTCCATTGCAAAGAAACAGGACAACCCAAAAATGCATATCGCGAGTCGCCTGCACCCATAGAGTGCCAAACGCGCAAGAACGTAAAGGCCCGCGCGCCCTGCCCCCGCATGCCTTGCCATTGTGTCGCAGGCGCTTGCCGCCGCGCGAGGCTCCGCCTAGGGTCGCGCGCCATGATCACCCGCTTCGCCCCCTCGCCCACCGGTCCACTGCATCTCGGCCACGCCTACTCGGCGCTGCTCAACTTCGACATGGCCACGGCGGCGGGCGGCACCTTCCTGCTGCGCATCGACGATCTCGACCGCAGCCGCGCCCGCCCGGAATGGGAGGCGCAGCTCAAGGACGACCTGCGCTGGCTGGGCCTCGACTGGCCCGCCCCCTGCCGGCGCGAATCCGAGCATCTCGACGCCTACGACGCCGCGCTCGACCGGCTGTGGGAGAGCGGCTTGCTTTATCCCTGCCACTGCACCCGCCGCGACATCCGCGAAGCGCTCTCCGCGCCGCAGGAGGGCGCGCCGCTCACCGGACCGGACGGGCTGATCTACCCCGGCACCTGCCGCCCTGCCACGCCGCCGACCGGCCCCCGGCCAGAGGACACAACGCTGCGGCTCGACATGGCCCGCGCTTGCGCGACCCTGACCCGGCCGCTGCACTTCGTGGAAACCGGCGCCGGTCCCGACGGCCAGACCGGCGCGATCGAGACCTCGGCGCACGAGATGATCACCACCATCGGCGACGTCGTGCTGGCGCGCCGAGAGATGGGCGCCGCCTACCACCTCGCGGTGGTGATCGACGACGCGGCGCAAGGCGTCACCGACGTGGTCCGCGGCCGCGACCTTTTCGAGGCCACGCGCATCCACGCGCTGCTCCAGGGCCTTCTGGACCTCACAACCCCGCGCTACCACCACCACCGCCTGATCCGCGACGAGAGCGGCAAGCGTCTCGCCAAACGCGACGACGCCCGCGCCATCGCGCTCTACCGCAGCGAGGGCCGCACCCCGCAGGAGATCCGCAGCATGGTCGGCCTATGAGCCCCACGCCCCGATCTTCTCTGGTTCAAAAATACCTCGGGGGAGTCGCGGCAAGGCCGCGACGGGGGCAGCGCCCCCAAACCGCCATCGCCGCCAGCGCACCCGGCGGACAGAGCGCCCGGCTCACTCCGCCATCGGCGCCATGATCTCGACCTCGTCCCCGTCGCGCAGCGCGGTATAGAAACACGAGCGCCGGTTCGTGTGGCAGGCCGGTCCGGTCTGGCGCACCAGCGCGAGCACGCAGTCGCGATCGCAATCGACACGCAGCTCCACCAGTTCCTGCAGGTGGCCCGAGCTCTCGCCCTTGACCCAGAACGATGCGCGCGAGCGCGACCAGTACGTTACCCGGCCGGTCTCCAGCGTGCGTGCCACCGCATCAGCGTTCATCCACGCCATCATCAGCACCTCGCCGGTCTCGGCCTCCTGCGCGATGCAGGGGATGAGGCCCTTGGCATCGTAGACCAAAGTCTCGGGATCGAAGCTCATGGGGCAAAAATCCTTTTGCAGCCGGGAAATCCGCCCCTATTTAGGAGACAAGACCGGAAAGGGAAAGCCATGTCCGCCGAGACCGACCTCATCAAACTCTATTCGCAGCGCATCCTCGCCCTCGCGGCAGACATTCCGCGCACCGGCCGGCTCGAGGCGCCCGATGCCAGCGTCAAGAAACGCTCGCCGCTCTGCGGCTCGACGGTGACGGTCGACCTGACCATGCGCGATGGCGTGGTGTCGGATTACGCGCAGGACGTGAAGGCCTGCGCGCTTGGCCAGGCCTCTGCGGCAGTGGTGGGCGACGCCATCGTCGGGCGCACCCCGGAAGAGATCGCCGCGGCGCGCGACGCGCTGCGCGCGATGCTGAAGGAAGACGGCCCGACCCCGCCGGCGCCGTTCCAGGAGCTCGAGGTGCTGCGTCCGGCGCAGGCCTACAAGAACCGCCACGCCTCGATCCTGCTGGCGCTCGACGCCGCCACCGAGGCCGCAAGCCAGGCCGCCGAAGCGCAAAGCGCCTGAGGCCTCGGCGGCCCGCCCGCACCCCTCGCAAACTCCCTTAGCACATAAAAAAACCGCCGCGCTCCGGGGGACATGGAGGCGGCGGTCAGTGGCGTGTCTTATCAAGGGTCGGACCGGCCATCGCTCCCAGGCAGTGGAGCATCAGGCGGGGACAGCCGCCGCGCATCGGGGACAGATGACGCGCAGACCGGACCGACCGGAAAGACCGCAGGCAGAAACTGTCAGAAACCGGGCAGGTGAAGCGCCCCCATCAGGATGACGACCAGAGAGACGCCGCCGATCATATCGTGGATCAGCGTGTTGTCCGTGCGCGAAAGAACCTTGCGAAGCGTATCAATCATGGTGTCGATCCCTGTTCTCAATTTTGTTGCCACTTTGTTCTCACAGGGGGAACGGCCTGTAAAGAACTTTTTGAGAACATATGTGAACACGAAGAGGAACATGCGGACAGATCGCTGCTAAGACATTGATTTTCCGAAGATCGCAGGTGTGAACAAAATAGGAACAGTCGGACGCAGAACGGGGCTACCCGACCGAAATCAGCCGGATCGCCTCGTCCTGCCGCATCAGCCAGAGCAACATCTTCGCGGCCCGCCCGCGCGGGCTCTCGAGCGTCGGGTCGTCGGCCAGCAGCTTGCGCGCGTCGCTCTGCGCCATCGCCATCAGGCCGGACTGGTGCTCGAGATCGGCCACCTTGAAGCGTGGCAGGCCCGATTGCGCCGTGCCGATAAGGTCACCTGCGCCGCGCATCTCGAGGTCGACCTCCGAGATACGGAACCCGTCCTCGGTTTCGCGGAGGGTCTTGAGGCGCCTCATGCCCGCCTCACCCAAGGGGGGCTGGTACATCAGCAGGCAGGTGCTGTCGCCCTCGCCCCGACCCACGCGGCCGCGCAGCTGGTGCAGCTGCGCCAGACCGAACCATTCGGCGCGCTCGATCACCATGATCGTGGCGTTTGGCACGTTGACGCCAACCTCGATCACCGTGGTCGCCACGAGGACCTGAGTCTCGCCCGCAACGAAGCGTGCCATGGCGGCGTCCTTCTCCGCCGGTGGCATCTGTCCGTGAACAAGGCCGACCATGCCCTCGCCCAGGACCGCGCGGAGCCGTTTGAACCGCTCCTCGGCCGCGGTCAGGTCGACTGCCTCGCTCTCCTCGACCAGCGGACAGACCCAATAGGCCTGCCGCCCCTCGGCCACCGCCTGTACGAGATGCTCCACCACCTCCTGCATGCGCTCGGCCGAGACCAGCGCGGTGCGGATCGGCTTGCGCCCCGGCGGCTTCTCGTCGAGCACCGAGACATCCATGTCGCCGTATTGTGCCAGCGCGAGGCTCCGCGGGATCGGCGTCGCGGTCATCACCAGAACATCCGCGCCGGCTCCCTTGCGCCCCAGCTCGAGCCGCTGCCGCACGCCGAAACGATGCTGTTCGTCGACGATGGCGAGGCGCAGGTCACGGAACGCAACGTCGGCCTGAAACACCGCATGCGTGCCCACGAGGATCTGGATGTCGCCGCGCTCCAGCGCCGCCAGCTTGGCCTTGCGCTCACTGCCCTTGTCGCGCCCGGTGAGGATCTCGACCACCACGCCGGCGCTCTCGGCAAGGGGTCGCAGCCCCTCGAGATGCTGCCGCGCGAGGATCTCGGTGGGGGCCATCATCACGCCCTGCCCCCCGGCCTCGACCGCAACCAGCAGCGCCATGAAGGCCACCAGCGTCTTGCCGGCGCCCACGTCGCCCTGCAGCAGGCGGTTCATGCGCTCACCGCCCGCCATGTCCTCGGCGATCTCGTCCATCGCCCGCATCTGCGCGCCTGTGGGCCGGAACGGCAGCGCCGCCAGCACCTTGCGCCGGAGCGCCCCGTCACCGCGCGTGGACCGCCCCTTGCCCTTTCGACGATGCACCCGAGCCAACGCGAGGGTGAGCTGATGCGCCAGCAACTCGTCATAGGCCAGCCTTGCCCGCGCAGGCGCCGCCGGGGACAGAGCGTCGGCGCCATCGGGGGCGTGTGCCGCCTCCAGCGCCGCGCGCCAGTCCGGCCAGCCTTCGCGCGCTTTCAATGGACCGTCGATCCATTCGTCGAGCTCCGGCGCCTTGGTCAGTGCATCCGCGCTGGCCCGTGCCATGAGCTTCTGCGTCACCCCGCCGGTGAGCGGATAGACCGGCTCGAAGGCGGGCAGGCTCGCGGCCTCATCGGGCGGCAGGATGTGGTCCGGGTGGACCATCTGCGCCATGCCGTCGAAGAGCTCGACCCGCCCGGACACGATGCGCCGCGATCCCTCAGGCAACACCCGTCCGAGATAGTCCGAGCGGCCGTGGAAGAACACCAGCTGGAAGCCGGTCTGCGCGTCCTCGACATGAATGCGATAGGGGCGCCCCTTCTGCGCCGGCTTCATGTGCCGCCCAACCGTGACCTCGACCGTGACCACGCCCGGAAGGTTTGCATCCTGCACACTGTCGCGCGGGCGGCGGTCGATCACCCCGTGCGGCAGAGTGAAAAGCAGATCACGCGGCGCGACGATGTCGAGCCCCTCGAGCGCCTGCGCGGTCTTCGGCCCGACCCCGTCCAGCGTCTTGAGCTCGGCGAAGAGCGCCCAGAGGGCTTCGGGCCTCTGGCTCATCGGCTCAGCCTCCGATCAGCGCCAGCCAGGCGTCCTCGTCCATCAGCTCGACCCCCAGTTCGCGCGCCTTGGCCTCCTTCGACCCCGCGCCCGGGCCCGCCACGACGATGTCGGTCTTCTTGCTCACCGAGCCCGAGACCTTGGCGCCGAGCGCCTCGGCCCGCGCCTTGGCTTCGGCGCGGGTCATCTTTTCGAGGCTGCCGGTGAAGACCACGGTCTTTCCGGCGACAGGGCTGCCGTCGGTGGCTGGCCGCTCGGCATCCTGAATGTCGAGCTGAGCCACCAGCCGGTCGATCGAAGCGCGTTCTGTGGGCTGGCCCATGGACGTGACCAGCGAAACCGCAACCGTTTGGCCGATGCCGTCGACACCGACGAGATCGTCCCACGCGGCGCGCGCTTCGGTCGAGACCGCCGGGTCTTCGGCCCAGGCGGCATCGCGGATCTCCTTGAGCCGGGCACGGCGGCCCTCGGACTTGGCCGCCACGCGCTCGGCCTCGACCGCCTGCTCGGCACGCCGATAGCGCTCGGCGGCGGGGCGCGCCGCGTCGATGGCGGCGATCATCGCGGACCAGCTCAGGTAGTGGCGCGCGAGATCGTTGGCGACCACCTCGCCCACGTGGCGGATCCCGAGCGAGAAAAGCACGCGACCGAGTTCTATTTTCCGTTTTTCATCAATGGCATCAAAGAGGTTATTCGCGCTCTTCTCCCCCCAGCCCTCGCGGTTCTTGAGCTGCTGCAGCCCCGAGCCGTAACGCTCTCGCAACGTGAAGATTTCCGCCGGTTCAGAAATCCAGCCGTCACGGTAGAACTGCTCGACCTGCTTGGCCCCGAGCCCCTCGATATCGAAGGCGGATCGAGACACGAAATGCTTCATCTTTTCAACCGCTTGCGCTGGACAGATAAGACCACCCGAGCAGCGACGTACGGCGTCGCCCTCCTCGCGGATCGCCTCGGAGCCGCATTCCGGGCAGGTCTCGGGGAAGGCGTAGGGCTCGGCCTCGTCGGGGCGCTTCGACAGGTCGACATCGGCGATCTTCGGGATCACGTCGCCTGCGCGATAGACCTGCACCCAATCGCCGACGCGGATGTCCTTGCCGTCGCGGATCGGGTTGCCGCTGGCGTCGCGCCCGGCGATGTAATCCTCGTTGTGCAGCGTGGCGTTCGACACCACGACACCGCCCACCGTCACCGGCGTGAGCCGCGCCACCGGCGAGAGCGCGCCGGTGCGACCGACCTGAATGTCGATGGCCTCGAGCCGGGTCCATGCGAGCTCGGCGGGAAACTTGTGGGCGATGGCCCAGCGGGGTGTGGTCGAGCGAAAGCCGAGCCGCGCCTGCAGCGCGAGATCGTTGACCTTGTAGACCACGCCGTCGATGTCATAGCCCAGCGTCGCGCGCTGTTCCTCGATCTGGGCGTAATGATCCAGCATGTCCTGCGGGCCATCGCAAAGCCGGGTCAGCGGGTTGGTCTGGAAGCCGAGCTGGGCCAGACGCTCGATGGCGTTCATCTGGGTCTCGGCCAGCGGCGCGGAGAGCTCTCCCCAGGCATAGGCGAAGAATTTCAGCGGGCGCGCACGGGTGATCTCGGGATCGAGCTGCCGCAGCGAGCCGGCGGCAGCGTTGCGCGGGTTGGCGAAGGGTTTGCCGCCGCGCGCCTCCTGCCGTTCGTTCAGCGCCTCGAAATCGGCGTGGCTCATGTAGACCTCGCCGCGCACCTCGAGCAGCTCAGGCGCACCCTCGAGCTGTTGCGGAATGTCGTCGATGGTGCGGGCATTGGCGGTGACGTTCTCGCCCGTGGCCCCGTCGCCGCGGGTCGCGGCCTGGATCAGGGCACCGTTCTCGTAGCGCAGCGACAGCGACAGCCCGTCGATCTTGGGCTCGGCGGTGAAGGGCAGCGGCGCGTCCTCGGCGAAACCGAGATAGCGGCGGATCCCCCGGTCGAAGTCGCGCACCTCGTCTTCATCGAAGGCATTCGACAGCGACATCATACGCTGCGCGTGACGGATCTTGCCGAACCCCTCGGCCAGCGCGGCGCCGACCTGCTCGCTTGGGCTGTCCTCGCGCTTGAGCTCGGGGAATCGCTCTTCGATCGCGACGTTCCGACGCTTCAGCGCATCGTAGTCGGCATCGCTGATCTCGGGCGCGTCCTCGGTATGATAGGCGAGGTTTGCCTGCGCCAGAAGCCCCGCCAGCCGCTCAAGCTCGGCCCGCGCCTGATCTTCGCTCAGGGCCTCGACGTCAATCTCGCCCGTGGTTTCGCCTATCGCCTGCTCTGCCATCTCGGGGCCCCCGTCTTTCAGCCGTCTGGCGGAAGGTTTAGGGCGCGGGAGCGGCGGCGTCCAGCCGACAGCTCAGGCGGAGGCGGCCATCGCGGGCGGCTCATCCGATCGCGGCTCGGGATCGCGCAGCACGTAGCCCCGGCCCCAGACGGTTTCGATGTAGTTCTCGTCGCCCGTCGCTTCGCTCAGCTTCTTCCGGAGTTTGCAGATGAACACATCGATGATCTTGAGCTCGGGCTCGTCCATGCCGCCATAGAGGTGGTTGAGGAACATCTCCTTGGTGAGCGTGGTGCCCTTGCGCAGCGAGAGCAGCTCGAGCATCTGGTATTCCTTGCCGGTAAGGTGCACCGATTTGCCGCCCACCTCGACGGTCTTGGCGTCGAGATTGACGGAGATCTTTCCGGTGCGGATCACCGACTGGGAATGCCCTTTAGAGCGGCGGATGATCGCATGAATGCGCGCCACCAGTTCGTCGCGATGAAACGGTTTGGTGAGGTAATCGTCGGCGCCGAAGCCGAAGCCCTTGATCTTGCTGTCCGTATCATCGGCCCCGGACAGGATCAGGATCGGCGTGCTGATCCGCGCCATGCGCAGCTGGCGCAGCACCTCATGCCCGTCGATGTCGGGTAGATTGAGATCGAGCAGGATCAGGTCGTAGTCGTAGAGCTTGGCCAGATCGATCCCCTCTTCCCCGAGATCGGTGGCGTACACGTTCAGATTGGCATGGGTCAGCATCAGCTCGATGCTCTTCGAGGTGGTCGGATCATCTTCCACAAGGAGGATTCGCATTGAAGGTTCTCCGCTTGTTCTGTCCTGTCGATCCGACCCTGAGGCAAATAAGTTAATGCTTCTTTACTGTAGACATCCGGATTTTCTTTTCAATCATCGGTTGCGATTTCAGGAGGGGCGAGATCAGGGATCGGACGGTTCGGCGCCCGGCGCGCGAAAGCGCTGCACCAGCGTTGCCTTCAGCGCCTCTTCGCCGTGATGGGCCACCGCGCGCACCCATTCGCCAAGCTCCTCCGCGCTCAGCCCGTAGCGATCCATCGCCTGGTTTTCCGAAAGCAGCCCGTATGTTACCGCCTTGACCACCGCGGCCTTGCGGGAGGCGACCCAGCGGCGCGTCTCGGCCGGGGGCAGATCGGCGCGGGTCATGATGGTGCCGTCAGGGAGCGTCACTGCGCGCGGGCCTTTGATCTTCTTGAGGTACATCCCGTTTCCGTTCCGCTCTGTTCTGTCCCGCTGTTTCCGGCTGGACGCTATTTGAGCGCGGTGGATTTAACGCGGTCTAAAAACCGCCCCTTGAGAGTGCAAAGCATTTTCCTATATTCGCGACCTGTTCCCAGGAGACCGCCATGCCCCTCGATGCCCCGCCCCTCAATTCGCTCGGCCTGCCCAAGCCGCCGTCCGAGACGCGTGTCGTGGTCGCCATGTCCGGCGGCGTCGACAGCTCCGTGGTGGCCGCGATGCTGGCCGAGGAAGGCTATGACGTCGTCGGCGTCACCCTGCAGCTCTATGATCACGGCGCGGCGCTGGCCAAGAAGGGCGCCTGCTGCGCCGGCATCGACATCCACGATGCCCGTCGCGTCGCCGAGCAGATGGGCTTTCCGCATTACGTGCTCGATTACGAGAACATCTTCCGCGACGCGGTGATCGACGAATTCGCCGAGAGCTATCTCGGCGGCGCCACGCCGGTGCCCTGCATCCGCTGCAACGAGCGGGTGAAGTTCAAGGACCTGCTCGAGACCGCCAAGGATCTCGACGCCGACTGCATGGCGACCGGGCATTACATCCAGCGCATGGTCGGAGACCAAGGTGCCGAGCTGCACTCGGCGGCGGATGCCAACCGCGATCAGAGCTATTTCCTGTTCTCCACCACGCCCGAACAGCTCGATTACCTGCGCTTCCCGCTCGGACACCTCAAGAGCAAGGCCGAGACCCGCGAGCTGGCAGCGAAATACGGGCTGAGCGTGGCCGACAAGCCGGACAGCCAGGACATCTGCTTCGTGCCCGACGGCAATTACGCGAGCGTGATCGAGAAGCTGCGCCCGGGCGCCGCCGAGCCGGGTGAGATCGTGCACGCGGATGGCCGCGTGCTGGGAGAGCATCGCGGCGTGATCCATTACACCATCGGCCAGCGCCGGGGCCTCGGGATCGGCGGCCTGACGGAGCCGCTTTACGTGGTCAAGCTCGACGTCGACAACAAGCAGGTGATCGTCGGCCCGAAAGAAATGCTGGCGACCCGCAAGGTGCCGGTGCGCGAGATCAACTGGCTGGGCGACGCGCCATTCACCTCGCGCGAGGAATGGCATCTCTCGGTCAAGGTGCGCTCGACGCGCCCCCCGCGGGAGGCCATCGTGCGGCCGATCTCGGAAACCGAGGCCGAGGTCGAACTCGTGGTCGCCGAGGAAGGCGTCTCGCCCGGCCAGGCCTGCGTGTTCTATGATCCGGACAGCAGCCGGATCTTCGGCGGCGGCTGGATCTGGCGCGGGTATTGAGGGCGTCGGTGGCGCATTTAGCGTAGCATCTCCCCAAGATCCCACGAGCGGCCCTAAGACGCCGCCGCGCATCGCCGGTCCGCGGGGTAGCGATCTTACTTCGGACTCCCTCGATTTGTCCCGGCCACGTCCGAAGGACCTCGAAGCTGTGCACCCAGCGCCCCCAAATCGCCGGCCCGGGGGGACGGGTCATGCCGGAGGCATGCTTTCACCATGACCGATGCGCGGCGGCCTTCGGCCTTGAGTCCGCGCGGGTGGTTCGCGCGCGGATCGTGGCGTAACGTCCACCTCACCGTGGCGAGCGTGAACGGCCTTGGCCCGCTACCGCCCCTGCCCGCGCCGGCTGAGGAAGGTGTGCAGCAGCGCCCCCGCCAGCCCCAGCAGCGGCGACAGCGGCACCGTCATGGCGGCGACGTAGAGCGAATTCCCGAAGCAGCTCACGAAGCGGCCCCGGTCGAGGGCGCGCAGCACCGGGTCGGCGCGCAGCGCCTCCTCGGGCATCCAGAAGAACCCGTACCACGTGGTGAAGAAGCCGCGCCACCAGGTCACCGAGGGGGCGAGATGTCGTTGAAGGACGACAGGATCATCGGCAAGCGCGGCAGGACCATGAGCACGGTTCGTATTCATAGCTGTGACGAAGTGGTAACAAGCGGATGACGGCTGGCAATGGATTGATCCACCTATGGGCAACCTTGACCCGACGTCGCTCAAGGCAGCATGCCACCGACGGCAGCGCCCGGAACAGGCGGTTCCGACAGGGCTGGCCCTCGGGCGCGATCCGGTCCATGAGTGGCCACCACCCCCGGAGTTTCGCCATGACCTACGTGATCCTCGCCTTCGCCGTGCTTGCCGAGACCATCGGCACCGCCGCTCTGCAGGCCAGCCAGCAATTCACCCGCCCCCTGCCTTCGGTGCTGGTGGTGATCTCCTACGCTCTGGCCTTCTGGCTGCTCTCGATCGTGCTGCGCAGCTTCCCGGTCGGCATCGCCTATGCGCTTTGGTCCGGGCTCGGCATCGTGTTCATCGCGATCATCGGGCTGGTGGTGTTCGGGCAGCGGCTCGACTGGCCGGCGATCATCGGCATCGGGCTGATCCTTGCGGGGATCGTGGTGATCAACCTGTTTTCCGCCACCACGGGGCATTGAGGGGAGCGAGACGACCAGCCCCTCCGGCAGGGCACGAGACTGTGCGCCGTAGACATCGGGGGGACTTCGGTCCCGCTCGACCAAGCCCCAATGCCATCGCTCTCGCCAGAGCCCCAGAAAACCACGAGCAACCGCGGGACGCCGCCGCGCCATCGCCGGCCCGCGGGATGGCGAAATGCCTCACGAGCCTCTCGATTTATCCATGCCAAATCCGAAGGACCTCAACACGCGGCGCTGACGTCATCAAGTCGCCAGCCCGATGGGGCAGGCCTTGCCGGAGGCGCGCTTCCAACATGACGTTGGCGCGGCGGCTTCTCCTCGATTCCGCGCCGGGGCAACGACCGACCCTCCGCCTCGGCGGTCCCGGCACGCACCGCGCGGCAGGCGACCCAACCTCCCTCGACGCCCCGCCCAAACCCGCGCCCACGCGGAAACGCATCGCCAGTATATGAAGGCGCAACGGGCAAGCGGCTTGCCTTTTGCGGGGTTCCCCGGTAGGGGGGCGCGCAACCCTCCCCTTTAAAGGCTCTCCTTATGGACCTGCGCAATATCGCAATCATCGCTCACGTGGACCACGGCAAGACCACGCTTGTCGACGAATTGCTGAAACAATCCGGCGCATTCCGCGAAAATCAGGCCGTCGCCGAGCGCGCGATGGACAGCAACGACCTCGAGCGCGAGCGCGGCATCACGATCTTTGCCAAGCCGACCTCGGTCGAGTGGAAGAACACCCGCATCAACATCGTCGACACCCCCGGTCACGCCGATTTCGGCGGCGAGGTGGAGCGCATCCTGAGCATGGTCGACGGTGTCGTCCTGCTGGTCGATGCCGCCGAAGGCCCGATGCCGCAGACCAAGTTCGTGACCTCCAAGGCGCTGGCGCTTGGCCTGCGCCCGATCGTGGTGCTCAACAAGGTCGACAAGCCCGACGCCGAGCCCGACCGCGCGCTCGACGAGTGCTTCGACCTCTTCGCCTCGCTCGATGCCGACGAAGACCAGCTTGATTTCCAGCACATGTACGCCTCGGGCCGCAACGGCTGGGCGGATGCCGAGCTTGACGGACCGCGCAAGGACCTGTCGGCGCTGTTCAACCTGATCGTGAACCACGTGCCTGCGCCGAAGCAGATCAAGCATTACGACGACGATTTCCGCATGCTGGCCACCACGCTCGGCTCCGACCCGTTCGTCGGCCGCCTGCTGACCGGCCGCATCGAGACCGGTCGCGTCAAGGTCGGCCAGACGGTGCAGGCGATCTCGCGCATCGGCCAGAAGATCGAACAGTTCCGCGTCACCCGCGTGCAGGCCTTCCGCGGCCTTGCCCAGGCCGACATCGAGGAAGGCCTTGCAGGCGACATCGTCAGCCTCGCCGGCATGTCCAAGGCCACCGTGGCCGACACGATCTGTGCGCTGGCGGTGGACGAGCCTCTCGACGCCCAGCCGATCGATCCGCCGACCATCACCGTGACCTTCGGCATCAACGACAGCCCGCTGGCGGGCCGTGACGGCAAGAAGGTGCAGTCCCGCGTGATCCGCGAGCGCCTGATGAAGGAAGCCGAGGGCAACGTCGCGATCAAGATCCAGGACACCCCCGGCGGCGAGGCCTTCGAGGTCTCGGGCCGCGGCGAACTGCAGATGGGCGTCCTCATCGAAAACATGCGGCGCGAGGGCTTCGAGCTCAGCATCTCGCGCCCGCAGGTGATCATGAAGGAAGAAGACGGCCAGCTCATGGAGCCGGTCGAGGAAGCCACCATCGACGTCGATGACGAGTACTCGGGCGCAGTGATCGAAAAGCTCACCGGCAACCGCAAGGGCGAGCTGGTCGAGATGCGCCCCGCTGGCGCCGGCAAGACGCGCATCATCGCGCATGTGCCCTCGCGCGGCCTGATCGGCTATCACGGCGAGTTCCTCACCGACACCCGCGGCACCGGCGTTCTGAACCGCGTGTTCCACGGCTGGACCGAGCACAAGGGCTCGATCCCCGGCCGCCGCGCCGGCGTGCTGATCTCCATGGAGAACGGCGAGACCGTGGCCTACGCGCTCTGGAACCTCGAGGACCGCGGCAAGATGTTCCTCGGTGCCCAGGCCCCGGTCTACCAGGGCATGATCATCGGCGAGCACTCGCGCGAGAACGATCTCGAGGTGAACCCGCTCAAGGGCAAGAAGCTGACCAACGTCCGCGCTTCCGGCACCGACGAAGCGGTCCGCCTGACCACGCCGGTCACCCTGTCGCTGGAAGAGGCCATCGCCTATATCAACGACGACGAGCTGGTGGAAGTGACGCCGAACGCCATCCGCCTGCGCAAGCGCTATCTCGACCCGCACGAGCGCAAGCGCATGTCGAAGAGCCAGTAAGCCAGCACCCCCTCTGAGGCGGGCCCATCGCGGCCCGCCTCAGTTCTTTGCGCTCCCGAAGCGGTGCGGCTGTGCTACTCTCGCGCCATGCGCCTGCCGTTTCAGCTCTTCGCCCTGGTCCTCGCCCTGCCTGTCGCCGCCGAGACGCGGTGCGAGGGCACGCCGGTCAGCATTGCCGCCCCGCCGCTCCATGCCGAGCGCCTCTGCACCGCTGTGCAGGCGGCGCTGCCGAAGCTCGCGGCCTGCGGGCTGGCACTTGAAACCCCGGTCTCGATCACCCTCACCGACCGCCTGCCGGGCGACTGCCTCGGCCTCTACCATTGCGGCGAACAGCGCATCGAGCTGCTGGCCCCGGACGCGCTCTCCGAGACGCGCCATGCCGACGGTGTCTTTGCCGGCCTGTCGGACGACCACTTTTTCGACAGCGTCGTGATGCACGAGCTGGCCCACGCCGCCCACGACGCCCGGCCCTGCCCGAGCGGCCTCTGCCTCGCCACCAGCGAGTACCTCGCCTACAATTTCCAGATCATGGGCCTCGCCGCCGAGGACCGCACCCGCGTCGAGGCCGCGCTCGACATGCAGAGCCCGGTCTCCCATGACGCGGTCAACAAGGTGATCCTGCTCTTCGCCCCCAACGCCTTCGCCGCCCGTGCCTGGGCTCATCTCAACCAGCGCGACGATCCCTGCGACTACCTGCGCCACGTCGCCGCCGGCGACTTCACCTTCGACCGCCCCGCCCGCTGAGCCCCGACGCGCCATGCCGACCATTGGCGCCGCGCCCTGCTCTTCTCTGGTTCTGAAATACCTCGGGGAGCGCGAGGGGCAGCGCCCCTCGCACCGGGCGACGGCCCGAAGGGCCGGCGCAATCCCTCAGGTCACGGGCGCGGCCTCAGAACCCGCACTTGTCGCGCAGGAACGCCAGAGCCACCGACAGCCCGTCCGGCGCGATTCCGTGGGCGGTGCCTTTCTGGATATGGGCAAAGACCTCTTTCCAGCCTGCACCTTGCAGCGCCTCGGCGGCGGCGGGCAGCGACTCGGGCGGCACCACGTCGTCCTGATCGCCATGCACCAGCAGCACCGGCGGGCGCGAGACCACCTCGTCCTCGAGCAACTCCGGCTGCAGCAGACGGCCCGAGAACGCCACCAGCCCCGCGACCTCGTCCTCGCGGCGCGGCGCCACGTGCAGCGCCATCATGGTGCCCTGCGAGAATCCGAACAGCGCCACCTGCTCCGGCAAAAGGTCCTCGTCGACCATCAGCGCGTCCAGAAAGGCGTTGAGATCGTCGACCGCGCGGCTCATGCCCTGCATCGCTTCCTCTTCGGAGGAATCGTCGATCCACGGGATCGGAAACCACTGGAAGCCCATCGGCGCGCCGGCACAGGCCTCGGGCGCGTCGGGCGCCACGAAGAGCGTGTCCGGCAGGTGCTCGCCCAGCGGATCGGCAAGGCCAAGCAGGTCGGCGCCGTTGGCGCCGTAGCCGTGCAGGAACACCACGCAGGAGCGTGTCTCGCCCGAGACGGGCTCCTTGCGGCCGGTTTGCAGAACGCGCGTCATACGATCCCCTCTCGCTGTTTTGCCACATGGTAGTAGGCCCACAGCGCTCGCGCCGCAACCGATCTCCATGGGCTCCAGGCCTCGGCCATCCGGCGCAGGTCGCGCTCCTTGGGGCGCGCTTCAAGCGCGAAGAGCAGCCGCGCCGCCTCCTGCAGCGCCAGATCGCCCGGCGCGAAGACATCCGCCCGTCCAAGCGAGAACATGGCGTAGATCTCCGCCGTCCAGATCCCGATGCCCTTCACCGCCACCAGCGTCTTGACCACCTCCTCGGTGGGCGCCGTGCGGAGGGCCTCGAAATCGATCCCCGCCTCGGACAGCGCCAGAGCGTAGCTCGCCTTCTGCCGCGACAGGCCGAGGGCGCGCAGCCCGGCCTCGTCCGTGGCGAGAATCGCCTCTGGCGTGGTCATGCCCGCGGCCTCGAGCCGGGCCCAGATCGCCCGCGCCGAGGCCACGCTGACCTGCTGGCTGACGATCGCCGACAAGAGCTGCGCGAAGCCGTCGGGGCGGCGCCGCAGCGGCAGCGGCCCGGTCAGTTCGACCGCCTCGGCAAAGCGCGGCTCGACGGCACAGAGCCAGTCGACCCCTTCGGCCACGCAGGCCTCCGTCTCGATGATGCGTCCGACCATGTCGTCCTCCCTGTCTGCCTCGGTTCCGGCCAGTGCGCCACAGCGCCAACCTGCCACACCGCCTGCCCCTTGCCCTATCAGCCAACTCCCCCTACCGCTATGGCGCATGGAGAGCACTCAAGACAGCCGCGCGAAGCGCAACGTGATCGTGTTGGTGATGGCGCAGGCCATCCTCGGCGCGCAGATGCCGATGATCTTCACCATCGGCGGGCTCGCCGGCCAGTCGCTGGCCAGCAATGCCTGCTTCGCCACACTGCCGATCTCGCTGATCGTGCTCGGATCGATGTGTGCCGCGACCCCGGTCTCGGCCTTCATGCAACGCTTCGGTCGCCGCGCGGGCTTTGCGCTCGGTGCCCTCGGCGGTGCGCTCGGCGGCGCGGTGGGCGCCTACGGGCTCTACAGCGCCTCCTTCCCGATCTTCCTCGCCGGCAGCTTCCTCACCGGCATCTACATGTCGGCGCAGGGCTTCTATCGTTTCGCCGCCGCCGACACCGCCTCCGAGGCGTTCCGCCCCAAGGCGATCTCCTACGTCATGGCCGGCGGGCTGCTGGCGGCGGTGCTGGGCCCGCAACTGGTGAAATGGACCGCCGACGCCTTCGTGATCCCCTTCCTCGGCACCTATGCCGCGGTGATCGCGATCAACCTCGTGGGCGCGCTGGTCTTCCTGTTCCTTGACATCCCCAAGCCCCCGGTGCCCTCCGAGGACGCCCCCAAGGGCCGCACCCGGCGCGAGCTTCTGGCCACCCCGCGGATCGCCGTGGCGGTGATCTGCGCCGCAGTCAGCTACGCGCTGATGAACCTCGTGATGACCTCGACGCCGCTCGCCGTGGTCGGCTGCGGCTTCGAGACCGCCGATGCGGCCAATATCGTCACCGCGCACGTGCTGGCGATGTACATCCCGTCCTTCTTCACCGGCCACATGATCGCCCGTTTCGGCGTCGAGAAGATCGTCGCGCTCGGGCTCGTGATCCTCGCGGGGGCCGGCGGCGTGGCGCTCACCGGCGTCGAGCTCGAGCAGTTCTTCGTCGCGCTGGTGCTGCTGGGCGTGGGCTGGAATTTCGGCTTCATCGGGGCCACCACCATGCTCGCCGGTGCGCATGAGCCGCATGAGCGCGGCCGCATGCAGGGCCTGAACGACCTGCTGGTCTTCGGCGCGGTGACCAGCGCCTCGCTGGCCTCCGGCGGGCTGATGAACTGCTCGGGCGGCAACCCGCAGGAGGGTTGGACCGCGGTCAACATGGCGATGGCACCGTTCCTGATGCTGGCCGGCGGCGCGCTGATCTGGCTGGTCCTGAGCCCGCGCGCGCAGGCGGCCGAATGACGCCCCGCTTCAGATCCGTCCGGTCAGCGCCGCCCGCATGAGCCCGGTGCGGCGCCTGAACTCCGAGAGCTGCAGCATGCCTTCGGCCACCCGCTGCGGCGCCTGAACCGCCTGTTTCAGCAGCGGCCCCGCCTGCCAGCCCGCCAGCAGAGCCGCCCGCGCCGGTGTGTCGACCTCGCCCAGCCGCGCCCGCGCCCGGTCCAGCCGCGCCAGGCCTTCTTTCGCCAGAGCAACCACCGCCTCGGGACGCCCATCCACCAGTGGCACCCGCCCCTTGTCCTCAAGCTCCGGCACCGCGCGCAGGAACTGCGCCAGCCCGGACGCGTAGCCCGCATCGAGCGCGACATCCTCCGGCATCTCGCCAAGAGCGCGTCCTGCCGCCAGCACCAGCTCGCCCGAGGTCTCCTCGAGATAGCGGGTAAAATGGGCCTCATCCTCGAAGGCATCGCGGTAGATGTCCCATCGCCGCGCGCCCACCAGCCGGTCGAGCCGCCCGGCGCTGTCGGCGTCGAGCACGTGCGCCAGTGGCGTCACCACCTCGTGCCGGCGCACCAGGCCGCCCGCCCGGATCTCCTCGAGCGCATCGCGCCACCATTGCAGGCGCATCTCGGCGATCATGCTCTCCTGCGTGAGCCACGGCGCCCGCGCCACCTCGAGATTGAAGGCATAGAGCGGGAACAGCGCGGCCCGTGCGCGCACCGGCGCCGCCATCGCGGCGGCGAAGCGGTCTGGGTCGCCGCGCTCGACAAGCTGGGCGCAGGCGGTGAGATCGTCATCGAAGTCCATGCGGCTGACCTAGGCCGCGCGGGCCGGAAAGGAAAGCCTCAGTCGGGCCGCGCCAGCACCAGCTCATAGGCGATGCGGTCCGGCGCCTGCCGCCAGAGCGCGACCTCGCGCTCGGAGGCGTCGAGCACGTCGGCCATTGCCGGGCTCGTCCCCGGGCGCAGTGCCGCGATCTCGCGTGTCACGCTGCCATAATAGGCCTCCCATGGCGCGCCGATGAGCAGCCGCGTGTCGAGGATCTCGTAGCCGGCCTCCGCCACCTGTGCCCGCAGCCCCTCGCGGTCGGTGAGCGCCGGTTCGGGGGCCCAGAAGTCGCGCACCGCCTGCGGCTCGTCGCCGCCAAGGAAGACCCCTTGCGAGAAGGCCACGACGCCCCCCGGCGCCAGCGCCGCGCGCCAGGCCCGCAGCCCCTCCGTCACGCCGAGGAAATAGATCGCACCCGCCGACCAGATCAGGTCATAGGGCCCTGTGAGCGCGCCCATGTCGCCGACCCGCAGCTCGGCATTCGGCAGATCCGCCACCCGCGCCTGCCCGGCCTCTATGAAGGCCGGCACCGCGTCGAGCCCCTCGACCTGCGCCTCTGGCAGCGCCCGCGCCAGCGTCACGCTGTCCGCCCCGGTGCCGCAGCCCGCGTCGCAGACCTGCAGCATGCCCGACAGCCCAAGCCGCCCCAACGCCCAGAGCACGTCCTCGGGCGTCCCGGGGCCCTGCCGGTCGAGCCGGCTGTAGAGCGTCAGGAACTCAGGCGGCAGGTCCATCGCGCCCGTCCTCTCCGCAATCGCGAATGAGCTTCCAGCGCACCGCGTCGAGCAGCGCCTCGAAGGAGGCGTCCACTATGTTGGCGCTCACCCCCACGGTCTGCCAGCGCCGACCCGAGCCGTCCTGGCTGTCGATGATGACCCGCGTCACCGCCTCGGTGCCGCCCTGGGTGATGCGCACCTTGAAATCGACCAGCCGCATGTCGTCGATCACCGACTGGTACGGCCCCAGGTCCTTGGCCAGCGCCTTGGCGAGCGCGTTGACCGGGCCGCGGTCGAAGCCGGCATTGTCGAGACTGTCCGAGACCGAGAGCTTCTTCTCGCCGTCGACCTTCACGACCACCACCGCCTCCGAGAGCGAGACCATCTGGTCGTACTTGTTCTTGCGCCGCTCGATGGTGACCCGGTAGCGCTTGACCTCGAAGAAATCCGGGCAGCGGCCCAGCTCGTCCCGCGCAAGCATCTCGAAGCTCGCCTGCGCGGTGTCGTAGGTGTAGCCCTCGGCCTCGCGCGCCTTGATCCGTTCGAGGATGCGGGCCAGCGCCGGATCCCCCTTCTCGACCTCGAGTCCCGCCTCGGCCAGGCGCCGGCGCAAGTTCGACTGCCCGGCCTGGTTCGACATCGGAATCACCCGGCGGTTGCCCACCTGCCCGGGCTCGATATGCTCGTAGGTCGACGGATCCTTGAGGATCGCGCTGGCATGCAGCCCCGCCTTGTGGGCAAAAGCCGAGGAGCCCACGTAGGGCGCCTGCCGCATCGGCACGCGGTTGAGGATCTCGTCGAGCATCCGGCTGGTCTGGGTCAGCCCCTCGAGCCCCTCGCGGCTGACGCCGATCTCATAGGCGCTGGCATAGGGTTCCTTCAGCAGCAGCGTCGGGATCAGCGAGGTCAGGTTGGCATTGCCGCAGCGCTCGCCAAGGCCGTTCAGCGTGCCCTGGATCTGCCGCGCACCGGCATCCACCGCCGCCAGCGTCGTGGCCACCGCCGTCTCGGTGTCATTGTGGGTGTGGATGCCCAGCCGGTCGCCGGGAATGCCGCCCTCGATCACCGCGCGCACGATGCCATGCGCCTCATGCGGCAGCGTGCCGCCATTGGTGTCGCAAAGCACGATCCAGCGCGCCCCGGCCTCGAGCGCCGCGCGCAGACACGAAAGCGCATAGTCCGAGTTGGCCTTCCAGCCGTCGAAGAAGTGCTCCGCGTCGAACAGCGCCTCACGGCCTTGCGCCACGATATGCGCCACCGAAGCGCGGATGTTCTCCACGTTCTCCTCGAGCGCGATCCCCAGCGCCGCGGTGACGTGGTAATCATGGGTCTTGCCGACAAGGCAGACCGCCTGCGTGCCCGCATTCAGCACCGCTGCCAGCACGTCGTCATTCTCCGCCGAGCGTCCGGCCCGCTTGGTCATGCCAAAGGCGGTCATCACCGCCCGCGTCGCGCCGACCTCGTCGAAAAAGGCCGAGTCCGTCGGGTTCGCCCCGGGCCAGCCGCCCTCGATGTAATCCACGCCCAAATCATCCAGCGCCTCGGCGATGCGCAGCTTCTCGGCGGTGGAGAACTGCACCCCCTGCGTCTGCTGCCCGTCGCGCAGCGTGGTGTCGTAAAGATACAGCTTCTCCGCCATCACCGCGCCCCCGCTTCTTCTGGCTCGAAATATCCTCGGGGGGGCTCGGCTTGCCCGAGCGGGGGGCAGACAGCCCCCCTCCCGCGCGTATCACAAGCGCATACGCACATGGTCATCACAGCCCCTCCAGCTTGGCCGCGTCGAACCCGGCCCCGGGCAGAAGCTCCACCCCGGCCTTCGACATGCGCACCTCGACCCCGGCCTCGAGCAGCGCGGCCTTCATGCGGTCGACCTCCGAGAAATCCTTGCTCTCCATCGCCGCGCCGCGCACCGCCGCGAGCTTGTCCGCGAGCTCCGAGAGATCGAAATCAGGACCTCTCGCCCAGTCTGGTATCCCGTGATCCAAGAAACCCAAGAGCTTTAGACTTGCGCGAAGCGATGGTGTATCCCCCGCCAAGGAAAGCTGATGCATCTCAGCGATGGCCTTTGCTGTATTGAGGTCATCCGCCAATGCGTTCACGACTCCAACGTAGGGAACTTCGTTGTCGAGCGCTTCGGTAATCTGTGCGTACCACTTTTTGAGGGTTGCCTCGGCCTGCGAGGCTTTCTCCGCCGTCCAGTCCATCGGTTTGCGATAGTGCGTCGAGAGCATCACGAAGCGGATCACCTCGCCCGGCACGCCCGCCTGCCCGTCACGCCCCTCGAGCAGGTCATGCACGGTGAAGAAGTTGCCCAGCGACTTGGACATCTTCTTGCCCTCGACCTGCAGCATCTCGTTGTGCAGCCAGACCTTGGCGAAGCCGCCCTCGGGATGGGCGCAGCAGCTCTGGGCGATCTCGTTCTCGTGGTGCGGGAACATCAGGTCGTTGCCGCCGCCGTGGATGTCGAAACTCTCGCCCAGAAGCTCGTAGCTCATCGCCGAGCACTCGATATGCCAGCCGGGACGGCCCCGGCCCCACGGGCTCTCCCAGCCCGGCAGCTCGGGCTCCGAGGGCTTCCAAAGCACGAAATCCATCGGGTTGCGCTTGTAAGGCGCGACCTCGACCCGGGCCCCGGCGATCATGTCGTCGACCGAGCGGCCCGAGAGCCCGCCATAGGCCTTGTAGCTCTCGACCGCGAACAGCACGTGACCCTCCGCCTCGTAGGCGTGGCCCTTCTCGATCAGGTCCGCGATCATCGCGATCATCTGGTCGATGAACTCGGTGGCGCGCGGCATGTGGGTGGGCTCCATGACGCCCACGGTCGCCATGTCGTCCAGATACCATTGCGTGGTCTCGGCGGTGATTTCACCGATGCTGCGACCGCTGGCCTGGGCGCGGGCGTTGATCTTGTCGTCCACGTCGGTGAAGTTGCGCACGTAGGTCACGTGCTCCGGCCCGTAGACCTGCCGCATCAGCCGGAACAGTACGTCGAAGACGATGGCCGGGCGCGCGTTGCCGAGATGCGCGCGGTCATAGACCGTCGGGCCGCAGACATAGATCCGCACGTTGTCCGGATCGATTGGCTCGAAGAGCTCCTTCTTCCGGGTCCGGGAATTGGTCAGCCAGATAGGGACGTCCATGGCGCGCTCCTTCGCACGAAGATCGCGGCGGGAGTAGCAACTTCATTTCTGGATTGGAATAGAAGACAGGCCCGCCGAAGAATTCAGCAGGTAATGCAGCAGATCCGAATAAGGGGTGCTTGCGTGGTCATGCCCCGCTCATACGCCGATGCGGGGCGTGCGTCCAGCCCTTCCGCCGAACGCACGCCCCGGTGTCTTCAAAGAGCCGTCAACCGTAGCTCACCACCTCGTATTCCACCCCGTCGGGGCCGTCGAAATAGAACCGCCGTCCCGGCTCGTAATCGGCATGGTTGTGCGGCGCAAAGCCCGCTGCCCGCACACGGGCCTCGGTGGCGTCGAGATCCTCGACCACCAGCCCGATATGGTTGAGCCCGCCCTGCCGGGCGTAACGCTCGGGATCGGTGAGGGTCTTGTCCGCGGGGCGGTAGAGCGCAAGGTAGTCGTCCTCGCCGCCCACATGCACCGACCAGCCGTCGCCGATGGCGGGCCCCTGCCAGCGGATGTGCCAGCCGAACAGCTCGCAGAGCAGCGCGGCGGTGGCGTCGGGATCGGGGACGGCGATGTTCACGTGTTCCAGTCGGGCGGTCATGTCGGGCTCCTTGCTGCCTCTTGATCTGATGGCAGGCAGGATCCGACCTCGAGTGCGGTTGAGGTCAAACGGAAAGTTTCATGCAGAACCGGCCACTTGCAAGCTTCGAGGCGCAGCAGCGCCAGCCCCTACACCCGAACGCCACCACCCCTGCGCCCGCGCCCGACCGGCCAGACCTCGAGCAGCCCCGCGGCTACGACCATGCCGCCGCCAACGATCTCCAGCGTGGCCAGATGCTCGCCCGCCAGCAGCGCCGCCGAGACCGCGCCGACAATCACCTCGGTCTGCATCAGGATGCCGACCCGGGCCGGGTCGAGCCGCATGGTGGCCCACATCAGCGCCGCCAGCGACACGCCCCACCACAGGACCCCGGTGGCCAGCGCGAGGCTCAGAAGGCCGACGCCATTGTCGCGCAGCCAAAGCGTGGGAAAGGGCTCGAAGAACGGCGCAAGGGCCAGCCCGGCGAGTGTCGCGCCGATGGCGAACACGAAGGTCGCCGGGATCACGCCGAGATCGGATCGCACCCGGATGCCGGTGGTGCCCACGGCCCACAGGATGCCCGCGATCAGCGACATCCACTCGCCCACACCGCGCGGCATCGGCAGCGTGCCACCGGCGCTGAGCATCACCAGCAGCCCGGCGATGCCGATGAAGATCGCGACGATGCGCAGCGCCGGGGTGTGCCAGCCCATGACGTAGCGCGCGATCAGCACGCTCCAGACCGGGGTGAGGAAGTACAGAAGGATGATGATCGCCACCCGACCATAGACCAGCCCGATGGAGTAGAGCGTGAAGGCCGCTCCCCCCGCCGCGACCGAGAGCAGCCCGACCTTGTCGGCCCGCAGCAACGCCCGCCAGCGCAGCGCGACCAGTGGCGCCAGCACGATCGCCGCCGTCACCGTGGCCAGCACCGTGCCCCAAGCCCCTGGCAAGCCGTGGTCGACCATCGCCCGCACCGGCATCCAGTAGAACCCCCAGAGCAGTCCGAACCCGGCCACCACCAGCGTGGCGATTGCGTTGATGCGATCCTGTGTCATGCGCTCACTCTTGCAAGGCCCCGCCCCGGCGCCAAGCCTGCGACGAGAAAACGGGCGGGACCGATGCTCCGGCCCCGCCCGCTTGGCGATTTACGATGCGGTTCCGGGCAGATGCGCCCGTCGCCGGCTACTGGTTGGCGCGCTCCGCCTCGAGCCGGCGATAGGCCGCCACGTTGGAATTGTGCTCATCCAGCGTTGTCGCGAAATTGTGCCCGTCCGCCGGATCGAGCGTCTTGGCGACGAAGTAGAGATAGTCGCTCTCGTCCGGGTTCAGAGCCGCCTCGATGCTGGCGCGACCCGGGTTGGCAATCGGGGTCGGCGGCAGGCCGGGGATGACGTAGGTGTTGTAGGGCGTCTCGGCGCGCAGCTCGGACTGGCGAATGCCACGCCCCAGCACACCCTGCCCGTTGGTGATGCCATAGATCACCGTCGGGTCGGTCTGCAGCCGCATGCCACGCTCGAGCCGGTTGACGAAGACGCTCGCCACCAGCGGACGCTCCTCGGCACCGCCGGTCTCCTTCTCGACGATCGAGGCCATGGTCAGCGCCTGCATCGGATCGTCGTAGGGCAGATCGTCGGCACGGTTTTGCCAGGCGGCCTCGAGGATCACCTGCTGGGCGTCTTCCATGCGGTCAATCAGGTCCGCGCGGCTGTCGCCCTTGGAGATCTCGTAGCTGTCCGGCGCCAGCGAGCCCTCGGCCGGGATCTCGGCGACCTCGCCCTCGAGGATATCGACCTGGCCAAGCTCCTGAACCACCTGCCAGCTGGTCACGCCCTCGGCCAGCGCCACGCGGAAGCGGGTGCCGATATCGTCGCGGAAGCCGGCATAATCCGCCGGGGTCTCCTCGGCCGGGTCGAACTCGAGCACTTCCTCGTAGCGGCCCGCCGCCGGGTCGAGCTCGCGCACCTGCACCTCGGCACTGTTGACGCCGATGCGGTAGACCACCTCGGTGCCGCAGGTCGAGGCACCGCCACGGGTGACGATATCGACGATCTCGGTCATCGAGGCGTGCTCGGGCACGAGGAACGAGCCGGCCTTCAGCTGGCTCGTCTTGTCGGTATACTCGGCCCCGAGACGGAAGATCGTGCCCGACGAAATCGCCCCCTGCGCCTCGAGATCGCCCGAGACACGGGTGAAATTGCTGCCACTGCGGACCTGCAGGCAGATAGGCGCGTCAAGCGGACCCTCGGCGGCGTACTCGTTCTGCGCCCAGAGCAGCACGCCGCCCATGAGGAAGACGAGCACGACCAGGAAGGTCAGCGCGTTGGAGGCGATGTTTCGCCACATGTCAGTCGACCTTTCCGAAGATCACGCTCGCGTTGGTGCCGCCGAAGCCGAAGGAGTTCGACAGCGCGTAACTCACCTTGCGCTCACGCTTGGCATTGGGCGCGAGGTCGATCGGGGTCTCCACCGCCGGGTTGTCGAGGTTGATCGTCGGCGGCGCGACCTGATCGCGGATCGCGAGGATCGAGAAGATCGCCTCGATGGCGCCGGCGGCGCCCAGCAGGTGGCCGGTCGCCGACTTGGTCGAGGACATGGTCACGTTGGAAGCATGGTCACCAAGCAGCTTCTCGACTGCGCCAAGCTCGATCGTGTCGGCCATGGTCGAGGTGCCGTGGGCATTGATATAGTCGATCTGGTTCGCGTCGAGACCGGCGGATTTCAGCGCCGCCCCCATCGAGCGCAGCGCGCCGTCGCCATCCTCGGACGGCGCGGTGATGTGATAGGCGTCGCCCGAGAGGCCATAGCCCAGAACCTCGGCGTAGATCTTGGCGCCGCGGGCCTTGGCGTGCTCGTATTCCTCGAGCACCACGATGCCCGCGCCCTCGCCCATGACGAACCCGTCTCGGTCGGCATCATAGGGGCGGCTGGCCTTCTGCGGCTCGTCGGCACGCTTCGTCGAGAGCGCCTTGCAAGCGTTGAAGCCCGCGATGCCGATCTTGCAGATCGCCGCCTCGGCGCCGCCGGCAACCATCACGTCGGCATCGCCGTACTTGATCAGGCGCATCGCGTCGCCGATGGCGTGGGCGCCGGTCGAGCAGGCGGTGACCACCGAGTGGTTCGGGCCCTTGAAGCCGTACTTGATCGACACCTGGCCCGAGATCAGGTTGATCAGCGCGCCGGGCACGAAGAACGGCGACACGCGGCGCGGGCCCTTCTGCTCCATCATGACGGCGGTGTTGGCGATCGAGTTGAGGCCACCGATGCCCGAGCCGATCAGAACGCCGGTGCGCTCGAGATCTTCCTTGTCGGTCGGGGTCCAGCCGGAATCCTCGACCGCCTGCTGGGCCGCTGCGAGACCGAAGAGGATGAAGGTGTCGACCTTGCGCTGTTCCTTCGGCTCCATATAGGCATTGGCGTTGAACTCGCCCTCGCCCTCGCCCAGCGGCACTTCGCAGG
Organism: Salipiger bermudensis; assembly: GCF_017309175.1. NCBI lineage: Bacteria > Pseudomonadati > Pseudomonadota > Alphaproteobacteria > Rhodobacterales > Roseobacteraceae > Salipiger > Salipiger bermudensis. Next base: position 85,159 of record NZ_JAEKJV010000012.1, on the reverse strand, counting down.
CATAGGTGGTTGCCAGCCCCTCGGGATCGAACCCAGTGATCCGACCGGCGCCCGACTGACCGTCGAGAATCCGTTCCCAGCTCTTTTCGACACCATCGGCCAGCGGCGTCACAAGCCCCAGCCCGGTAACCACAACGCGACGCATTGCTTGCCCCTTCCTCAGAATTCTTTCGTGGCCACGCTCTTACCCCGCCCGCCGGGGCGTCGGCAAGGGCATGAGGCCGGTTCAGGCCCAGTCCGGGCCGAGATCCGCCTTCGCCCGGTCGATCCAGTGCTCGCGCAGCCAGTCGCAGGGCTTGGAGTGGCGGATGATGCTGCCATTCCATCCCTCGAGCGCATCGGTCATCTTTGGGCGACCGTGGAAGCAGACCACGCGCGCATCCTCGGGAAGCCGCGGCGCGTGCATCCAATTGCCCGGGAACGGGTTGCAGTCGTACTTGAACGACACCACCCAAGGCTCTGGAATATATTTGAAACAGTCACGCTCCATCGCCTTGTGGCTGGTGTAGCGCTGCTCGGATCCGCGCGCCGCCTCGACCTCGCGATAGGCGTTCTTGGCGATGTCCTCGTAGAGGAACCCGTGCAAGGCGGGATCGAAGCGGAATACCGAGCCATGGCCGGTGGGCCGGCCCTTGCGCTTCTCGGTCCAGTCCTGGCGCATCGCCACCATGCCCGGCGCCATGTCGTGGATCTCGTCGAGGCTGCCGGTGATGACAACATCGAGATCAAAGCCCAGGAACGGCCCCTCGAGATCCGGCACCAGCCCGGGGCGGAACAGCGAGACCTTGCGCATCGCGCCCTGCCTGTTGGCCACCGCCAGCGCCGAGGCCATACGGTCGGCAAAGGGCTCCACCGGCAGCGGCAGCACCTCGATATCCGGGTGCAGCCCCTCGGCGTGCTCGGTCATGCAGAAGAAGCGCACGGGGCGTGAGATGTTGCGGCGGACGCCGGAATACAGCCGGTTGACGTATTCCGGGCCAAAGAGCGTGCCCCATTTGATGCAGATGATGTTGGCGCGTTCGGTCACGGACCCCTCCTGTGCGGGTTTGCCCGCGCTTTAGCTCAAACCTCGCCCCGGTGCCATCCCGTTGAGCGCGCCGCCGCGCAGACGCCCACCTGCGTCGCGGCGACCGCCAAGCCGAAGGCGAAGGCCGCCAGCCCTGCGGACCGGCAGGATCGCGCTGGAAACCGAATGAGGGATTGGCATTCGCTCACAAGCCATATACACGGTGAGGGCTTACGTTTTTCTATGTCGACCACTGTCTCCCTTACACGGCGCTCAGTCTATCGATCCGGACGGACATTGCCACGCTACCGCATCCTGCGGGTAGAATTTTTAGAGGAGACCACGGAAATGGCCACTGGCACCGTGAAATGGTTCAACACCACCAAAGGTTTCGGCTTCATCGCACCCGACGCGGGCGGCAAGGATGTGTTCGTGCACATCTCGGCTGTCGAGCGCGCTGGCCTCACCGGCCTGTCGGACGACCAGAAAGTGACCTACGACGTCGAAGCTGGCCGTGACGGCCGCGAGTCGGCATCGAACCTCGCCCTCGCCTAATCGGCGCAGCGACGCGAAAAAAGAACGCGGTCCTCTTCGGAGGGCCGCGTTTTTTTATGCCTTCAAGGTCGTGCAGAAGGTCGGACGCGCCCTGCCGTCGGCAAGGCGCGCAACAAAGGGTCAGGCGGCGGGCATCCGGCGCTCGACAATCTCTGCCCACCACGAGCAGCCCGCCGGGATCACCTCGTCGTTGAAGTTGTATTCCGGGTTGTGCACATCGGCGCTGTCGCCGTTGCCCACGAGGATATAGGCGCCGGGGCGCTCCTCGAGCATGTAGGCGAAATCCTCGCCACCCATGGTGATCGGCGCGTCGCGGTCGCAGGCGCCTGCGACCGCCTCGGCCACGTCGGCGGCGAACTCGGTCTGCGCCTCGCTGTTGACCATCGCCGGGTAGCCCGGCAGCCACGTGATCTCGGCCTCACAGCCAAAGGCCGTCGCGGTGGCGGCGACCAGCGCCTTGATGCGCTCCTCGCCGAGCTCGCGGTTGGTCTTGGACATGGTGCGCATGGTGCCGCGGAACATCACCGAGGCCGGGATCACGTTGAACGCCTTCGATGAGCTCTCGATGCCGGTGACCGAGATCACCATCTGGTCGTCGGGGTCGGAGTTGCGGCTCACGATGCTTTGCAGTGCGGTGACGATATGGGAGGCCGTGACCAGCGGGTCGATGGCCTGATGCGGCTTGGCGCCGTGACCACCCTTGCCCTTCACGTTGATCTCGAACTGGTCGGTGGCCGCGAAGAACGCTCCCGGACGGATACCGAAGCTGCCCGCGGGCATCCCCGGCCAGTTGTGCATGCCATAGACTTCCTGGATGCCCCAGCGCTCCATCATGCCGTCTTCGCACATCTCGCGACCGCCGCCGCCACCCTCTTCGGCGGGTTGAAAGATCACCACAACAGTGCCGTCGAAGTTACGGGTTTCGCTAAGATATTGCGCTGCGCCGAGCAGCATCGCGGTGTGCCCGTCATGGCCGCAGGCGTGCATCGCGCCCGGCGTCTTGGAGGCATAGTCGAGCCCAGTCACCTCGTGGATCGGCAGAGCGTCCATGTCGGCGCGCAGACCGATCACCTTGCCGGCGCTGTCGCTCTTGCCCTTGATGATGCCCACCACACCGGTGCGGCCGATGCCCTCGACCACCTCGTCGCAGCCGAAGGCGCGCAGCTTCTCGGCCACGATGCCCGAGGTACGGTGGGTTTCGAACAGGATTTCGGGGTGCTCGTGCAGGTCACGGCGCCAGGCGGTGATGTCCTGATGCAGTTCGGCGAAGCGGTTCTTGACGGGCATTCTTGGGAAGCTCCCTGTTATTTGATCATTTTCCGAGACCCTGCCACCGCGCGACGGGCCCTGCAAGCGGACCGCGGCGGAAGCCGGTGTTCCCCCCCCGGCGAGCCGGGCCAGTGAAAGACCCGGAACTGATTGGGCATAAGGCTTTATGAACAGATACTTGTCATGACTTCTTCATACCACATGAGAGCATCACCTTTGGCCGAACATGCTCAGAGGTTGGGCCCGGTGACCAGTTTCGAGCCGTCCGAGAAGCGCGACAGCCGGAAACGACTGAGATCGTGCCCGGGGTCCGTGCCCTGCGCAAGCGCCACCGCGATGCGCCCGAAGGCTGGGCCGATGCCGAAGCCGTGGCCGCACATGCCGGTCACCACGGTGAGGCCCGGCAGTGCTTCGCAGCGGTCGACCACCGGCACCACGTCGGGCAGCACGTCGATCATGCCGGCCCAGCTCGCCTGCAACGGCGCTTCGCCCATCTGCGGAAAACGCTGGCCAAAGCGCGCACGGCAGCCGGCAACCTTGGCGGCGTTGGGTTGGGGCGACAGGATGCGCATGCGCTCGAACGGCGTTTCCTCGTCGTCGGACCAGCGCCGCGGCGTGCCCCATGCATCCGGGTAGCCCGCCGGCGCCATGGTCTTGAGGCGCACGTCGAACTCGCCAGAGACCGCCAGCGCCAGGTAGGTGCGCAGTGCACGGAACGCGTCAGGCCCGATGAAGAGCTCGGAAAACGCTGCCGGCGCAAGGGTGTAGCCGCCGTCGGCGCGGGGCCGGAAGGCCAGCTTGTCGTCGACGGCGGCGGTGTTGACGCTCTGCGGCAGGCGTTCGGTCGCCATCGCGGTCGAGCGTACAGAGAGCTGCGGGATCTTCACACCTTGCCGACGCAGGAAGAGCGAGGACCACGCGCCGCCAGCCAGCACCGCACGGCTGCAGCGGATGCGGCCGGACTCGGTGATGATGCCGGCCACTTCGCCGGCCTGCATGTCGAGCCCGCGCACCGCGCAGCGCTCGCGGATCACCGCCCCGCTCGCCACCGCCAGCCGCGCCAGTTCCGGCACCGCGACCCAGGGCTCGCCCTTCATGTCGGTGGGCGTGTGCAGCGCCCCGACCCACGGGCTGTCCTCGGCGCCAAGCAACGCCTTGGTGGCCGCCGCATCGAGCAGTTCCGTGGACACGCCAAGCGGCTTGGCCTCGTCGAGCCAGCCGGCGAATCCCTGCATGTCTTTTTCGGAGCGGGCGAGATAGCTCACGCCCACCGTCCGGACACCGAGCTTGCCGCCGCATTCCGCATCCAGGTCCGGCCAGAGCCTTTGTGCCTCCAAGGCGATCGGGATCTCGGCCATGTCGCGGCCCTGTACCCGGATCCAGCCCCAGTTGCGCGAGCTCTGCTCTGCCGCCACGCGGCCCTTCTCGAGCAGAACCACCGACAGACCTGCGCGGGCTGCAAACAGTGCTGTGGACACGCCGACGACGCCGCCGCCGATCACGACCAGGTCGCAGGCCTCGGGCAGAGTGCCGTCATGCTCGACCGGACCCTCGTCACGGAACGGGAAGACCACGCTCATGCCAGCCGCTCCAGCAGGCGCTCCATGAAGGCCTGCCCCGCGTCGAGCTGGGCAATCTCGATATATTCATCGGGCTTGTGGGCGATGGCGATGTCCGAGGGGCCGCAGACCACGGCGTCGTAGCCAGCCGCCTGGAAATGACTGGCCTCGGTGCCGTAGCTCACCTGCATCACGCCGTTGTCGCCAGTGACCTGCCGCACCAGCTCTTCGGCGCTGTTGTTCTGCACCGGCACAAGCGGCGGCAGTTCGAAGAGCGTCTCCACCTCGATCCACGCCTCTGGGCAAACCGCCTGCATCTGCGCCTCGATCTCGGCGACCTTGTCCATCAGGCGCCGCTCCCAGTGCTTCGGATCTTCGCCCGGCACAACACGGAACCCGAAGCCGAACTCGCAATCCTTGGCGGTGATGTTGTGCGCCGTCCCGCCCTGGATCTGGCCAACATGCAGGTTGGTATAGGGTGGGTCGAACAGCGCTGCGATCTCGTCGGGCGTGGCGGCGGCGTTCTCGGCGTTCACCTCGTTGGCCCACTCGATCAACTTGGCCCCATACATGATCGCCGACACGCCTGTATGCAGGATCGAGCTGTGCACCTCGACGCCATGCACATGCACCCAGAAGGTCAGCCCGCCCTTGTGGCCGGTCACGGCCTTCATCTCGGTCGGCTCGCCAACGATCACCGAGGCGGCCTTGGGCAGCGCCGCACGCATCGCCTCGGCCACGTCCTTGCCGCCCATGCAGCCGATCTCCTCGTCGTAGCTCAGGGCGATCTGCAACGGCGTCGTCACCCCGCGATGCTGCGCCTCGACCATGGCCCAGACCGCAAGCGCGTCGAAGCCCTTCATGTCGGTCGAACCGCGCCCGTAAAGCTTGCCGTCGCGCTCGGTAAGCACCCACGGATCCGAGCTCCACGCCTGCCCGTCCACCGGCACCACGTCGGTATGGCCCGACAGGATGACGCCGCCGTCGACCTCTGGGCCCACATGGGCGAAGAGCGCCGCCTTCAGGTCAGGCTCGGCCGGCTTGGCATGGCGCTGGCTGTCGATGCCGTGGCTGGCAAGGTAGTCCGAGACCCAGTCGATCAGCGGCAGGTTGCTGTCACGGCTGACGGTCGGAAAGCTCACCAGTTTCTCGAGGATCTCGCGGGGCGAAAGGCGGGTCGGCATCGGGGCTCCTTCGTTTGTCTGCAAATGGCCTACGCTGCCCGGGACCGACGGGCAAGTGGGGCGCGCGCGAGGCAGTCTCCGGCCCCGCGCCCTGCCCGCTTTCGCAGCGTTCAGGGCCGCGCGAGATCGAGCACCACGGGATGATGGTCCGCGGGCCAGACGCCGTCCACCCGGATCTGCGGCACGTGCGGGCCGCTCACAGGACGAAGGCCAGCACTGTGGCCGATATGGTCGATGGCCGGCAGTAGGTGTAGGCCACGGTCCAGGTGATAGGTTGCGCCAGGCACCTTCGGAAAACGCAGCCCGGCGGCTTCGAGGCTCTCCATGACCTCCCAGCCCGCGAGGGCGTTGAAATCGCCGGCAAGCACCACCGGCGTGCCGGAGTCGATCACCGGGCGTAAGCGGTCCGCGATCAGCTCGGCCGACAGCCGCCGGTTGCTGGCGCTGCGATATTCGAGATGCAGGTTCATCACCCGAAAGACATCGCCCCCGCCGCGCGGTCGAAACGCGGCCCAGGAGGCAAAGGCCGGCCAGGAGCCATCAAAGGTCCGCGAATAGATCACGTCGGGCGTGTCGGAAAAGAAGAACCAGCCCTGATCCACCAGTTCCAGCTTGCCGGTGCGATAGAAGATCGGCTGGGTCGAGGGAAACGTCCGCCAATCGCCGATCGCCGCCGCCTCATAGCCGCTCAGCCGGTCGAGCAGGTAGCGGCGGGCGAGGTTGTCGGTATCGGCATTACCGCCGCGAAAGCTCTCCATCTCCTGAAACGCGACGACATCGGCCTCGAGCGCCTCGACCGCCGCACCGAGCGCCGGCTTGCGCCGCTCCCAGCCGGCGCGGCTCCAGCGTCCCTCGCCCTGCCCACGCAGGTCGATGTAATGCACGTTGAGCGTTGCAATCCGCAGCGCGTCCTCGGGCGGTGGCGGCAGCGCATCGCCCTCGCTGAGGCGGATCTGCTGGGCGCAGGCGACGAGCGCAATCAACGCCAACGCCGCCAGAAGCCCCTTGCCGATGCTCCGCACCACACGCATGGCCAGCGTCAGTGCCGGTACTGCGGCTCTTCGGCGTCGAGCTGCCGGCGGATCGCGGCGAGGTGCAGGCGCGCAGAATCCTCGTCACCCTCGCGCATCTGCTCGTAGGCGGCCTGCGCAACGTCATGCGGCACCGGCAGCACCTTGCGCCCAGTCGACATGGCGAGCGTCTGCACCTCGGCGGCACGCTCGAGATAGTAGAGATCGTCCCACGCCTCGGCGATGCTTGGCGCCAGAACCAAGACGCCGTGATGCTTCATGAAGACGATATCGGCCTCGCCCACGGCCCCGGCGATGCGCGCACCCTCGGCGTTGTCGAGCGCGAGCCCGTTGTAATCCTCGTCCACCGCGGTGCGCCCATAGAACTTGAGCGCGGTCTGGCCAGCCCAGATCAGCGGGTCGCCCTCGGTCATCGACAGCGCCGTGGCATAGGGCATGTGGGTGTGGAAGGCGACCTTGGCACGCGGCAGGCGGCGGTGCATCTCGGCATGGATATAGAAGGCCGTCGCCTCGGGCTGGCCCGCGCCCTCGACCACGTTGCCCTCGAAATCGCAGATCAGCAGCGACGAGGCGGTGATCTCGCGGAAGGCAAAGCCGTAGGGATTCACGAGGAACAGGTCCTCATGCCCCGGCACCACCGCCGAGAAATGGTTGCAGATGCCTTCCTCGAAGCCGTAGCGCGCCGCCATGCGGAAGCAGGCCGCAAGATCCTCGCGCGCCGTGCGGATCGCGTCGGTGGCAAGGTCGGGCCGGTTGCTGAGCGCCGGAGCGGCCTGTGTCGCGGTGGTGAGGCTGTGGGCCATGGGTCGTCCTGTTGGTTCGGTCTTTGGTTGCGTGACAGGACAGGCTCCCCCCGCCTCGCTGCCGCGAGGCCCTGCGCGTGCCGCTTCGTCAGTAGCCGCTGTCAGAGGTCAGCACGAGATGCCCGGGAGAAACCTCGCGGTAGGTGTTGGGCTCGGGCTCGTAACCCACCGGGTGGATGGGCGACGGGATCGGCTTGAAGTTGAGGTCCTTCTCGGACTTGCGCCGGTGCGGATCGGCCACCGGCACCGCCTTCATCAGCGCCTGCGTGTAGGGGTGCTGAGGATTCTCGAACACCGCCGCGCGCGGGCCGATCTCGACGATGCGGCCAAGATACATGACGCCCACGTTGTGGCTCACGCGTTCGACCACGGCCATGTCGTGGCTGATGAAGAGATAGGACAGCCCCAGTTCGGCCTGCAGTTCCATCATCAGGTTCACCACCTGCGCCTGCACCGACACGTCGAGCGCCGAAACGGCCTCGTCGGCGACGATGAGCTTGGGGTTGAGCGCCAGCGCGCGGGCGATGGCGATGCGCTGACGCTGGCCGCCCGAAAGCTCGTGCGGATAGCGGCGCATGAAGCTGCGCGGCAGCTCGACCCGGTCGAACAGCATCTCGACGCGGTCCATCATCTCGGAGCCGGCGTGCCTGCCGAAATTGCGCATTGGCTCGGCGACCTGGTCGGCGAGCTGCATCTGCGGGTTCAGCGAGGCGAAGGGATCCTGGAAGATCATCTGCATCTGCCGGCGCTCATCGCGCAGCATGTTGGGGCCGAGCCCCATCACATCGACCCCGTCGAGCGAGATCCGGCCGCGCATCGGCTCAACCAGACGAAGAATCGAACGCCCTGCCGTGGATTTCCCACATCCCGATTCGCCCACGAGGCTGAGCGTCTGCCCCTTGTTTAGGGTGAAGCTAACATCCTCAACCGCATGCACATTTGCCACAGTCCGGCGGAAAAATCCGCCTTTGACCGGGAACCGCGTCGTGAGGTTTTCAACCTGGAGCAGAGGCTGATCCGTGCCCGTGATGGGTTTGATCTCGTCCTGCTCGTGCCCGAGCAGCTTCATCGGCTCGGGCAGCGGCTTGCCCTTCATCTCGCCGAGCTTCGGAACGGCCGCCAGCAGCGCCTTGGTATAGGGGTGCTGCGGGTTCTCGAAGATCTCTTCGACGGTGCCTTCCTCGACCTTTCTGCCGCGGAACATCACCACCACGCGGTCGGCCATCTGCGCCACAACCGCCATGTCGTGGGTGATGAACATCACCGCTGTGCCCGTCTCGCGCTTGAGCCGGTCCATCAGGGCGAGGATTTCGGCCTGGATCGTCACGTCGAGTGCGGTCGTCGGCTCGTCCGCGATCAGCAGGCGCGGCTTGCAGGCCAGCGCCATGGCGATCACCACACGCTGGCGCATACCGCCCGAAAGCTCGTGCGGATACTGCTTGAGCCGGCGCTCCGGCTCGGGGATGCGCACCTGCTGCATCAGTTCGAGCGCGCGCGCCTGCGCCTGTTCCTTGCTCATGTCGCGGTGCACGCGCAGCCCCTCGGTGAGCTGGCGCTCGATGGTGAAGACCGGGTTCAAGGCGGTCATCGGCTCCTGGAAGATCATGCCGATCTCGTTGCCGCGGATGTCGCGCATCAGGTCCTGATCGGCCTTGGCCAGATCGAGCTCGTCGCCGTCCTTGCGATCAAAAATGAGGCGCCCGTTGGCGATCTCGCCTCCGCCGAACTCGATCAGACGCATCAGCGAGAGCGACGAAACCGACTTTCCCGAGCCCGACTCGCCGACGATACAGACGGTTTCCCCCGGCCCGACGTCGAAGCTGACGTCTTCCACGCCGGCAACGGTGCCGTCTTTCGTCTCAAATTCGACCCGAAGTTTCTCGATCCGGGCGATGGCGTTGTCGAGCATCCATTTTCTCCTGAGATGGCGGATGCCAAAGCTAAGGGCAGGTTTTGGACGGTGTCAAACCCTGCTGTCAGGTTCCGCCAAGGCAGTGCTTGCATTTTCATCTCGTTCTGTTTTCGATACCGGTCATGATCGGGATGGACGAGGGACCCGGCGATCGGTGACGGTCGTTCGTGTCCAAACGGACTCCGCTTTCAGACAAAACCAAAAAGCCGGCCAAAGCGCCGGCGTCCAACGAGGAGAACCCCATGACGCTCAAGACCCTATTGCTAGGGGCTGTCGCCACCGGTGCACTTGCCCCCGCAGCCTTCGCCGAGCGCGGCGAGGACGGGCACGTCAACATCATCTATTGGCAGGCGCCGTCCATCATGACGCCTTACCTGTCGAGCGGCACCAAGGATATCGAAGCCTCGTCGCTCGTGCTCGAGCCGCTGGGCCGCTACACCGAGACCGGCGAGCTGGTCCCCTACCTTGCGGAAGAGATCCCCACCGTCGAGAACGGCGGCGTGTCCGAGGATCTCAAGTCGATCACATGGAAGCTGAAAGAGGGCCTGCTGTGGTCCGACGGCAGCCCGGTGACCTCGGCCGACGTGAAATTCACCGCCGACTACTGCATGGATCCCGAAGGCGGCTGCGCGCAGCTGGCCAAGTTCGACCACATTGCGTCGATCGACACCCCCGATGACCTGACCGTCGTGGTGAACTTCGACGAGGCGATGCCGAACCCCTACGGCCCCTTCATGGGCGGCCAGTCCCCGATCCTGCAGAAGGCACAGTTCGAGAGCTGCACGGGCGCTGCGGCGTCGACCTGCACCGAAGCAAACTTCAACCCGATCGGCACCGGCCCCTTCGTCGTCGACGAGTTCAAGCCGAACGACGTGATCTCGCTCTCGGCCAACCCCAACTATCGTGACCCGGCAAAGCCGGCCTTCGCGACCGCCACGCTGAAAGGCGGCGGCGACGCGGAAGCGGCTGCGCGTGCGGTGCTGCAGACCGGCGAGTTCGACTATGCCTGGAACCTGCAGCTTGCGCCCGACGTGCTCGCCTCCATGGCAGAAGGCGGCCAGGGCACCCCGGTTTCGGCCTTCGGCACCCTGGTCGAGCGCCTCGAGATGAACATGACCGATCCGTCGCCGGACCTTCCGGAAGGCGAACGCTCGACGGTCGCGCATCCGCACCCGATCCTGTCCGACTTCAACGTCCGCAAGGCGCTGTCGATGGCCATCGACCGTGGGCTGCTGACCGAGATCGGCTATGGTCAGGCCGGCCGTCCGACCTGTAACCTCGTTCCCGCGCCTGCGCTCTACGCCTCGGACAACGAGGAATGCCTGACCCAGGATCTCGAAGGCGCCAAGGCGCTGCTCGAGGAAGCCGGCTGGACCGACAGCGATGGCGACGGTGTGCGCGAGAAGGACGGCATGAAGCTGTCGCTGCTCTACCAGACCTCGACCAATGCCGTGCGTCAGGATTTCCAGGCCCTGATCAAGGACTGGTGGAACCAGATCGGCGTCGAGACCGAGCTGCGCAACGTCGACTCGTCGGTGTTCTTCGGCGGTGATCCGGGCTCGCCCGACACCTTCCAGAAGTTCTATGCGGACGTCGAGATGTACGCCAACAACTTCGACGGCACCGACCCGCAGTCCTATCTGCAAATGTACCGCTGCGGCAACGAGCCGAAGCCGTCCTCGCAGTGGCAGGGTGAGAACATCAACCGCTTCTGCAACGAAGAGTACGATGCCCTTCTCGACGAGCTGGCGAAGACCGGCGAGCTGAGCAAGCGCGGCGAGATCGCCAAGCAGCTGAACGACATCATCACCAAGGAAACGATGACGATCGTTCCGCTGGTCGACCGTGGTCGTGTCTCGGCGCACTCCAACACGCTTGGTGGCGTGGTCCTGAACACCTGGGACAGCGAGCTGTGGAACGCGGCCGACTGGTACCGCATCGACGGCTGATCCTGTGACACGCACGCCTCCGCCCTGCGCGGGGGCGTGCCCCTTTTTGGAAGGTCTGCTAATGACCTCACCTCTCGGGAGCCCCGATCTCGGCCCGCGCGGCCGGTTCCCCTTTTCGGCCGCTGTCGCCGCATGGTGTCAGCCGCTTCCGCTGCACGGGCCCAACAACAAAGACACGGAATTCATGACGCATACAGCCCGCATCCATGACCGGTGCCGGACGCTGCCGCTGCAATCGCAGCGGCGCCGCGCCAGCGCCCCCGCCTGCGAGGTCCGCCAATGCTGACCTATGCGATCCGCCGCCTCGTCCTTTCGGTGCCCACGCTGCTGTTCATCAGCTTCGTGATCTTCATGCTGCTGCAGCTCGCGCCGGGGGATCCCATGGCGCAGGTGCCGCTGACCGTGCCGCCCGAGGTCAAGCAGAAGATGCGCGAGGCCCTCGGCGTCGGGGAGCCCGCACTGGTGCAATACTGGAAATGGCTGGTGCAGGTCTTCTGGACCGAGCCCAAGGTGTTCATCGACTGGCTGACCCGAGACAGTTTCCTGCTCGGCTGGCTGCCCGACACGAACCTTTACCAGGGCGAGCTGCGGGTCATCTCGTGGCAGACCCGGTCGCCGGTGATGGACATCGTGCTGCAGCGCATCCCGCAGACCCTCTGGGTCGTGGGCCTGAGCTACGTGGTGGGTGTGCTGATCGCGCTGCCGATCGGCATCTACTCGGCCTACCGGCAGTATTCGGTCTTCGACCAGGCGGGTACCTTCGTCACCATGGTCGGCTTCTCGATCCCGCCGTTCTTCACCGGCCCTCTGCTGATCGTGATCTTCTCGGTCTACCTTGGCTGGTTCCCGTCGATCTACGACACCACCCACGTCGTGAACGACTGGGAGAGCTTCAAGTACCAGCTCAGCCAGATGATCATGCCGGTGATGGTGCTGGCGCTGCAGACAACGGCGCAGCTGAGCCGTTACATGCGCGCCTCGATGCTCGACAACCTCAACCAGGACTACGTGCGCACCGCGCGCGCCAAGGGCCTGAGCGAGGCGGTCGTTGTGATGGTGCACGTGCTGCGCAACTCGATGATCCCGGTGATCACGGTGATCGCGCTTGGGGTTCCGGCAATCTTCGGCGGCGCCATCATCACCGAGAACGTCTTCAAGGTGAACGGCATCGGCCAGTTGCTGATCACGGCGCTCTTCGCCAACGACCTTCCCATGGTCATGACGCTGACCTTCATCTTTGCGTTCCTGATCGTGATGTTCAACCTGATCGCCGATATCCTCTACGGCCTTCTCGACCCGAGGATCCGCTATGACTGACAGCCCGCAAGACGACGTGATCCTCGCCGAGGGCGCCAAGGCCGCGCCGATCGAGGCACTCAAGGACAAGGGCCCGATGGCGCCGCCGCGCTCCAAGTGGCGCGACGTGTGGGAGCAGTTCCGGAAGCACAAGGGTGCGATGATGGGGGCGTTCTTCCTCTTCTTCATCACCTTCGGCGTGCTCATCGGCCCCTACCTCTGGACCCTCGATCCGCAGGCGCTCGACATCCGCAACAAGGACATGCGACCGATCTACACCGCGATCTGGAACAGCGAGGCCGATGTCGGCTGGAACCACCCGCTGGGCTCGGATCAGCTTGGCCGCGACAACCTCTCGCAGCTGATCGCCGGCGGTCGGGCATCGATGGCGGTGGGCTGGGCGGCGATGCTGCTGTCGCTGGTCATCGGCACCGGCGTGGGCGTGATGGCGGGCTTCTTCAAGAAGCTCGACGGCCCGCTGATGCGCCTCACGGACCTGTTCCTGTCGCTGCCGATCCTGCCGCTTCTGCTGGTCGCGGTGACGCTGTTCCGGCAACCGCTGCGCGCCAATTTCGGACCCGAGGGCGGCATGTTCATCCTGATCGTGACGGTGGTCGGCATCACCTCGTGGATGCCCACGGCGCGCATCGTGCGCGGCGACGTGCTCGCCCTCAAGGAGCGCGAATTCGTGCTCGCGGCGCGCTCCATCGGCACCCAGCCGTTCAAGATCATTAAGCGGCACCTTCTGCCCAACGTGCTGTCGCCGATCATGGTCTCGGCGACGCTGGGCCTTGCCACCGCGATCATTACGGAATCGGCGCTGAGCTTCCTCGGCGTGGGCTTCCCGTCGGACTTCCCCACCTGGGGCAAGATGCTGGCCGACGCGGTGGCGCGGATGGAGGACTTCCCCGAGCGGGTGTTGCTGCCCGGCGTGGCGATCTCGCTGACGGTGCTGGGGGTGAACTATCTCGGCGACGGCCTGCGCGACGCGCTCGACCCCCGCATCCGCGGCCGCTGACGCGGAACACCCTGCAAGTTCATAAGGGGCGGGAGATCATCTCCCGCCCCTTTTTCTTTGGCTCATCGTGATTGACTGGTGCGATGTCCGCGGCCGTTCGAACGGACAGAATGCAGCGCTGAGACCCTGCCCCCAAGCAGCCGAAGACCGCGCCATCCCTTGTCTGTATCGCGCAGGCAACCTGTTCAGACCCATTGACCTGACGAGGATCTCTGGCTGGAAACGCTCGGGGTGATCGCACGGGGATGCGGACCCGCCCCGATCGGGGCGGCGCCTACAGCTCCTCGCGGGGCTCGAGCTGCCCCAGAGACAGCACCGGGCCGGTGGCCACGCCGGTCGGAGACCCGCCGAGCGGTTCTTCCGAGATCGCGACGGTGGCGCCCGGAAGCTGGGCAGCGATCTCGTCGGAAACCGGAATCTCGGTCAGCTGCTCGCGGTCCACCAGACCGATGGAGACCGGCGGACTCTCAGGATCGGCGATCAGCCAGATCTCGAAGGACCGGTCGTCGGGGTAGTCACCCGCATCGCGGCGCACCATGAAGGTCTGACTGTCGGGCGCGTAATGCGCCAGCATCACCAGCCCGCGCGACGGCGTCTCGAGATCGGCCCAGAGATCGGGCTCGTCGCTCGATTGCAGCAACCCGCCGAACATCGCCATCCAGGCAATGGCCGCGGCGGCCACGGCGCCAAGGAAATACGGCAGGATCTGTTGCCAGAGCGGCGCGCGCGGCTTGCCGAAGAGCTGTGCCTCGGTGCGGCGCAGGATTTGCGGCGGCGGCGCGACTTCTTCGATGTCATCGGTGAAGGCGGCGAAATACGCCTCCCACGCCTCGACATCCTGCTGCAGCGCCTGATCCTGGACAAGCTGCGACTCGAAGGCGCGCAGTTCGTCCTCCGGCAGCAGCCCGAGGACATACTCCGCCGCCGCGGCTTCCCAGCCGCCCGGTAGATCCGTATCCTCAGGCCCGCTCATCGGCTCAGGCACTCCCTCAGTTGCATCAGGCTGCGGCGCAGCCAGGTTCGTACAGTGTTGAGCTTGACGCCGGTGGCATCGGACAGCTCGTTATAGGTTGCGCCTTCGAGATAGGCGCGACGCACCATCTCGGCGCGCTCGGGCGGCAGCTCGGCCATGCAGCCGAACAGGGCTTCTGCCTCGGCCCGCGACTGCAGCTGTTGCGCCGGCCCGGGACCCGGATCGGCGATCATCTCGGCCGCATCGATCGGATCCTGCTTGCGCCGCTCGCCTGCATCGCGCTTGCGACGGCGGTCGATCGCAGCATTGCGCGCCAGCGTGATCAGCCAAGTCATCGGGGAAAACCCGTTGACCCGGTACTGGCCAGCCCGCGCCCAGATCTTGCAATAAACGTCCTGCAGCGCCTCTTCAGCGAGCGCCCTGTCATTCAAGACACGCAGGCAAACGCCAAAGAGTTTCGCCGCTGTCCGATCATAAAGTGACCGGAACGCCGCGCGGTCGCCCATGGCGATCCGGGCGATCAGGTCTTCAATCTCGGCTTGCGGGGTGGTCACGTGCTGCGGTGCCTGGCTTGGGTCGTTTCTTGCCGGCAGCCTAACGAGATGGCGCAGCGTTGCAATCCCTATCCGCGCCGCTCTGCCGCTCTTGCCACTGCCGGAGATATGGGGCACCACGGGGCAAAGCGTTTTACAGATCCGACAGAGGCCCGCCATGAGCAGTGATATCGACGTCAATGCGAAACCGACCGAGGAGATCGAGGTCCGTGAGGTCTTCGGCATCGACACCGACATGGTGGTGCACGGCTTCCCCGAGCGCACCGACCGGGTGCCGGACATCGACAGCACCTACAAGTTCGACCCCGACACCACGATGGCCATCCTTGCGGGCTTCCGCAACAACCGCCGGGTGATGATCCAGGGCTACCACGGCACCGGCAAGTCGACCCATATCGAGCAGGTCGCGGCGCGGCTAAACTGGCCCTGCGTGCGCGTCAACCTCGACAGCCACATCTCCCGGATCGACCTGATCGGCAAGGACGCGATCAAGCTGGTGGACGGCAAGCAGACCACCCAGTTCCAGGAAGGCATTCTTCCCTGGGCGCTGCGCAACCCCACCGCCATCGTGTTCGACGAATACGATGCCGGCCGTGCCGACGTGATGTTCGTCATCCAGCGGGTGCTCGAGACCGACGGCAAACTGACCCTGCTTGACCAGAACCAAGTCATCACGCCGCACAAGCATTTCCGCATTTTCGCCACCGCCAACACCGTCGGCCTTGGCGATACCACGGGCCTGTACCACGGCACCCAGCAGATCAACCAGGGCCAGATGGACCGCTGGTCGCTGGTCGCGACGCTGAACTATCTCAGCATCGATGCCGAGACCAACATCGTTCTCAGCAAGGCGCCGCATTACAACACCGAGAAAGGCCGCAAGACCGTGCGCCAGATGGTGACGGTGGCCGATTTCACCCGTCGCGCCTTCATGAACGGAGAGCTCTCGACGGTGATGTCGCCGCGAACCGTGATCGCGTGGGCCACCAATGCCGAGATCTTCCGCAACATCGGCTACGCCTTCCGCCTCTCCTTCCTCAACAAGTGCGACGAGCTCGAGCGCCAGACCGTGGCCGAGTTCTACCAGCGCTGCTTTGACGAGGAACTCCCGGAAAGCGCTGCGAGCCTCAGCCTCGCCTGATCGGCGTCTGCGAAGACATGAACGGGCCGCGCTTCTGACCGGAGGCGCGGCCTTTGTCTTGCGCAGGCGTTGCGGCCTCCGGACTCCCCTGATTTTTTGACCATCGGGTCAGAAAACCCCAAATTCCGCTAGGTGGGATTAATCATTTTGCGATAATGTTCAAAACATGGGCGCTTTGAAAACATTTCTCTGCGGCACTCTCGTCGCCCTCGTGACGGCTTCCGCATCGGAAGCCGTTCCGGCGCAGACGGCCGAACGCGTCCGTCTTTTCGCCAGTTGCGCTGGCCGCCTCTCTGCCACCATCGAACATGGCTGGCTCATCGACCGCAGCGACGGCAGCACCGCACAGCGCCAGCGCCGAGGCTTCGAGGAGCTGATCGCCGCCATCCTGCCGGACGCGAGGGCAGCCGGGCTCGACGGGCCGCGCATCCTGCACCAGCGCATCGCCGCGAAATTCGCGCAGGCGCGGCTGCTGCAGACCGCCAGCTTCCACCGCGACACGCGGCGCGCCGCCCGCGCCCGAATGCTGGCCGAGCAGGAGCTGGCACGCTGCACTGCCATCCTGCCCGGCTGAGCGGCGATTTTTGCCCCTTGCCAATCGCTTCCCAGAGCGCGAAACCTGTGCCCATGGCGCGCAATGACGACAACCCCGCAGATCCGTTCAAGAAGGCCCTGGCCGAGGCAACCAAGGTCATGGCCGACGATTCCGACCTCACGGTGAACTACACCGTCGACCCTGCCGGGGTCTCGGGCGACATCATGCGCCTGCCGCAGGTCAGCCGCCGCATGACCCGCGACGAGGTATTGCTGGCCCGCGGCACCGCCGACGCGCTGGCGCTCTATCGCCGCTACCACGACGCTGGGACCCACGCGCGCTACGCGCCCCCGGGCGATATCGCGCGTGAGCTCTATGAGGCGATGGAGACCGCCCGTTGCGAGGCCATGGGCGCCCGCGACATGCCCGGAACAGCCGGCAACATCGACGCCAAGATCGGCCACGAGGCCGCGCGCCGCGGCTATGGACAGATCACCCAGCCCTCCGAGGCACCGCTGCCGGTGGCCGCGGGCTATCTGATCCGTCACCTCGCCACCGGGCGCGAGTTGCCCAAGGATGCCGATCACGTCATGCAGCTGTGGCGCGGCTTCATCGAGGACCAGGCCGGCGGCACGCTGGACGGGCTCGAGGAGACGCTTGCCGATCAGGCCGCCTTTGCTCGCTTCGCGCGCAAGATGATCACCGATCTCGGCTATGGCGACCAGCTTGGCGAAGACCCCGACCAGATCGACGACGAGGACGAGGCCGAGGCCGAACCCGAGGGCGCCGACGAGGAGCAGCCCGACAGCACCGGTCAGGACGAGGACCAGCAGGACGAGGCCGAGGCCTCGCCCGAGCAGAGCCAGGACGAGACGCAGGACGCCTCCCAGGCGCAGGTCTCGGCCGACGACATGGCCGATCAGGAGATGGGCGAGGAAACCGAGATGCCCGAGGGCGAGGCGCCGATGGAGCCCCCCGCCCCCGCGCCCGCCTCAGAGGCCGACCCGCAATACCGCGTCTTCGACACCTCGCATGACGAGGAAATCGCCGCTGAGGAACTGGCCGAGGCGCAGGAACTCGAGCGTTTGCGCGCCTATCTCGACCAGCAGCTCGAGCCGCTCAAGGGCGCGGTCTCGCGGCTGGCCAACAAGCTTCAGCGCCGCCTGCAGGCGCAGCAGAACCGCAGCTGGGAGTTCGACCTCGAGGAAGGCATCCTCGATGCCGGCCGCCTCGCCCGCGTGGTCGCCAACCCGACCACCCCGCTGAGCTTCAAGGTCGAGAAGGACACCGAGTTCCGCGACACGGTGGTGACATTGCTGCTCGACAATTCCGGCTCGATGCGCGGCCGCCCGATCTCGATCGCGGCGATCTGCGCCGACGTGCTGGCGCGTACGCTCGAGCGCTGCAACGTCAAGGTCGAGATCCTCGGCTTCACCACCCGCGCGTGGAAAGGCGGGCTCGCCCGCGAGAAATGGCTCAACGAGGGGCGCGAACAACAGCCCGGCCGCCTCAACGACCTGCGCCACATCATCTACAAGCGCGCCGATGCGCCGTGGCGCCGGGTGCGCGACAATCTGGGCCTGATGATGAAAGAGGGCCTGCTCAAGGAGAACATCGACGGCGAGGCTCTGGAATGGGCGCATCGCCGCATGGCGGCCCGCCCCGAGGCGCGCAAGATCCTGATGGTGATTTCCGATGGTGCGCCCGTGGACGACTCGACGCTCTCGGTGAACCCGGCAAACTATCTCGAGAAGCACCTGCGCGACGTGATCGCCATGGTCGAGCGCAAGAAGCAGGTGGAACTGCTGGCCATCGGCATCGGCCACGACGTGACACGCTACTACGACCGCGCGGTGACCATCACCGATGTCGAGCAGCTTGCCGGAGCGATGACCGAGCAACTCGCGGCGCTGTTCGACAGCGACCCGCGCGCCCGCGCCCGCTTCATGGGCATCAAGCGCGCAGGCTAGCCCTGATCGGCGCCCGCGCCGCTAGGGGATGCGGGCGCGCTCTGCTATCCTGATCCGGCATTTCGAGATCAGGAGCATTGTCATGAAGCTATTCACGGGCCTTGGACTCGCCCTGTGCTGCGCGACCTCGCTGCAAGCACAGAGCATTGTGCCGCCGCGCGGCGAGATCATCACCGACACCGGCTGCCTCGTCACGGGGCTCGACCCCAACGGCGACGGCTTTCTCGCGCTGCGCGCCGGCCCGGGCTCGGGCTATGCGCAGATCGGCAGCCTGCACAATGGCGACGCCGCCTACCTCCGCGCCTGCGAGGGCAAATGGTGCTTTGTCCGGAACGGTGCCCTGAACGGCCGCGAAGCCCGGTTCGAGGGCTGGATCTACACCGCGTGGTGCGAATTCTACCCGTGAGCCGCCTCCCCCCTCCGGGCCTGACGGCTGCGGCATCCGCCGGATCACGTCACGGCACTGCCGGGCGACAAGTCGAGTCACAAGACCTGCGACACTGCAGGGCCGGGCGAGGCGAAGCAGTTCAGCAAATTCGAAGGGTGAGACCATCAGCGCCCCGAGCGCTCGGGCCCCGCTCACGGCGCGTCTCCGCCCCCCACGGCCGCCTTGAACAAGTGCCCGGGTGTCGCGCCCCGGCCGACGCAGTTGCCACTGGCACCCGGGCGCAGGCCTGATAGGGTCCGCGAAAAAGGAGGCCGCGCCATGTTTCAGACCTTTCAGGAGACCGCCCGCCCCGAGCAGGGCCCGCCGCGCCTGACCAGCCTGCGCGAAGAGCTCGCCCGCGAAGGGCTCGACGGATTCATCGTGCCGCGTGCCGATGCGCATCAGGGCGAATACGTCGCCCCCCGCGACGACCGGCTGGCCTGGCTCACCGGCTTCACGGGCTCGGCCGGGTTCTGCGTGGCGCTGACCGAGGAGGCCGGCGTCTTCATCGACGGCCGCTACCGGGTGCAGGTCAAGGCGCAGGTGGCAGAGGACTTCACCCCGGTCGACTGGCCGGAAACCGGCCTCGCCGACTGGATTGCCCGAAAGCTGCCCGAGGGCGGCCGGATCGGCATCGACCCGTGGCTGTTCTCGGTCGACCAGCTGCGCGGGCTTGAGGCCAAGCTCGAAAGCCACGGCTTCATCCGCACCGACAACCTCGTCGACCGGATCTGGCCCGACCAGCCCAGCCCCCCGCAGGGCGCCGTCTTCGCCCAGCCGCTGGAGCTCACCGGCGAGCCGCACGCCGACAAGATCGACCGGCTGGCGCGCGATCTCAAGGCCGCGACCTGCGTCATCACACTGCCCGACAGCATCGCATGGCTGCTGAATATCCGTGGCTCCGACATCCCGCGCAACCCGGTGCCACACGGCTTCGCCCTGCTCAACGAGGACGGCACGGTCGAGCTCTTCATCGACGCCGCCAAGCTCGAGGGCCTGGGCGATCATCTCGGGCCAAAGGTCAAGGTGCTGCCGCCCGAGGGCTTCCTTGCCGCGGTCGCCACGCTGGGCGGCAAGGTGCAGATCGACCCGGCCAGCTGCCCGGTCGCGGTGGCCGACGCGCTCGCCACGGCCGAGATCGTCGAGGCCCCCGATCCCTGCGTGCTGCCCAAGGCGCGCAAGAATGCCGCCGAACTCGAGGGCGCCCGCGCGGCACATCTGCGCGACGGCGCCGCGATGGTGCGCTTCCTCGCCTGGCTAGACCGCCAGACCCCGGGCAGCCTCACCGAGATCGGTGTCGTCACCACGCTCGAGGCCGAGCGCCGGGCCACCAACGCGCTGCGCGACATCTCCTTCGAGACCATCGCCGGCGCCGGCCCGAACGGCGCCATCGTGCATTACCGCGTCACCGAGGCCACGGATCGCCGCGTCGGCGAGGGCGAACTGCTGCTGGTCGACAGCGGCGGGCAATACGTGGACGGCACCACCGACATCACCCGCACCATTGCCATCGGCGACGTGGGCGAGGAGGAATGCGCCAATTTCACGCGCGTGCTCAAGGGCATGATCGCGCTGTCGCGGCTGCGCTTCCCGGCGGGTCTGGCCGGGCGCGATATCGACGTGCTGGCCCGCGCGGCACTCTGGGAGGAAGGGCTCGACTATGGCCACGGCACCGGCCACGGCGTCGGCGCCTATCTCAGCGTGCACGAGGGGCCTGCGCGCATCGCCCGCACCGGCGTGGTGCCGCTCGAGCCGGGGATGATCCTGTCGAACGAGCCGGGCTTTTACCGCGAGGGCGCCTATGGTATCCGGATCGAGAACCTCATCGCCGTGGAGACCGCTGACGCCCTGCCGGGCCAGACGGTGCCACGGATGTTGCGCTTCGAGACCCTGACATGGGTGCCGATCGACAGGCGGCTGGTGGTGCCGGCGCTGCTGACGCAGGCCGAGCGCAGCTGGCTCGACGCCTATCACGAAGAGGTGCTGGCCCGCATCGGTCCGCTCGTCGAGGGCGCCGACGCGGAATGGCTGGCAGCGGCCTGCGCGCCGCTTTGACACAGGACTGTCGCAAGACGGCTGGTATATGATCCGCGAGGAAACGGGGAGAAAACGACATGATGAACCACATCACCATCCGCCCGACCGAGGGCACCTGGGTGATCCGCGCCGGCGGCGCGGTGCTGGGCGAAAGCAACCGGACGCTGGAACTGACCGAGGGCGACATGCCCGGCGTGATCTTCTTCCCGCGCGAGGACATCGCCATGGCCTTCCTCGAGCCGTCCGACTACCGCACCATCAACCAGCATATCGGCGAGGCAACCCATTTCACCATCGCCTCCAAGAGCCGCAGCTACGAGAATGCTGTGCTGTCCTATGAAAGCCCGAGGGACGAAGCGGCGCCGCTCGCCGGCTACCTCGCCTTCCAGGTCCAGGACGGCGTCGCGGTCGAGCAGGTCTGATCTTCCGACCATCCACCAAAACCGAAAAAGGCAGGCCCCGCGCCTGCCTTTTCTCATTGCAGGCGCCACCCGCCACGAAAACGCCCCCGCCTTCTGAGCGCCCCCGTCCCCTCAGCGCCCCCGCCTTCTCAGCGCCCCTGTCTTCTCTTCGTCAAAAATACTCCCGCCGGAGGCAGGCCGCCCCAAGCATCCGGCCGCAACGCCCGAAAAAGGCGTCAGCTCTCCACCCACGCCCCGAGACCGCGGCCCGAGGGCCGCGGGCGAGACGACCAGCGCGCGCCCAAGGCGCGCACCATATTGCAGGGAAAGACTTACTGGACCCGGCTGGGATAGATGAAACCGTTGATCGGGTAGACCTTGCCGAAGCTGCCCGGGTTGCTCTCGACGCGCACTTCCGACCAGTCATTGGCCGCCGAGACGTCCTGGACCGTCATGCCCAGCGTCACCTTGTTGCGCTTCCAGTTGGCGTGATCGATCCGGACCTCGCGCGGCGACAGGATGTCGGAGACCACGGCGACGTGGCCCATCGGCATCCCACCGGTGGCCGCGAACGCCATCACGGCGCCCTCGACGGGTTGCACGCCGCGCTCGTAAAGCCCATGCGCCTTGCCCCACCAGGTGTTGGCGTTGCCGCGGATCTCGACACCGCTGGCGTTGCGGGCGAAGGGCACGCACCAGACGCGGCGGCCGGCATCCTGCAGCTGGCGCACCTCGCGCAGCGCCATGGCGCGGCGCTCGAGATCGATGCCACTCGAGCTGTAGGCGATGTCGGGCGCCTTGGTCGAACAGGCCGCGGTGGCCAGAATAATTGCACACAGGATGGGCAGGCCAAATCTGGCCTTGCGGGCGCCGGTAACGCTCATTCGTCCCTCGAACGGTTGTTTCTGCTCGGCCGCCTGTTTCCGGCAGCTCGCGGATATCCTTTTACCAACCGTAAACTTTTGCAAAGTCCGGTGATGTGGGTTCGGCAGAAATCCGCGCATGTTCGGGCAACGTTCCGCAGCCCCGCCGCGGCTCGGAGGGACACCACGCTCCAGCGCCTAAAATTTAGTCACAGCCCGACGAAAGCGCCGCGGCGTCACGAATGCTCTTCTGCCGCGGTGGCGGCAAGCGCGCGGTTGTAGGCCTTGAGCGCGTCGACATGGAACAGCGCTCCCTGCAGCACCGGCGTCTGCGCCGCGCCCTCGAGGGTCACCACGGGCAGGTAGGCAACGCCGGACTTCTCGAAGCGCGGCAACGCGGTCTCGAGCGTCGCGCCCTGTTGCACGTAGAGCCCCTGCTCGATCATCCGCAGGCAGGCTTCCTCGTCCGCCGCCCCCGGATCTCCCGGCTTGCGCATCACGCCCGCCACGCGGAACATCGCCAGAAGGTAGGCCTGCGGCCCGGCGGCAAGATGCACGTTGCGCCGTTCGAGCTGGCTGAGGAAGAAGCTTCGGTCGACCAGCCGCGACGCCACCGCCGTGGACATCGAGACCGAGACCATCACCGCAAGCCCGGTCTGCCAGTCTCCGGTCAGTTCGAACACGATCAGCGTGGTCGAGATCGGCGCGCCCAGCACCGCCGCCGCCACCGCGCCCATGCCCGCCAGCGCATAAAGCGTGAAGGCCGAGCTCTGCTCGGGGAACAGCCCGGTGGCGATATGGGCGAAGGTCAGCCCGGTCAGTGCGCCGACCATCAGCGAGGGCGAGAACACGCCGCCGCCCATGCGCCCGGCCATGGTGATCGACACCGCCGCCACCTTGACGATGGTGAACAGCAACGCCTCGCGCAGGCCGAGCCCGCCGGTCAGTGCCAGCGAGGTGGTCTCGTAGCCCACGCCGATGATATGCGGGAACTCGATGGCGATGGCGCCAAGCAGCAGC
Source organism: Salipiger bermudensis (assembly GCF_017309175.1). Taxonomy (NCBI): domain Bacteria; kingdom Pseudomonadati; phylum Pseudomonadota; class Alphaproteobacteria; order Rhodobacterales; family Roseobacteraceae; genus Salipiger; species Salipiger bermudensis. The sequence goes on along the minus strand of NZ_JAEKJV010000012.1, from coordinate 61,656 downwards.
CCCGTCACCGCCGGGCGCAGCCAGATCGGTAGCCCCATGCGCTTCTGCAGCCGGTTGCCGAGATCGTCGGACCAGAAGATCGCCCGCATCATCACGACGGCCACCAGCCCGCAGACCAGTCCCATCAGGAAAAAGGCGGGCAGCTCGAGGTAGAACTCGACCGTGGTGGTGCCGGGCAGCAGGAACTCGGTGACGTCGCCAAAGGCCAGCCGGTTGATCACCGTGCCGGCGGCGCTGGCCACCACGATCGGGGCAAAGGCGTGCAGGGCGAAATGGCGCAGCACCACCTCGAGCCCGAACAGCGCCCCGGCGATCGGGGCGTTGAAGCTTGCCGAGACCGCCGCCGCCACCGCGCAGCCCAGAAGGTCGCGCCCGGTGATGCCGTCGACCCGCAACAGGTTCGACACCCACGAAGAGATCATTGCCGCAATGTGCACCACCGGCCCCTCGCGTCCCGTCGAGCCGCCGGTCGAGAGGGTGATCCACGAACACAGCGCAGAGGCGATGCCGGCCTTCTTTTCGACCCGGCCATCGTTGAGCGCCGCGCCCTCGATCACGTCCGAGACCGAGCGCACGCGGCCATCTGGTGTCAGGAACTGGATGATGAGGCCGACCACGATGCCGCCGCCGAGCGGGATCAGCAGCACCCAGAGCCAGTGCAACTCGCTGGCGAAGCTGGCCAGCGTGTTGACGTCCTCGGTGCCGTAAAGCGCAGCCTGAAGGCGATTGATCGCAGAGCGGAACAGGATAGCGGCAAAGCCCGCCGCGGCGCCGACCACCAGCGCGATGAGCCAGAAGGTCACCTGCCCCGGTGCCTTGTGCCTCAGCGTGTCCCAGCCGCGCCCGCAGGTGGCGCGCATTTCGTGCCACTGGCGGGCAACCTCGCGCAACATTCCCTCTCCCCTTTGGCTTTCGCCGGGCCCCTTTGGCTTTCGCCGGCCCCTTTGGCTTTCGCCGGGCGAGCGGCATCGCTATGGTCCCCGCGATTTCCCCGGAGGTTACCAATGCCCAAAGACGCCGCCCTTGATGCTCTCGCCTCTCTCCTAGGCGAACGGCTCAGCCGGTCCAAGCCCGATCTGGCCGAACACGGCCGATCCGAGTCCCATTTCCCGACCACGCCGCCCGACGCGGTGGCCTATCCCGAAAGCACCGAGGAGGTGCAGGCTCTGGTGAAGATCTGCGCCGAGCACGATTGCCCGGTGATCGGCTGGGGGGCCGGCACCTCGCTCGAGGGCCACGGGCTCGCGGTGCATGGCGGCGTGGTGGTGGATTTCTCGCGCATGAACAAGGTGATCGAGATCCGGCTCGACGACATGGACGTGACCGTGCAGCCCGGCGTCACCCGCGAGGCGTTGAACGAGGAACTGCGCGCCACCGGCCTGTTCTTCCCGGTCGATCCCGGCGCCAACGCGAGCCTCGGCGGCATGGCGATGACCCGCGCCTCGGGCACCACCACCGTGCGTTACGGCACCATGCGCGACAACGTGCTGGGTCTGACCGTTGTGCTGGCCGATGGCCGGGTGATCCGCACCGGAACCCGCGCCCGCAAGAGTGCCGCCGGTTTCGATCTGACCGCGCTGATGGTGGGTTCGGAGGGCACGCTGGGCCTCGTGACGGAGCTGACCCTGCGGCTGCACGGCATCCCCGAGGCCACCAGCGCCGGGATCTGCGCCTTCCCCGACATGGGCTCGGCGGTCACGGCGGTGATGGAGACCATCCAGATGGGCATCCCGATGGCGCGGATCGAGTTCGTCGACGCGGCCACCGCGCAAGCCTTCACGGCCTATTCCGGCATGGAGATGTCGCAGGCGCCGCACCTTCTCGTCGAGTTCCACGGCTCGCCCGAGAGCGTGGCGCAGGATGCCGAGCGCTTCGGCGAGATCGTCGCCGAGCACGGGGCCTCGCCGTTCCAGTGGTCGGCCCGCGAAGAGGAGCGCCGGGCGCTCTGGGCGCTGCGTCACAACGGCTATTACGCCATCCTCGCCTCGCGCAAGGGCGCGCGGGCGGTGGTGACCGACATGTGCGTGCCGATCTCGCGGCTTGCCACCGCGGTCGAGGAAACACAGGCCGACATCGCGCAAAGCGGCGTGCCCGGCCCGATCCTCGGCCATGTGGGCGACGGCAATTTCCACGCCATCCTGCTGATCGACCCCGACAAGCCGGAAGAGCTCGACGAAGCCAAGCGCCTGTCCCACCGCATGGCCGAGCGCGCGCTGGCGCTTGGCGGCACCTGCACCGGCGAGCACGGCGTCGGCCTCGGCAAGATGGCCTACATGGAGGCCGAGCACGGTGACGGCTGGCAGGTCATGGGCCAGATCAAGCAGGCGCTCGACCCCAAGGGCATCATGAACCCCGGCAAGCTGGTGCCGCAGGGCTGAGCCTGCCAATCCTTCGGGCGCCGGGCTCTCCCGGCGCCCGTCGCCTGTTCACAGGCTCTTCCATCCCAGCCCAACGCTGTTACACCTCTGTCACGGGACAGATTTCGGGACTTCCGCAGGCGGCGGATCCGGCGACCTAGGACGGACAAGATGACAGCTTCGCAACACGGCAATCTCTGGCGCGCCTCCAGCAAGGAGGTGATCTCGGCCGGCCCGCTCGATCGCGCCCTCAGCGTCGATCTGGCGGTGATCGGTGGCGGCTTCAGCGGTAGCGCGGCGGCGCTTCAGGCCGCGCGTAGCGGTGCCTCGGTGGCGCTGCTCGAGGCCCGGACCATCGGTCACGGCGGCTCGGGGCGCAATGTGGGCTTGGCCAATGCCGGGCTGTGGCTCAAGCCCGACGAGATCCTCGCCGAGCTTGGCGAAGATGCGGGCCGCGCGCTGATCGCCCGTCTCGGGGCGGCCCCCGATCTGGTCTACGGGATCATCGAGCGCGAGGAAATCTCCTGCGAGGCCACCCGCAACGGCACCCTGCATTGCGCCCACGCCCCATCCGGCATGGATGACCTGCGCGCCCGCTTTCGGCAGGGCAATGCCCACGGCGCGCCGTTGCAACTGCTCGACGCCGCCGAGGCACAGGAACGCGTCGGCAGCGCGTCGGTGCATGGCGCGCTCTTCGATCCGCGCGCCGGGACGGTGCAGCCCCTGGCCTATTGCCGCGGGCTGGCGCGCGCAGCAACGCGCGCCGGGGCTCGGATCTTCGAAGACAGCCCGGTGACGAACATCGCCCGCGCGGGCGACAGCTGGCGTGTCACCTGCAACGGCCAGACCGTGCAAGCGGGCGCCCTGCTGATGGCGACCAATGCCTACCATGCGCCGCTCGCGGGTGCACAGCCGCCAGCCTACACGCCGGTGCATTTCGGCCAGTTCGCCACTGCCCCGATGCCGGCCTCCGCCCGCGCCCGCATCCTCGCCCGCGGCGAAGGCTGCTGGGACACCGCGCTGGTCATGTCGTCCTTCCGCACCGATCACGCTGGGCGAATGATCCTCGGCGGGATGGGCAATCTCGACGGCCCCGGCGGCGGCATTCATGCCGGGTGGGCCCGGCGCAAGTTGCGCCAGCTCTTCCCCGAGATCGCCGATCTGCCCTTTGAGCATGCCTGGTGCGGGCGCATCGCGATGACCTCGGACCATATCCCGAAAATCGTCGAGATCGGGCCCAACGCGCTGTCGTGCTTCGGCTATTCCGGGCGCGGCATCGGCCCCGGCACGGTGTTCGGCACGGCCAGCGCCGAGGCACTGCTTTCGGGCGATCTCTCGGGCCTGCCGCTGGTCCCTGTGAAAGGCCACGATGAAAGCCTCACGGCGCTCAAGGGCAGCTACTACGAGTTCGGCGCGACGCTGATGCACGCGGCCGGGGCACGCTGAGCGCCGATGAGCCTGCAGCGCCGCCACCTGCCCGACCTGCGCGTGCTCCAGACCTTCGAGCAGGCCGCGCGACACGGCAATTTCACCCGCGCCGCCGAGGAGCTGGCGCTGACCCAGAGCGCCGTCAGCCGCCAGATCCGCGAGCTCGAGGAGCAGATCGGCAAACCGCTGTTCGAGCGCGCGCCGGGCCGCGTGGTGCTCACCCGCGCGGGCGAAGACCTGCTGCCCGAGGCGCAGCGCCTGCTGCGGCTGGCCGAGCGCGCCCTGCGTCACGCCGGGGCTGGCGGTGCCCAGGAGACGGTGCTCTCGATCAACGCGCTGCCGACCTTTGCCGCGCGCTGGCTGATGCCGCGCCTGCCCGGCTACCTTGCGCAGCATCCCGGGTTGCGCATCGATCTCAGCACCCGAAAGGGCGTGTTCGACTTCAATGACAGCCCCTGCGATCTGGCCATTCACTACGGCCAGCCCAACTGGCCGGGCGGGATCTGCAGCTACCTTTGCTCCGAGATCATGGTGCCGGTGATCGGCGGCGGCGCCCCGCAGGTTCCCTCCGCTCCGGCCGAGCTCGCCCCTCTGCCCCGCATCCACCTCTCCGAGCGGCCCGGTCTCTGGCCCGACTGGTTCGCCCATCACGGCGTCGCCGTCGAGCGCGCCGGCGAGGGCCACTGGGTCGACCAGATCTCGCTCGCCATCGAGGCGGTGAAGGCCGGCATGGGCTGCGCGCTGCTGCCGCGCTACCTGATCGAACGCGAGCTTTCGGACGGTCTGCTGCGCGTGGCGCTCGACGCGCCCTACTCGACCGAAAAAGCCTATTACCTCGTCACGCCGGAGGGCCGCTCCGAACGGGTGGCCGCGTTTCGCGACTGGCTGATCGGAGAGGTCTCGTTCCGGCCGCTTGCGGACTGAGCCACGCTCAGGTCAGCAGCAGCACCAGCCCCGGAAACGCGGTGAGCAGCGCCACGCGCAGCACGTCCATCGCGACGAAGGGCGCGAGCCCGCCGAAGATCGTGCCGAGCCGCACATCGGGCACCACCGAGCGCAGCACGAAGGCGTTCATCCCCACCGGCGGGGTGATGTAGGAGATCTCGGTCACCATGACGACGAAGATGCCGAACCAGATCAGGTCGATGCCCTGCGCCGCCACGATGGGGTAGAAGACCGGCACGGTCAGCATGATCATCGACAGGCTTTCGAGCACGCAGCCCAAGACAAGGTAGATGCAGAGCATCACGAGAATGGTCATCATCGGCGTGTCGCCGAAGACGCTCAGCGCCGCCTGGATGTCGCGGGTCATGCCCGACATGTTGACGTAGTTGGTGAAGGTCAGCGCGCCGAACAGGATGAAGAACATCATCGAGGTGGTCTTCATGGTGTCGTAGAGCACCGCGATCATCTTCTCGCGGCTGAACCGTCCCGAGAGCAGCACCAGCAGGAACGCCCCGCCCGCGCCCATGCCGGCGCTTTCGGTGGGGGTGAAGACGCCGAGATAGATGCCGCCCATCACGAAGACAAAGAGGATCAGCGCGCCGGCGGTGCCTTTGAGCGCACGGATGCGGTCAAGGAGAGGCAGCTTGGGCTCGACCGGCAGATCGATCTTCTGGGTCACCAGCGTGATGCGCACGGCGATGGTGTAGCCGATGATGCCGATCAGCCCGGGGATCAGCCCCGCGAGGAACAGCTTGCCGATGTCCTGCTGGGTCATGATGCCGTAAAACACGAGGATCACCGAGGGCGGGATCAGGATGCCCAGCGTACCGCCGGCGGCGATCGAGGCGGTGGAGAGCCGGTCGGGATAGCCGTAGCGCCGCATCGAGGGCAGCGCGATGCGGGTCATCGTGGCCGCCGTGGCCATCGACGAGCCGCAGACCGAGCTGAACGCACCGCAGGCGATGACGGTGGCCGTGGCCAGCCCGCCCTTGCGGTGGCGCAGCCAGGCATACGCCGACTTGTAGAGCTCCTCCGCGATGCCCGACTGCACCACGAAATTGCCCATCATCAGGAACAGCGGCAGCACCGAGAGCGAGTAGTCGCGCCCGTTGTCGAAGAAGGCCGAGCCCAGCAGCGACAGCGCCGGGGTCCAGCCGATGATCGAGGCCACGCCCACGAGCCCCACGCCCGCGAGGGCCATCGAGATCGGCACGCCCACGAGAAGCAGCACGCCGAGAATGGCCATGCCGACCGGCCAGCTTTCCATGATGTCAGTGTCCTTTCAGGTGCCGGATCAGCGCATGTGCCGGCACGAGCGCGGTCAGGAGAGCACCAAAGCCGGTGCAGACCGCACAGAAATAGCCCAAGGGGGCGATCGGGATCGCCAGCGTCGTCGTGGTTCCGCCATAGCCGCCGATCTGCGCCGCGTAGACCCAGACCCGCCACGCCACCACCGCCAGAACCACCGCCGAGAACAGCCCCGTCACTGCACCCCGCCACGGCTTCACCGCCGCCGGCATCCGGTCGGTCACCAGATCCACCGTCACGTGTTCATCGGCCAGCGCCACCGCTGGCAGACCAAGAAAGACGACGGCGGCGAGCAGCAGCTCGGTGAGTTCGGTGGCGCCTCTGAGTGGCGCGTTGAAGAGGTAGCGCCCGATCACGTCGGTCACCGTCATCCCCATCAGCGCCATCAGCAGCACGCCGCCCAGCACCGCAAGCGCCGCGCGCAGGCCAAAGGCCCCGCGCGGGCGCGTCGTCTCGGGCAGGGCCTCGGGCATTACTCGGCGGCTTCCTTGGCGATCTCGGCCTTCAGCATGTCAAACGCCGCCTGCGCGTCGACGCCGGTCTCGGCCGCCTCGTCGAGCTTTGCTTGCACCAGCGGTGACAGCGCGCCTTCCCAGGCCGAGAGCTGCCCCTCGGTGGCCGGGGTGATGGCAATCTCGCCCTCCATGGCGGCTTTGCCTGCGGCGTCGGCGGCATCCCACATCTGGCCCGCCATGCGCGCCAGCGCCTCTCCGGTGACGGTGTCGATGGCGTCCTGCTGCTCGGGGTCGAGGCTCTCCCACTTGGCCTTGTTCATCACGATGTAGAACGAGGTGTTGTAGAGCCCGCCCGGCACCGAGATCGCCTCGTCGAGCTGCGGGATCAGCTTGAAGAAGTTGACCGACTCGTAGGGAAACAAGATGCCGTCGGCGACGCCCTGGCTCAGCAGCTCGTAGGCCTTGGACGACGGCCCCTCGACCGGCACCGCGCCAAGCGCCGAGGCCACCTCGTGCACGATGCCGCCGCCGACGCGCAGCTTGACGCCCTGCAGCACGTCGGGCTCGGAGACCTCACCGGACTTGAGGAAGATCTCGCCGGGTCCATGGCTGAACACCGCGAGCACCTTCACGTCGTCATATTCGCCCGCGTCACGCAGCATCTCGTCGAACACGCGCCAGTAGGCCACCGAGATATTCTCGGCGCTGTCACCGAGGAACGGCAGTTCGACGATGTTGGTGGTCTTGAAGCGGCCCGGGTTGTAGCCCTGCACGCCGAAGGTGATGTCGGCCACGCCGTTGACGGCAAAATCGAAATGCGCCTGCGGCGGCCCCAGCGGCGCGGGCAGGATATTGGCAGTCACCTCGCCGCCGGTGGCCTCGGCGATCTGTTCGGTCATCGGCACGATCAGCTCGGAAACCAGCGGGTGCGACGGCGGCAGCCAGTTGGCAACGGTGAGCACGGTCTGGGCGGAGGCGGCGCCGGCAAGGCTGCAGACAAGCGCGGTGGCGGTCAGGAGATGTTTCATGGGCTGTCCCTGTCAATTGCTCTTCGGCCGGTCCGACCGCCACGCGGGGCCCGTTGCCGTTGCGCTATCTGTTCCGCATGGGGCTACGGAGCGCAAGAGAGGCGCGGCAAAATATGCCGTGCCGCCCGCGACCGCGGCGCGTTGTTGGGCAGCGGATCGCCCTGCCCTCGCCGCCTTCTCCGGGCACCGCTCTACTCCGGCATCTCGATCTCGAGCTGGACAGCCCCGTACCAGTCGGCCACGGCGCGGATCTCTTCATCGGTCATGTCGGCGGCGATGTCCGACATGATCTCGTGCGTCCGCCTGCCAGTGCGGAACGCCTTGAGCTGGGTATCGATATAGATGTTCACTTCTCCCGCGAGGTTGGGCGCGTCGAGCAACTCGGAGATTCCGGTCGCCCCGTGGCACGAGACGCAGGCCGCCGGCGCATCCTCTACGCTCACGCCCTCCGGCAGCGTCGCGCGGGCCTCGTGCGAGGCGTACCACGCCGCCACATCCGAGATCTGCTGCGCACTCAGCCCGGCTGCCACCACCGACATCATCTCATGCTCGCGCGCGCCGGTCTTGAAGGCCATGAGCTGCGCTTCGAGATACTCTTCCGGCTCGCCGCCGATATGCGGCGCGATGGGAATTTGCGCCAGCCCGTCGAGCCCGTGACAGGTGCGGCACATGTTGGCCACCTTGCGACCGGCGGCGGGATCATCCGCCACCGCCGGCCCTGCCCCGGCGAGCATCAGCCCGCCGAGGAGAACAGCCGCCAGCTTCATTCGCTGGCCGGGGCCGGGTTGTAAGCGATGCGCCAGATCGCGCCGGCGAAATCGTCCGAGACCAGCATCGAGCCGTCCTTGAGGAACGCCACGTCCATCGGGCGACCGCGATACTCGCCAGTGCTCTCATCGAGCCAGCCATCGGCAAAGACCTCGGTGCCGGCGGCGTTGCCTTCTTCATCGAGCGCGGTGAACATCACCCGCGCGCCCACCGGCGTGGTGCGGTTCCACGAGCCGTGCTGGGCCGAGAAGATGCCGCCCTGGTATTTCTCCGGGAAGGACGATCCCTGGTAGAAGCTCATGCCCAGATCCGCCGCATGGGCCTGCATCTCGACCTGCGGCTCGACGAACGCGACCCCCTCCGGGCGCTCCACGTCCTTATAATCGGGGATCTCGACCCGCGCATTGGTCCAGGGAAAGCCGAAATGCTGGCCTGCCTCGGTCTGCCGGTTGAGCTCGCCCGGCGGGATGTCGTCGCCCATGCCGTCGACCTGGTTGTCGGTGAACCACAGATCGCCATTGGCCGGGTTGAAATCATGCCCGACCGAGTTGCGGATGCCACGGGTGTAGACCTCGCGGCCCGAGCCGTCGGTGTTCATCCGGATGATGCCGCCGATGCCGATCTGGTCGTACATCTCGAGCTTGTCCTGAGGCTGCACGTTGTGCGGCTGGCCGAGCGAGATGTAGAGCTTTCCGTCCGGCCCGACGCGACAGACCCGCGCGGTGTGGTTGAAGCTCTCCTCTTCCGCCGGCACCAGCTCGCCCTTGGCGACCACGGTGCCCACCGCCGGGTCCGGACCCTCGAAGAAGAACTCCGCCGCCGGGAAGGTCAGCACCCGGTTGCGCTCGGCGATGTAGAGGAAGCCGTCCGGCGAGAAACACGGGCCGTTCGGCACGTCGAAGGTGATCGACGGCGCGAAGTCGAAGACCTCGTCGGCCACCCGGTCTCGGTCGCGGTCGACCACCGACCAGACCTTGTCCTTGCGGGTGCCCACGAAGGTTACCGTGCCCTGCGGCGCCACCGCCATCGAGCGCGCGTCCGGTACCACCGCGTAAAGGCTCACCTCGAACCCGTCCGGCACGTTGATGTGCTCGAGAATTCCTGTCAGCGCGTCGGCGCGGTCGCCGCTCTGGTCGATATTGGTGAATGTCGCGTCGGTACGCTGCATGTTGGATAGCTTGTCCATGTTGTCCTGCGCCACCGCCGGCACAGCAAGGACGGTTCCGAGCACGAGGCCCGGAAGCAATGTCGTCTTGGTCATGATTTTCCTCCCTAAACCGGTTCCCCACGCAATTTCCGATTGCAATCCTCCCGGAGAACTCAGCCTGAGGATTCAAAATTTATCCGAGACCTGTCAAATCTTTTATCCAATTTTGCGAATTTATCCCCGCGGCACCAAACCGCTCAGGAGAACTGACCGCCGCGCGGCCCTTTGCCTGCCGCCTCCCGCGCAACGAAAACGGCCGCCCGGGATACTCCCGCGCGGCCGTAGAAATGCGATTTATCTGCCCGAAGGCAGGCGGCGCTCAGCCCAGGTCTTGGCCCAGGTGCTTGGCGACGGCGAAGATGTCCTTGTCGCCGCGACCGCACATGTTCATCACGAGGATGTGGTCCTTTGGCAGGGTCGGCGCGATCTTCATCACATGCGCCAGCGCGTGGCTGGGCTCGAGCGCCGGGATGATGCCCTCGGTGCGGCAGGAGAACTGGAACGCCTCCAGCGCCTCCTTGTCGGTGATCGAGACATACTCGGCACGGCCGCTGTCGTGCAGCCAGGCGTGCTCGGGCCCGATGCCGGGGTAGTCGAGCCCGGCGGAGATCGAGAAGCCCTCGAGGATCTGGCCATCGTCGTCCTGCAGCAGGTAGGTGCGGTTGCCGTGCAGCACGCCGGGGCGGCCGCCGGTGAGCGAGGCGCAGTGCTCCATCTTCTCGTTCACGCCCTTGCCCCCGGCCTCGACGCCGATGATCTTGACGGTCGGGTCGTCGAGGAACGGGTGGAACAGGCCCATGGCGTTGGAGCCGCCGCCGATCGCCGCGATGACGCTGTCGGGCAGACGGCCCTCGCCCTCCTGCTCGGCCAGCTGCCAGCGCACTTCCTTGCCGATGACGGCCTGGAAATCGCGCACCATGGCCGGGTACGGGTGCGGGCCCGCCACCGTACCGATGCAGTAGAACGTGTCGCGCACATTGGTCACCCAGTCGCGCAGCGCGTCGTTCATGGCGTCCTTGAGCGTGCCGCGACCGGAGGTGACCGGCACCACCTCGGCGCCCAGCAGGCGCATGCGAAAGACGTTGGGCTGCTGGCGCTCGACGTCATGCGCGCCCATGTAGACGACGCATTTCAGCCCGAACTTGGCGCAGACCGTGGCGGTGGCCACGCCGTGCTGGCCGGCGCCGGTCTCGGCGATGATGCGGGTCTTGCCCATGCGCTTGGCGAGGATGATCTGGCCCAGCACGTTGTTGATCTTGTGCGCGCCGGTGTGGTTCAGCTCGTCCCGCTTGAGGTAGATCTTGGCGCCGCCAAGCTCCTCGGTCATGCGCTGCGCGAAATACAGCGGCGACGGTCGGCCGACATAGTTCTTCCAGAGATCATCCATCTCGGCCCAGAAGCTGTCATCGGTCTTGGCCCGCTCGTACTGCTCCTCGAGCTCGAGGATCAGCGGCATCAGGGTCTCGGACACGAAGCGTCCGCCGTAGATGCCGAAGCGGCCCTTCTCATCGGGGCCGTTCATGAAGGAATTGAACAGATCGTCCATCGCGCCTCTCCGTCTGTCAGTTGGCCTTGTCTAAGGCATATCCCAGCCGCTTGACCAGCCCCGCCTCGCATCTTCTCAGCGACAGTTCCGGTCCTGCCGGTGGCGGGGTTGCAACGGGACGATCCTGCGCCCCGCTTGTGGCACGGGCGGACGCCTCCGGCGGGAGTATTTTTGACGAAGAGAAGCCAGAGGCGCAGCGCTCCTGGCTTCTTTGGTTCAAAAATACCTCGGGGGTGAATTGGCGCACAGCGCCAAGAGGGGGCAGCGCCCCTTCCTGTCGGCTGCCCGTCAAACGCAAGAGGGCGGCACCTTCCGGCACCGCTCCCAAGATCTACCAACAGAGGACGATCAGAAGAACGCCTGGATGCCGGTCTGTGCCCGGCCGAGGATCAGCGCGTGCACGTCATGAGTGCCCTCGTAGGTGTTCACCGTTTCGAGGTTGGCCGCATGGCGCATCACGCCGTACTCGATCTGGATGCCGTTGCCGCCATGCATGTCACGCGCCATGCGGGCGATATCAAGCGCCTTGCCGCAGTTGTTGCGCTTGATCAGCGAGATCATCTCGGGCGCTGCCTGGGCACTGTCCATCAGGCGCCCCACGCGCAGCGCCGCCTGCAGGCCGAGCGCGATCTCGGTCTGCATGTCCGCGAGCTTCTTCTGGAACAGCTGGGTGCCGGCCAGCGGCTTGTCGAACTGCTTGCGGTCGAGGCCATACTGGCGCGCCTGCATCCAGCAGGCCTCCGCCGCGCCCATCACGCCCCAGGCGATGCCGTAGCGTGCCCGGTTGAGACAGCCGAACGGTCCCTTGAGCCCTTCGACATTGGGCAGCAGCGCGTCTTCACCCACCTCCACGTCATCCATGACGATCTCGCCGGTGATCGAGGCGCGCAAGGACAGCTTGCCGCCGATCTTCGGCGCGGTAAGCCCCTTCATGCCCTTCTCGAGCACGAAGCCGCGGATCTTGCCACCATGCGCCTCGGACTTGGCCCAGACCACGAAGACATCCGCGATCGGCGCGTTCGAGATCCACATCTTGGCCCCCTTCAGGCGGTAGCCGCCCTCGGTCTTGATGGCCCGGGTCTTCATGCCCGCGGGATCGGAGCCGGCATCGGGCTCGGTCAGGCCAAAGCAGCCGATCCACTCGCCCGAGGCCAGCTTGGGCAGGTATTTCTGCCGCTGCGCTTCGGAGCCGTAGGCGTAGATCGGGTACATCACCAGGCTCGACTGCACCGACATCATCGAGCGGTAGCCCGAATCCACCCGCTCGACCTCGCGCGCGACAAGGCCATAGCTCACATAGCCCGCGCCGATGCCGCCATACTGCTCGGGCACGGTGACCCCGAGCAGGCCCTGCGCGCCCATCTCGGCAAAGATCTCGGGATCGGTATGCTCTTCCATGTAGGCGTGCTCGACTCGCGGCAGCAGCTTGTCCTGCGCGAAGGCGCGGGCGCTTTCGCCGATCATCCGCTCATCTTCCTCGAGCTGGGCGTCGAACAGGAACGGATCCTCCCACGAGAATCCGGCGAGTGCGGGGTTATCCTTGGGACGAAGGTTGGGGGCGTCGGCCATGGTCGGAATCCTTTTCGCGTTTTGACGCGCACCCTACGCCCGCACGGGCCCGGATGGAAACGATTTAATTTGCGCAAGGAATGAGAATTTCTCATAAACCAGCCCATCACCGTTTGTCCCGGAGCCCCGATGCGCAAAGCTTATATCCCGTCCGTCGCCGAGCTCGAGGCGTTCACCGCCTGCGCCCGTCGCGGCACCACCACCATGGCCGCCGACAGCCTCGGCCTGACGCAGAGCGCGATCTCGCGCTCACTGGCCTCGCTCGAGGACCGGCTGGGCGTGGCGCTGTTCAATCGCGTGCGGCAAAGGCTGGTGCTCTCGCCCGCAGGCCATGCGTTCCTCGACCGCGCCGAGGAGCTGCTCGCAGAGCTCGACGCGGCGGCGATGGGTGTGATGGCCTTCGGTGGGCGCGATGCGGTCCTGCGCATGGCGGTGCTGCCGAGCTTTGCGCGGATCTGGCTGATCCCACGGCTCGCGCGCTTTGCTCAGGTCGCCCCGGAGATCAGCCTCGACCTCTCGGCGCGCCTGCTGCCGGTGGATTTCGGTCGCGAGCCATTCGACCTCGCCATTATGCGCAGCCGGCATGATATGCCCGGGGTCAGCACCGAGCCGGTGATTCCGGAAACGATGGTGATCGTGGCCGCGCCGACGCTCCTGGCCGGGCAGGATGCACTCAGCGATGCCGACCTCCTGGAACTGCCGCTGCTGCAGCAATCGACCCGCCCCACGCTCTGGCTCGACTGGTTCCGCGGCTCAGATACCGACCCCCGTCGCATCCTGCGCGGTGCGCGGCTGGACCATTTCGACATGATCGTCGATGCGGCCATCGCCGGGCTCGGCGTCGGCATCGTGCCCGAGATCGTCGCCCGCCCTGCGCTCGAGCGTGGCGCGCTTGCGCTGGCCGCGCCACGGCGTTTCGAAACCGGTGAGCACTACGCGCTGATCCTGCCGGAGCCGGCACTGGCGAGCCCGCACGTGCAACGCTTCCGGGGCTGGCTGCTCGACGAGATCCGGCGCTGATCCCACCGCACATCGCTCGCCGCCTCGGGGCACTCTGCTCGGACAGCCCCCCAAGCCATCTAGTAAGCCCTCAAGGCGGCTTCGCCCGCGCTGGCCGGGATACATCAAGCGCGACAAGGCCGTATTCGAGCAACACACTCGCGCGAAACGACATTTGCGCACCAACGAACCGACAGCACGCAGCCTCTTGAAAATATCCAATATTCGTATTTCTTGACTCGCCACTCAAGCGCCAAGGCCACGCAAGCCCGCGTTTTTTCCGAAGAATCCCCGACCGCAGCGGGTCTTTTCCAATGGTAAAAAACATTTCAATGATATATCTTTTCGGTAGGCCGCTTCTCATTTAAGCGGATCCTGGGGGCGCCGAAATGCGACCGACGGAATGAGGGAGGGCTGCGTCCTCACCGTCGGCAGGAGGAGGAAAAGGAGCGATCCGCGTGCAACCGCCGCACCGGCCGATCTATCAACTTGGAACTGTTAGATCGGGCGCGCACCTTTGACCAAGAATTAAGGAGCAACCCCTTGGGGCTGAATTCGAAGACCGACGACGACACCCGCACGCCCGACTCCGCGAAGACTCATGCCATTCGGGCCGCAACGCTCTCGGGTATCCTGATTGTCCTGCTGCAATCGCACGCGGCGATCTGTGGCGCGTTCGACTGCAATCGCGACTACGTCATTCTGGGCTTCGGCCTGATCGTGCTGGCCGCCTGGCTCTATGGCTGGAGGTCGATCCCCTACCTTCTCCCGGGCATCGCGCTTCAGGCGATACTGGAAGGATACGCGCCGGCCGAGATTCTGAGCTCCGCAGACGGCCACGCGCTCATGGTAACGCTCTGCGCCCCGTTCGCCTTCACCACGATGCGCTGGGCCGGGATCGACACCGAGGTCGACCTGACCGGCGGGCGCCGGGTCTGGAAGATCATCCTGCTCGCCGGGGTCAAGGCGTCGGCATTCGCGCTCATCCTGCGCAGCCTGCTCGACGACCTCTTTCCGACCCACACGCTCTCTTTCTCGATCGCCTACCCCACAGTGCTCAGCGACATCGCCGGCCTGGCGGTATTCATGCTCATTTTGATCGGAATTTTCAGACTTATGCAGCGATCTGAATAGATTGTCACAATCACAAGTCTGCCTTTGCACAAACCGGTATTGCGCCAAATCTTCTGAAAATTTATCATGGCGATACTTTAGGTCGATTTGGACATACAAGATGAGCGCGCTATCCGGCATCGCAAAGCTACGAGCTGCCCTGTGGCAGATGGAGAAAGACCTCGGACTCGAGGATCTGAACCGCAATGAGCGCGACCTGCTATACGCGTTTCACGCCATTGCCGCGCAAGGCGATGGGACAACCGACATTTCCTCCGACCAGGTACGTCGCGCGACGGCGGTCGAGGAGATGAAGCACGCCACCTTTCACCGTGCCATGAAGCGACTGATCGAGCTTGGCTACATCGAGCATTCGCCGAACCACAAGACCAAGGTCTACAGGCTGGGAGCCAACGCCCAGTCTCTCTGATCGTGAGGGGCGGTATCGCCCCGACAGGCACGAAATTGCCTCAACATCACACCGCAGACATCATTCCGCCCCAATATCGCCCAACTCCATAAATATCAATTTGATATAAACATGGAGGAACGGGGTGATGTCACAGTCAAAGCTTCGAGACCGTGCGGCACGCGCCTGGCGCGATGAGGCTGGCAGCGCGACGGTCGAGTTCGCGATCCTGTTTCCGGTCTTCATGGCGATCCTCACCGGCATGGCGTGGCTCGCCCTCTACCTGCTCACCATCGCCAACGTTCAGCAGCTTACCCACGAGGTCGCGCGGCAATCCCTGCAGCATCACGGTGGCGCCCTGAGCCGCGCCGAGTTGTGCGCGACCATCGAGCAGAGCCTGGTGACGGATCTGACCGAGACCTTCGTCATGATCTCTCCCGAGCGCCTCAGCTCGGTGCACTGCAGTGCCGGGACCCGCGCCGGCTGGAGCGAGATCACCCTGACCTATGACGCCTCCTTCATGGGCTTCAACTCGGTGTTCCGGCGTCTGAATGACGGCTCGGACCAGATCACCGCCAAGGCCATCGTGATGGGAGGCTGAGGTGATGCTGCGTGACGAGTCCGGCTCGGTGACTGCCGCGACAGCGGTCCTGCTACCCGGCATTCTGATCGGCATGGCGATGCTGTTCGACCTGCTCTGGCTCAACAACCATCGCAGCCACCTTCAGGCGCAGGCGGACATGGCCGCGCTCGAGGCCGCGCGCTACACCGGCGAACGCCCTTCGGCAGTCCGACAGGCGCGCGTCTCGGTCGCCGTGAACGACAGCTTTCGGGCCGAACGGCTCGCCTCTCGCCAGATCGAGCTCGGCCGCTGGCAGGATGGCAGCTTCAGCGACATGGATGTCGCCGATCCGCGCCGCCCGAATGCCGCGCGCGTCACCGTGCGCTCGGAGGCCAAGACCAACCTCACCGCCCTGCTCCGGCGCGGCTTCGATGCGCCGTTCGAACGCAAGGCCGTGGCGCGCGCGCAGGAGCGCGTGAGCTTCACGCTCTCGAACTGCCTCGCCTCGCTCGATCTGTTTCAGGGCGCCCTGCGCCCACTGCTCGGAAGCGCCGCCGACCTGCTGTGCTCCGACGGGGCTCTCAGCCTGCGGGCCGACCTGCTGCTTGAAACTCTCGCCCTCGATCTCGAGGCGCCGCTGACCTATGGCGACGTGCTCGACGCCGAGATCGGGCTCGCCCGTCTTTGGTCGCTGGCGCTTGGCGCGGATGTACCGGCACCGCCGGGCACCATCCGGCTTGGCGATGTACTCCAGCTCGACGAGGCCAATCGCGGCCTCCTGCTGGGCGCGGGCCTGCCCGCGGGCCGCGTTTCCCGCGCGGACCTGATCTTTGCCTCGCTCGAGCTGCTCGACGATCACCTGATCGATCTGGATTTCGAAGCCGACCTCGGACCATTCGCCCGGATCCCGGTTTCGCTCACCGTGCTCGAGCCGCGCCGGATCGTCCTCGACGCCGAACCCGGCAGCACCGAGGCCTATGCCGAGACCGCGCAGATCCGTCTTGGCGTCGATGGGCTCAACCTGCTTGGCCTTGTCGAGCTCGACCTCGCGCTCGAGTTGGCGCAGGCCTCGGCGCAACTCGGCACAGGCGGCTCGGTCTGCCGGCCCGTCGGCCCGCACCCGGCGGCGGCCTTCACCCCGGTCGAGGCCGGGCTCGCCACGCTCGACATTGGCCTGAGCGCGCTCGGCCTGACGGTACGGGATCGCATCGCGCTGGTGCAAAGCGGCGCCCAGACGCTGTCCTTCAGCGCAGAAGACGTGCGCGACGGCGTGTCGAAATCGCTGTCGCCGCGCCTCGAAGAGGCGCTGGACCAGGCGAGCCGCAACGCGACGGAGCTGCTTGGGCAGATCGATCCGACAGGCTTGTCCGGACTGGCAGGCGGGCTTCTCGCGGCCGCGTCCTCTCTCACCGCGCCGCCGGAGGCCGCTCTGGCCAGCGTGGTGCACGACTTCGTCGGACTGGCCATTGCGCCGGCATCACTCACGGTCCTTGAAGGGACCTGCAAGGTCCGACTGGTCCAATAACAAAGTCCACCACTCACGCGAGACTGGGGCGGCCACGGCCGCCCCCCCCATTTTGTTTCATGGTGATACTTATTGAAATTCAACCCCGAAAAAGGAGAACGAATCGAAGCGACCATAGGACGCGATTGCGGCAAATCATCACCTTATCGGAAACAGTAAATTACAACACATTCTTTTGGACCAGCAGAGCAAACAATAGACCGAGCCACCGCTCACCCCTAGCCCAAATTAAGTATCATTTAGATATTATTTTTGCGTTCGGAGCCCTCCTTCCCGCAGCCTGATCCCATCGAGGTCGCGCCCGCCACGGGCACGCATCAGAGGAGGAAGACACATGGGATTTCTAAGCGGACTGTCACGAACTGTCGAACACCTCACGCAAGAGCCACCCGAGGAGACCCCCGACAGCAACGTTGCGGTGGTCGAAGGCGCGCTGACGCTCAGCACCGAATTCGCCTTCGGGATGGACCCGGATGCCATCAGCGGCAAGCTTGTGCTCCTCGATGGCGACCTGTCCTTCGGACCGGCATCCAGCACCAGCTATGCCGACGCGTTGTTCGCGGCGAATGAGCACAACCTGACCGCTCAGGCCGGCGCGGAGATCTCGGTCGAGGTCAATCTCGACGGCGACCCGTTCGACATCACCGTCGATCCCGACGATCCGGTGGACGGCATCGAGACAATCAGCGATTGCGATCTCATTTCCTTCACACCGATGGATCCGAGCGGCATCCACCTGCCCCACCCATCCGAGCCAGAGGAGGACCACTCGGTGATCTCGCTCTTCGACGAAGACGGCCTTGTCGACGACCTTGCCGGCGACGGTGGCGCGGTCGACACGCTGCTGGGCAATCACGATGGCCCTGATGGCAGCGAGACAGACGGTCTTGGCGACGATCTCGCCGGCGAGGGCGGCATCCTCGATGAACTCGCGGGCGATGGCGGCGTGCTCGACCGCATCCTCACCGGCGACGACATGGCAGATGGCAGCGAAACCGATGATCTGGTCGACGACCTTCTGGCGGAGGGCGGTCTGGTCGATGAGCTGCTCGGCGATGGCGGGACGGTCGATGACCTGCTCACCGGCGACGATCAGGCAGACAACTCGACCACCGAGGGCGTGATCGACGGGCTGCTGGCCGAGGGCGGGACGCTTGATGAAGTCCTCGGCGACGGCGGCACCGCCGATGATCTCCTCGACGATGGCCTGGTCGATATCAACATCGGCGGTGCGGATCACGAACAGGCCGGGCTTCTGGAGGAAGACGGGCCGATCGACGACCTCCTGGGCGACGGCGGGACGGTCGATGCCCTGCTCACCGGCGACGACATGGCCGACGGCAGTGAGACCCACGGGCTGGTGGACGATCTTCTGGGCGAAGGTGGCACCGTCGACGAGCTTCTTGGCGATGGCGGCACCGTCGATGACCTGCTCACCGGCGACGATCACCCCGATCACAGCGAGACCGACGGCGTCGTGGCTGATCTTCTGGGCGAAGGTGGCACCGTGGACGAGCTGCTTGGCGATGGCGGCACCGTCGATGACCTGCTCACCGACGACAACCATCCCGATCACAGCGAGACCGATGGCGTCGTGGACGATCTTCTGGGCGAAGGTGGCACCGTGGACGAGCTGCTTGGCGATGGCGGCACCGTCGATGACCTGCTCACCGACGACAACAAGCCCGATCACAGCGAAACCGATGGCGTGGTCGAGGACCTTCTTGGCGATGGCGGTACCGTGGACGAGCTTCTGGGGTCCGAGGCATTCGACGTCGGCGATGCGGTACGCCACCTTCTTGGCGACTGGAGCGACGACAGCTCGGAGCATGACCCGCATCACGAGAGCGGCGACGAGGATCACGATGACGGATTGCTGTCGGGCCTGTTCGGCTAACTCCCTCTCCCCCTTGAAGCAGACCAACGGGAGCGACAGCAGGGGATCGGGCGAGAGGCCCGGTCCCCGTATTCGCATCTTCAGCACCGAACGGATGCTCATGTATTGCGTCACTTAATGAGGGCAAAGAACTGCACTAAATGAACAATTTCAGATCTGGATAAGAAATGTCCTCCCCGGGCACTTTCGACGCTTGACCGCAAAGCGTGATTTCCTATCCTGCCGACACGTCAGGGGAGTCCCGCCAGAGGGGACTGAGAGGCTGACACCGGCACATTGATGCCGGGGTGACGCGACCCTTCGAACCTGACCCAGTTGACGCTGGCGTAGGAAGACCGAAGGGCATTCCCCCATCGCATCTCGAGGGGCGGCCTTTTCGGGCCGCATGGCCCTGTTGCGCATTGCCGCAACCTGGGCTGTCCGGCCCCTTTCTGCACTACGTTTCACTTGGGTCTCATCGCGAGAGGAGACCGAAATGAAAGACACCATCCCCACCATCACCACGGGCGCGCTGCCCGCCTCGACCAAGGTTTACGTCCACGGCGAGACCCACGAGCTCCGCGTCCCCCTGCGCGAGATCGCCCTCACCGGCGAGGCGCCGCTGCGCGTCTATGACAGCTCCGGCCCCTATACCGATCCGGCGATCGAGATCGACATCGCCAAGGGCCTGCCCGAGGTCCGTGGCGGCTGGCTGCATGCCCGTGGCGACGTCGAGGAATACGAGGGCCGCGGCGTCACCGACGCCGATAACGGCTTTGCCAAGGGCGACCGACTGGTGCCGGGCTTCCCGGAGCAGCGCAAGCCGTTGCGCGCCACCGGCGACCGGGCCGTGACCCAGCTGGCCTATGCCCGCGCCGGGATCGTCACCCCCGAGATGGAGTTCGTCGCGATCCGCGAAAACGAAGGCCGGCTTGCCGCGCATACCCGCGACGGCGCGCCGATGGGCGCCAATCTGCCGGACCTCGTGACGCCGGACTTCGTGCGCGACGAGATCGCCGCCGGCCGCGCCATCATCCCCGCCAACATCAACCACCGCGAGCTCGAGCCGATGATCATCGGGCGCAACTTCAAGGTGAAGATCAACGCCAATATCGGCAACTCGGCGGTCACCTCCTCGATGGAGGAAGAGGTCGAAAAGATGGTGTGGGCGATCCGCTGGGGCGGTGACACGGTGATGGACCTCTCGACCGGGCGCAACATCCACAACATCCGCGACTGGATCATCCGCAACGCGCCGGTGCCGATCGGCACGGTGCCGCTCTACCAGGCGCTCGAGAAGGTCGGCGGCATCGCCGAGGACCTGACATGGGAGATCTTCCGCGACACGCTGATCGAGCAAGCCGAGCAGGGCGTCGATTACTTCACCATTCATGCCGGCGTGCGCCTGCACATGATCCCGATGACCGCAAAGCGCGTCACCGGCATCGTCAGCCGCGGTGGCTCGATCATGGCCAAGTGGTGCCTGCATCATCACCGCGAGAGCTTTCTATACGAGCATTTCGACGAGATCTGCGACATCTGCCGCCGCTACGACGTCTCGTTCAGCCTTGGCGACGGGCTGCGTCCGGGCTCCATCGCCGATGCCAATGACGAGGCGCAGTTCGCCGAGCTGCGCACGCTGGGCGAGCTGACCAAGATCGCCTGGGCCAAGGATTGCCAGGTGATGATCGAGGGCCCCGGCCACGTGCCGATGCACAAGATCAAGGAGAACATGGACGAGCAGCTCAAGCACTGCCACGAGGCGCCGTTCTACACGCTCGGACCGCTCACCACCGATATCGCGCCGGGCTACGACCACATCACCTCGGCCATCGGGGCGGCGATGATCGGCTGGTTCGGCACCGCGATGCTCTGCTACGTGACGCCGAAAGAGCATCTCGGCCTGCCCGACCGCGACGACGTGAAGACCGGCGTGATCACCTACAAGCTTGCCGCCCACGCAGCCGACCTCGCCAAGGGCCACCCCGGCGCGCAGCTGCGCGACGACGCCATCAGCCGGGCACGGTTCGAGTTCCGCTGGATCGACCAGTTCAACATCGGCCTCGATCCCGACACCGCGCGCGAGATGCATGACGAGACGATGCCCGCCGAGGCCCACAAGGTGGCGCATTTCTGCTCCATGTGCGGGCCGAAATTCTGCTCCATGAAGATCAGCCACGACATCCGAGCCGAAGCCGAAAAGCAGGAGGGCATGGAGAAGATGGCCGAGAAATTCCGCGAGGGCGGCGCGCTCTACGTGCCCGCCGAACCGTCGGAATGATCTCGGTTCTGGGCACCGGGGTGGCGGGGCTTTGCGCCGCCACCGCGCTGGCCGAGCGCGGGCTGCCGGTCGAGGTGATCGCGCCCGGGGACGCGCCCGCGCCCGCCTCCCACCTTGCGGGCGGGATGCTGGCGCCGTTCTGCGAGGGCGAGTCCGCGCCGGCGGTCGTGGTATCGAAAGGTCAGGCGGCGCTTGGCTGGTGGGCGGCGCGGATGCCCGGCGTGGTGCGTCGCGGCACGCTGGTCGTGGCGCCGCCGCGCGACGCCGCCGAGCTCGACCGCTTCGCCCGCGCCACCCAAGGCCACCGAGCGGTGTCGCCTGCCGATCTCGAGCCGGAACTGGCCGGTCGCTTTGCTCGTGGGCTGCACTTCCCGGACGAGGCCCACATGGACCCGCGTGCGGCGCTCGCCCATCTGCGCGAGCGGCTCATGGCGCAGGGCGTGGCCTTCCGCGACGGCGGACCGCGCGGCGGCATCGTCGACTGCCGGGGGCTGGCCGCGGCAAGCCACCTGCCCGACCTGCGCGCCGTGCGGGGCGAGATGCTGGAGCTTTGCGCGCCCGACGTGCAGCTCACGCGTCCCGTGCGGCTGCTGCACCCGCGCTTTCCCTGTTACGTGGTGCCGCGCGGTGGCGGCCGCTACATGATCGGCGCCACCATGGTCGAAAGCGCCCGACCCGGCCCGGTCACCGCCCGCGCGGTGATGGAGCTGCTCTCCGCCGCCTACACGTTGCACCCCGGCTTTGCCGAGGCCGAGGTGATCGCCACAGGTGCGGGCCTGCGCCCCGCCTTCCCAGACAACATTCCGGCGCTGCGCCATGCGCCCGACCGAACGCACCTCAACGGCCTCTACCGGCACGGCTTTCTCATGGCCCCGGTGCTGGCCGAGGAGCTGGCCGAGGCGCTCGCATCGCCCTCTTCAAAGGACCTCACCCATGCGCATTGACCTCAACGGCGCGCCGATCGAGACCCGCGCCCGCACCCTGCAAGACCTGATCGAGGAGCACGGCTTTGCCGCCGCCGCCGTCGCCACCGCGGTGAACGGCAGCTTCATCCCCCGCACCGCCCGCGGGACTGCAACGCTCTCCGAGGGGGCGCGGGTCGAGGTGCTTTCACCGATGCAGGGAGGCTGAGCCGATGTTCTACGGAACCGACCTGAAAAGCCGCCTGATGCTGGGCACCGCGCAATATCCCTCGCCGCAGGTGCTGCGCGAGGCGATCGCCGCCTCGGGCGCCGAGGTGATCACCGTATCACTGCGGCGCGAGGGCAGCGAGGGAGACGCCTTCCGCGAGATCCTGCGCCAGAGCGGCTGCCGCATCCTGCCCAACACCGCCGGGTGTCACTCCGTGCGCGAGGCGGTGACCACGGCGCAGATGGCGCGCGAACTGTTCGGCACTAGCTGGATCAAGCTCGAAGTGATCGGACATGCGGACACGCTGCAGCCCGACCCGTTCGCGCTGGTCGAGGCGGCCCGCATCCTCACCGAGGACGGCTTCGACGTGTTCCCCTACACCACCGAGGACCTGATCGTGGGCGAGCGGCTCATCGAGGCTGGCTGCCGGGTGCTGATGCCCTGGGGCGCGCCGATCGGCTCCGGTCAGGGGCTGCGCCATCGCGAGGCGCTGCGCAGCATGCGCGCACATTTTCCCGACGTGCCTCTGGTGATCGACGCCGGCATCGGCGCGCCGTCGCAGGCCATGGCGGCGATGGAGATGGGCTTTGACGCGGTGCTGCTCAACACCGCGGTGGCCAAGGCGCTGGACCCGGTTGGCATGGCCCGCGCCTTCGGCGCGGCGGTGGAGGCGGGGCGCACGGCGCATGACGCCGGGCTGATGCCCTGCCGCGACATGGCCACGGCCTCGACCCCGGTTTTCGGCATGGCGGAGTTGGCATGATGGGCTGGCTCGATCGTTTTTACCTGATCACCGGCCATGTCGGGCGTCTCGAGCTCTTGGTGCCGCAGGGGGTGCGGCTGGTGCAGCTCCGGCTCAAGGATCTGCCCGAGGCCGAGCTGCGCCGCCAGATCGCCCGCGCCCGCGACATCTGCGCCGTGCACGGGGCGCAGCTCGTGGTCAATGACCACTGGCGGCTGGCGCTGGATCTGAATTGCACCTTCGTCCATCTCGGGCAGGAGGACATGGACGGCGCCGATTTCGACGCTCTGCGCCGGGCGGGCGTCCGCATCGGTCTGTCGACCCATGACGAGGCCGAGCTCGACCGCGCGCTGGCCTGCGCCCCGGACTACGTGGCGCTGGGGCCGGTCTATCCGACGCTTCTGAAGAAGATGAAATGGGCGCCGCAGGGGCTCGACAAGGTGAGGCGCTGGAAGCGTCTGGTGGGAGACACGCCTTTGGTGGGGATCGGCGGGCTGACGCCCGAGCGCCTGCCAGGGCTCTTCGAGGCCGGCGCCGACAGCGCGGCAGTGGTGACCGACATCCAGCAGGCGGCAAGCCCAGAGGCGCGCTGCCGCGAGTGGATCGCAGCGACGCGGGTGCCCGCATGAGCCGCTACGACCGACAGATGCGCCTGCCCGAAATCGGCTCCGAGGGCCAGGCACGTCTGGCGCAGTCCCAGGTGCTGGTGGCCGGTGCGGGCGGGCTCGGCGCGGCCCTGCTGCCGCTTCTTGCAGGCGCGGGCGTCGGGCACATCACGCTCTACGATCCCGATACCGTGGCCGAGAGCAACCTGCACCGGCAGACCCTCTACCGCATGTCCGACCTTGGCCGCCCCAAGGCCGAGGTCGCGGCCGAGACGCTGGCCAGACTGAACCCCGATTGCCACATCGCGCCACGAGCTGAACCGCTGCTCTCCGACAGTGCGGCGGACGCGGTCGGCGAAGCCGATCTGGTGATCGATGCCGCCGACCGGGTCACCGCGACCTACGCGCTGTCGGACCTCTGCCATGCGACGAATACGCCCTTCATCAGCGCCGCCGTGACCGGGCGGGCGGGCCATGTCGGCGGGTTCTGCGGCGGCGCGCCGAGCTATCGCGCGGTGTTCCCGGACATGCCGCCCACGCTCACGAGCTGCGATGCCGCCGGGGTGATGGGGCCCGCCGTGGCGACCCTGGGCGCCCTGCAGGCGCAGATGGCGCTCTCGGTGCTGCTCGGGCTGGCGCCCTCGCCGCTGGGACAGATGCTGACGCTCGATCTCGCGGGCTGGCGCATCGGCGGCTTTCGCTTTGACGAGGCACCCGAGCCGGAAACGAACGGCCCCGCGATCCTCGCGGTCTCGCAGCTCTCGCCTACGGATCTCGTCATCGACCTGCGGTCTCGCGACGAGGCGCCCGTGCCCGCGACGCCGCAAGCGCAAAGGCTGCCGGAGGGCGGGCTTTCCGAATTGAACGGCGAGACCGGACAGCGCGTGGTCTTCGCCTGCGCCACCGGCCTCCGGGCCTGGCGCGCGGCGCAGGACCTGCGCGCGGCGGGTGGCATCGCGGCAATCCTCGCCACATGAGCGCGCGCGTGCTCTGCATCGGCGGGGTCGATTCCAGCGGCGGCGCCGGATTGCTGCGCGATGCCGCCACCCTCGCCGCGATGGGTCTGGAGAGCTGCGCCGCGGTCACCGCCGTGACTGCGCAGAGCGACGCCGCCGTGCGGGAGGTGCAGCTCATGCCACCAGCTCTGGTCGCAAGCCAGATCGTCGCGGCGTGCGAGGGGCCCGTGGATGCGGTGAAGATCGGCATGCTGGGCCACGCCGCCCTTGTCGATGCCATCGCGAGCGCCCTGCCCGACCTGCCGATTGTGCTCGATCCGGTGCTGGTCTCGACCTCGGGCCGGTCGCTGCTCGACGATGCCGGCATCGCCGCGTTGCTCGACCGTCTCGTGCCGCACGCCACGCTCATCACCCCGAACCTGCCGGAGCTTGATGCCCTCGCGGCGGCGCTTGGCGCCTCCTCCGAGCAGGCGATTGGCCTGCTAACGGAGAGAGGTTGCGGCGCGGTGCTGGTCAAGGGGGGCCACGATGCGACGCCGGAGGTTGCCACCGACCGGCTCTATCGCGCCTCGGCGCCGGTGGCAGAGTTCCACGCCCCGCGCCTCGACGGCACACTGCGCGGCACCGGCTGTCAGCTCGCCTCCGCCATCGCGGGCGAGCTCGCGCAACATCTGGACACCGAGCGCGCGGTGCAAAACGCCAAGCACATGCTGACCACGCGCTTCCGCGCGGCCTGCGACATGCCCCGCGACACGGCAATGCCCTCTGCCTCACGAGGAATTATGCCCCGTGCCTGACACGAGGGATTCCCATCCCGAATCGCCTGTGCCATACTGCTTCTAACGCACCCGTCAGAGGTGCCTTCCAAGGCAGAGCAAGAGCGCAGACATGAGCGCAAGGCGCAAACCCGCATTCGGTGTCGTGATCTACACGGCCATCACCCTGAGCCTTTCGGGCTATTTCGTCTTTGCCGCAGTGCAGGGCGATTTCGGCCTGTTCCGTCGCGCCGAGATCGAGGTCGAGGGCGACCGGCTCGCCGGCGAACTCAAGTCGCTCGAGGGAGAGGTCGCCCGGATGGAGAACCTCACCCGCCGCCTGTCGGACGATTACCTCGATCTCGACCTGCTCGACCAGCAGGCGCGCGATGTGCTGGGCGTCATGCGTTCGGACGAGATCGTCGTCCGCTGACGAGGACCTGAACAGCTGCAGCCGCATCGGTCGGGCCTTGCCCGATCAAGGTGCCCTATCTGCCCGTTCCGCGGGCAGTTCAGTCTCACGAAACATTACGGTTTGTCGCGTCCCTCGGCGCCTCTGCGTCGTTCCGCGCGGAAAACCAGCGAAAGCTTGCCACACCGGCAGCTTATCCCGACAAACCCTGAGACAGGATGCTTGAAAACGGGGCCGTCTGCGCTTTCTTCTTTACCTACAAGAAAAAAACAAACCGCAGGCAGACCCATGAACAAGAGCAGGAAAGTCAGAACAATCACGATCATTCAGGCCGGGGCGCTTGCGCTGCTGGCCATCTTCGGCGCCTTCGCGGCGCAGGGCCATCCGCAGCCGGTCCAGCCGAGCTGCAGCAGCCTCGACATGAGCACGCCCTGCGATCTGTGATTGCAGAGCCTCATAGCATCAGGGCGCGGTTCCGACCGCGCCCCTCTCGTGTTGCTCAGCGCCCGAGCGCCTCATAGAGCTTGGGCAGGAACACATCGGTATAGAGCGTGCCGGCAAGCGGGCCCACGTGCTTGTGAAGCACCGTGCCATCGCCCGCGACGATGAAGGTCTCGGGCGGACCGGTGACCCCCCAGTTAATCGCCGCGCGGCCCTGCGGATCGAAGGGCACACCGATGAACGGCGAGCGCTCTTCCGTCAGGTAGCCCGCCGCTGCCCCCGCCTTGTCCTTGAAGTTGACGCCGACGATGCGCACGCCCTCGTCCTGCAGTTCGAGCAGGCGCGGATGCTCGGCCCGGCACGGCGGGCACCACGAGGCCCAGAAGTTCACCACCGTTACCTCGCCCGAGCGCAGAGCGGCATCGCTCACGCCGGGAAAGCCCTCGAGCGTCGTCTCGGGCAGGCCCGGCGCAGGCTGGCCGAGGAAGGTCGAGGGCAGCGTCGTGGTGTCACCGCGCTGCATTCCGAAATAGGCCATCACCGCGAAGGCGAGAAAGATCACCGGCGGCAGGATCATGAGCGGCGAGATGCGCCGCTTGCGGGTCTCGGGATTGGTCTCAGCCATGGGGGCGTTTGCTCCGCTCTTCGATCTGTTCCAGCTCGGCGCGCACGCGGCGCGAGCGGGCGATGCTGGCGATGACCAGCACGGCGAGAAGCCCCAGCCCGACGCCGTAGGAGGCGAGCACCGCGAAGGCGTATTTTCCAAGATCCGGGATCATGCCTGACGCTCCCGTGCCATGAGCGCGCGGGCGCGGCGCGCGCGAATTTCCGTCTGGGTCCGCAGGAAGACCAGCGCGATGAACAGCAGCACGAAGCCGGCGATGCAGACCAGCGCCGGATACCAGAACACGTCGGCCACGTTCTCTTCCTTGTCGAGCGACAGCGACGCGCCCTGGTGCAGGCCCTGGTTCCAGAACAGCACCGCGTAGCGCGACAGGATGGCGAAGACCGAGCCCACGAGACAGAGGATCGAGGTCAGGTCGGCAGCGGTGTCGTCGTTCTCGATCGCGGCCCAGAGCGCCATGTAGCCGAGATAGAACAGGAACAGCACGAGGAACGACGTCAGGCGCGGATCCCACGCCCACCACGTGCCCCACATGGGCTGCCCCCAGAGCGCACCGGTGGCCAGCGCGATGATGGTGAAGGTGGCGCCCACGGGTGCCGCCGCGCGGGCGGCGAGCGCCGAGACGTGGTGGCGGCGGATGATCCAGACCAGCGAGGCCACCAGCATCATCACCCAGGCGTTGATCGCCATCATGGCGGCGGGGACGTGCAGATAGAAGATCTTGACGGTCGAGCCCTGCCGGAAGTCATCCGGCGTGAAGAAGAAGCCCCAGACCAGCCCGGTCACCAGGCACAGCACCGCGCCGACCGAGATCCATGGCAGGACCTTGTCGGTGGTGCGGATGAATTTGACAGGGTTGGCGTATTCCCAGATCGACATGGCTCTCCCCGTAGCGCAAGTGTCGCAATGTTTCACCTGAATTTTCCGTCAGGGGCAAGGGTCGTGGCGCCGCAGGGGCTGCTGCGCGGGGGCGGCGCGGGCCTCGCTCCGCAGGGGATACGCGCGAGGGTTGATCGACGGATTGGGCTATCTTTGAAAACCGGCGTCTGCCTGTCACTCGAGACGCCGGGGCCCGCCGCGCTATCGCCGGCCCGCGGGATGGCGACCGGATCATTGATCCTCTTGGTTTATCCCTGCCAAATCCGAAGGACCTCAACACGCTGCGCCAAGCGTCACCAAATCGCCAGCCCGGGGGGCGGGTCATGCCGGAGGCATGCTTCCAGCATGACGATGGCGCGGCGGCTTCGCCTCGATTCCGCGCAGCGAACGCTCGGATGTCAGGCGAAGGCATTGACCTGCGATCCTCAACGCAGATTGATCCGCAGCACCGCCGCGCTGGCAAACGGCAGCAGCGCGATCACCCCGGCGCTGATCCCGGCCAGCATCAGCAGCGGCGTCTGCACCGCCAGACCCTCTGCCCCGCGCCGCGCCACCTCCGCGCCAAAGATCAGCGTGGGCACGTAGAGCGGCAGCACCAGCAGCGACAGCAGCAGCCCGCCGCGCTTCAGCCCCACGGTCAGCGCCGCCCCGAAGGTGCCGATCACCGACAGCGCCGGCGTGCCTGCCGCCAGCGAGACCAGCACCCAGAGATAGCCCTCGAGCGGCAGGCTCAGCAGCACCCCCAGCACCGGCGCGGCAAGAACCAGCGGCAGCCCGGTGGTGAGCCAGTGCGCCAGGGCCTTGATCGAGACGATGCCCTCCATCGGCAGCGGCGCGGTGGCCAGCAGGTCGAGCGAGCCGTCTTCCCAGTCGAGCGCGAAGATCCGGTCGAGCGACAGCAGGCAGGCCAGCAGCGCCCCGATCCACAGCACGCCCGGGGCGATGCGTGACAGGAGCCCGGTCTCGGGACCGACCCCGAAAGGCACCAGCACCGTGACGATAAGGAAGAAGGCAAGGCCGAGGCCGAAGCCGCCGCCCGCCCGCACCGCGAGCCGCAGGTCCCGTGTCAGCAGCGCGATCACAGGAAAGCCTCGTCCTGCAATGCCGCCCGCGGGCTGGCCTTGAACGGGGTCACGTCGAACACCTCCGCCTCGGGAATGCCGAGATCGATATGGGTCGCCATCAGCGCCGAGCCGCCGCCCTGAAGATGGCGCCGCACCGCCTGCGCGAAGAGCGCCACGGAGGCGGTGTCCAGCGACACGGTGGGCTCATCCAGAACCCAGACCGGGCGGCCCGTGACCATCATCCGGGCCAGCCCCAGCCGGCGCTTCTGCCCGGCGGAAAGATTGCCCGCCAGGCGGTCCTCGAGCCGCTCCAGGTCGAAATCGCGCAGGGCGGCGGAAATATCCGTGGTGCCAAAGACCTGCGCCCAGAAGCGCAGGTTCTCGGTGACGCTCAGCATCGCCTTGAGGCCGTCGGAATGCGCCGCATAGGCGATGCGTTCTCCGGCGCCCTCGACGGTGCCGGCATAGGCCGGCTGCAGCCCGGCGATGGTGCGAAGCAGCGTGGTCTTGCCCGAGCCGTTCGGCCCGCGCAGCACCAGCGCTCGGCCCGGGGCCAGCGCAAAGCTCACCCCTTCGAGCACCGGCACCCCGCCTCGGGACACCGCAAGATCGGTCACGCTCAGCATCATGGAAACGGGAGTAGCGCAGG
The DNA here is from genome assembly GCF_017309175.1 of Salipiger bermudensis. NCBI lineage: Bacteria > Pseudomonadati > Pseudomonadota > Alphaproteobacteria > Rhodobacterales > Roseobacteraceae > Salipiger > Salipiger bermudensis. The sequence continues at coordinate 32,021 of NZ_JAEKJV010000012.1, read as the reverse complement.
GATCGCCGGAGCGGAAGCGTCAAAACCGCGCGGGCTGATGCCCGTGCGGCCGCGCCCTGCGCAGAGTGGCGCTCAGACCGGCAGCACCGCGAGCGCCACGCGACGCCCCTCGCCCAGCAGCACGTTGTAGGTGCGGCAGGCGGACGGCGTGCTCATCACCTCGACGCCGACGCCCGCAGCCTCGAGCCTGGCCGTGAGCGCCTTGGGCAGCGGCACCAGTTCGCCCCCGGTGCCGACGAAGAGCACGTCGATGTCGGAGGCCAGATCGAGCAGAGCCGCCTCGTCCTCGAGGCCGCCCCAGCTGCGCGCACCTTCGATCGAGACGCAGAGCGCCCCGTCGAGCGGCTGGCCGCCGATGCGGAAGAAACCCGGGCCGTAGCCATCCACCGGCGTCGCGGCGCCGAAGCTCACATCATTCATCTGCATGGTATTTCCCCTAGTCCCATACCGGCAGCCCAAGAAGGATCGCCGCTGCGATGATCAGGTAGGATACGGTGCGGTATTCCCCTTCCCGCGCCGGATCGAACAAGGCCTGACCAACCTTCGTACCCAGACCATATGGCAAAAACATGAGAAATCCAAGCGGGATGGCCGAGGGGCTCAGCGCGCCCTGCAGCGCCATCAGCGGCAGAAGCAGCGTCGAGGTGATGGTGAGAAAGACAAGGATGGTGGCGCGCGAGCGGGCCACGCTGTCCTGCCCGGCCAACTGGAAAAGGATCAGAACCGGCCCCAGAAGCCCAGTCGAGCCGCCGACGAAGCCGGTGGCCCCGGCCACTGCCGCCCGCGTCGCAGGTCCGGGCGTGGCGCGGTAGCGTAGCCCGCTCACCAGCGCCACAAGCGTGACCGCGGCGACCGCGATCACTGCCCAGCGAAGCAGCGTCACGTCGGCCTGCTTCAGCACCCAGATCCCCAGCGCCACCATCGGCAGCGCGCAGAGCACCATCGCGGCGGTGCCGCGCCGATCGACCAGCGGCAACGCGCGCGGGAGCACCGTGAAGATCGAGACGATGGTCGCAAGGGTTGAACGAAGCGATGGCGGCCTCGACCGGCAGGAAGATCGTCCCCACCGGCATGAAGACCAGCGCCGCGCCGAAGCCGGCAAAGCCGTAGACCAACCCAGCGATGAAGCAGGTGGCCAGCATCACCCAGAGCCCCGGTATGGCGAGGCTCTGGGCAAGGATGTCAGACACTCGCGCCGCCGGCGGCCTTCTTGGCGTCGCCTTCCGCTTCCGGCTTCGACCAGTCGCGCTTGACCCCGAGCCAAAGCAGGATGGCCGAGGCCACGAAGATCGACGAGTAGGTGCCGACGAAGACGCCCCAGATCATTGCGAAGACGAAGCCGCGGATCACGTCGCCGCCAAGCGCGAACAGCGCAAACAGCGCCAGAAGCGTGGTCAGCGAGGTCATGATGGTGCGGCTCAGCGTTTCGTTGATCGACACCACGAGCACCTCTTTCAGCGGGCGCTTCTTGTACTTGATCAGGTTCTCGCGCACCCGGTCGAACACCACCACCGTATCGTTGAGCGAGTAGCCGACGATGGTCAGCAGCGCCGCGATGATCGCGAGGTCGAACTTGATGCCCACTTCCGAGAACACCCCGATGGTCAGCAGCACGTCATGCACCAGCGCCGCCACGGCGCCCACGGCGAACTGCCACTCGAAGCGCAGCCAGATGTAGATCAGCACCGCCGCGATGGCGAGGCCCACGGCAATGAAGGCGGTCTGGATCAGCTCGCCCGACACCTTGGGGCCCACGCTCTCGACCGAGACGAAGCGGATGTCGGGGGCGACCTCCTGCAGGGCCGCCTCGACGGAGGCGACGGTCTCGGCGGTGACCGCCTCCTGCCCGTCCTGCGCCGCGATACGCACCATGGCGACGTTCTCGTCCGGTCCGAAGGTCGGGTCGAACACCTCGGAAATGGTGCTGTCGCCGAGGCCCAGAGCGTTGATCGCATCACGGTAGGCGCCAACGTCGACAGGCTGCGCGCTCTCGGTGCGGATGGTGGTGCCGCCGCGGAAGTCGATGCCGTAGTTCAGGCCGCGCACACCGAAGCTGACCATCGCCAGCACGATCATGAAGGCCGAGATGCCGAGCCACAGCTTCCAGTGCTTGAAGAAATCGAAGGAGGTTCCGTCCTTCACCAGTCTCAGATGGCGCATGTCAGATCTCCAGCGTCTTGGGGCGGCGGCGTTCGAACCACATCACGATCAGCAGGCGGGTGACCCAGATCGCGGTGAACACCGATGTCACGATGCCGATGCCGAGCGTGATGGCGAAGCCGCGCACCGGACCCGAGCCCATGACGTAAAGAATGATGGCGGTGATCACCGTGGTGATGTTGGCGTCGACGATGGCCGACAGCGCCTTCGAATAGCCGAGCTCGATGGCGCGGGCCGGGCCGCGGGCGGATTTGATTTCTTCGCGGATGCGTTCGAAGATCAGCACGTTGGCGTCGACCGCCATGCCCACGGTGAGCACGATGCCGGCGATGCCGGGCAGCGTCAGCGTGGCGCCGATGGCCGAGAGGATGCCCATGATCAGGCCAATGTTGAGGATCAGCGCCACGTTGGCGAAGAGCCCGAACAGGCCGTAGCTGAGGAACATGAAGATCAGCACCGCCGCGAAGGCCACGCCGGTGGCAAGCTTGCCCGCGTCGATGCTGTCCTGACCGAGCTCGGGGCCGATGGTGCGCTCCTCGAGGAATTCCATCCCCGCCGGCAGCGCACCTGCGCGCAGCAGCACCGCGAGGTTGGTGGATTCGGCGATGTCGAAATTGCCGGTGATGATGCCCGAGCCGCCGGGAATGTGGCTCTGGATCACCGGGGCCGAGATCACCTCGTCGTCGAGCACGATGGCGAAGGGCGAGCCGATGTTCTCGGCGGTGTAATCGCCGAACTTGCGCGCGCCGCTCGGGTTGAAGCGGAAGTTGACCGCCGGGCGGCCGTTCTGGTCGTAGCTCGGCTGCGCGTCGACGAGTTCCTCGCCGGTGACAACGGGGGCGGTTTCGAGGATGTAGAAGACGCCCTCTTCGTTCAGGGAGGGCAGCACCTCGTTGCCGACGCCGGCGCTTTCGCCGGCGCTCGAGGCACGCCCGACGACCGGCTGGAAGGTCAGCTGCGCAGTGGTGCCAATGATCTCCTTGAGCTCGGCGGCCGAGCCGATGCCGGGCACCTGGATCAGGATCCGGTCGGAGCCCTGGCGCTGGATCGTCGGCTCGCGGGTGCCGACCTCGTCGATGCGGCGGCGGATGATCTCGAGCGACTGCTGCATGGTGCGCTCGTCGGTGGCGCGCTGTTCGGCCTCCGAGAGTGTCACGATGATGTCGCTGCCATCGCCCGCGACCTGCAGGTCGGTGGCGCCGGCCCCGGTCAGCGAGACCACCGGCTGCGCCAGTCCGCGCACCAACTCGAGCGCGCGGGCCATGCCGTCGGGATTGGAGATCCGCACCCGGAGGATGCCGGGAGCGGAGGGCTGAAGCCGGATCGTGCCGACCTCATCGCGGGCGTCGCGAAGCACGTCGCGCACCTCGGGCCAGAGCGCCTCCATGCGCGCGGCATAGACATCCGAGAGCCGAACCTCGGCCAGCAGGTGCGCACCACCGCGCAGGTCGAGGCCGAGGTTCACGAGGTCCGAGGGCAGCCATGTCGGCCAGACCGAGGCCTGCGCCTCGCGCTCGGCCGTGCTGCCCTGCGCCTCGATGGCCTTCACGGCATCGTTGTGCGATTCAACGCGATTATAGAAGAGGTTCGGCGCCGCCAGCACCAGCCCCGCCACCACCAGCGCCCAGATGAGGACGCGTTTCCAGGTATCGATCTGCAGCATGTCGGCGCCTAGGGGCTCAGCTCTCGGCCGGCTCGGTCTTGGACAGGACCTGCGTGACGGTGTTCTGCACCACGCGGACCTTCACGCCCTCGGCAATCTCGACGTCGATCTCGTTGTTGTCCTTGACCTTGGCCACCTTGCCGATGATGCCGCCCTGGGTGACGACCTGGTCGCCCCGGCGCAGCGCCGCGACCATCTTCTGGTGCTCCTTCATCTTCTTCTGCTGCGGACGGATGAGCAGGAAGTACATGATCGCGAAGATCAGGATGAGCGGAAGGAATTGTCCAAGCGCGGCTGGGTCCATGGGCGGGCTCCTCAGATGGAATGAATGCGGGGGAAGCCCCCGGTCAGGTCGCGCGGAACCTATGTGCGAACGGCAAGGGATGCAAGGAGCGTCACGGGGCCTTGCCCGGGACGCGAGATGCGAGGGGCGGATGCCGTCGGGTGAGCCGCGCAAAGACGGCCCCGGCGCGCTCGAGACCTGCCTCCCCCGCGTTCGATCAGTGCCGCGTCGGCGGCAAACACCGATTGCGTGCCCCTGCGCCCTTGCCGCAACGTCCCCTCGGCGCCTAGGCTGAGGCGAGAGCCCGCTTTCCGGGCGCAAGAAAAGGTTGAGCCCAAATGCGTTTGTTCCTGATCCTCGCCCTTGCGGGCACCGCGCTTGCCGGATGCGAGCGCTGCAGCCCCAAACCCAGCGCCAATGTGAATGTCGGCGTCGGCACCGACGGCGTGCGCACCGGCGTCAATGTCGGGCAACGCTGCGGCCCTCTTTATGTCGGCATGAGCGCCGGGGAGTATTACCACCCCAACTGGTGGTGACCCTCGGCCGCGCCGCCCGAACGCTCGTCACGCTGCTGGCCCTTGCCCTGCCCGGCCCTCTCGCCGCGCAGGATCCCGAGACCCGCATGATGACCCCGCGCGAGGGCGAACTGCCCGCCGTGGCCCGGGACCGGCTCTCCGACTGGGAGGCGGTCGGGCGGCTCAACACCCGCGGCGTCAGCCGGCTCGGCATGTGCAGCGCGGCGCTCATAGCGCCCGACACGCTGCTCACCGCCGCGCATTGCGTCGCCGGCCCCGACGGCAACCCGACCGCGCCCGAGATGCTGCATTTCGCCGCCGGCTGGTACGGCGGCGATCATGCCGCCGACAGCCCCGTCGCCTCCTACGAGGTCCATCCGCAGGCCTATGCGCAGGTCCAGCTCGACGTGGAACATGACATCGCGCTGGTCTACCTTGCCGAGCCGATCACCGAGGTCACGCCCCTCAAGATCGGCAGCACGTTCGCGCCGCCCTATGCGCTGGCGGGCTATCACGATCACCGCCCGCACCGGCTCTCGGCCCGGTTCGACTGCGACGGGAGACCGGTCCACCAGCTGCTTTTCGTCGACTGCCCGGTGCGCCCGGGCAATTCCGGCGGCCCGGCGCTCAGCGGCGGGCCGGACTGGCAGGTGATCGGCGTGGTCTCCGCCTCGGCGCGCGGCAATGCGCTGGTGGTTCCGGTCGATGAATGGGTGCGCGGACGCCTGTTGCAGGGCGCCCCCTACACCTCCGAGTGAAAAGAGGGCATAACCGCCCCGACTCGCACCCGAAAAGAAGGACAAGGGACGATGCACGACATCCGCGCCATCCGAGAAAACCCCGCCGCATTCGACGCGGCGCTGTCTCGCCGCGGGATGGAGCCGCAATCGCCCTCGATCCTGAAGATCGACGAAGAGCGCCGCGCCGCGATCCACGCCGCCGAGACCGCGCAGGCGGATCAGAAGAAGGCCGCCAAGGACGTGGGCGCCGCCAAGGCCTCGGGCAACGAGGCAGAGTTCGAACGGCTGCGCGCGCTCGTAGGCGCCAAGAAGGCCGAGGTCTCCGAGATGCAGGACCGCGCCAAGGCGCTCGACGCGCAGCTCGACGAGCTTCTGATGGGCCTGCCCAACCTGCCCTTCGATGACGTGCCGGACGGTGCCGACGAAGACGACAATGTCGAGATCCACCGCTGGGGCACCCCGGCCACGTTCGATTTCGCGCCGAAGGAGCACTACCAGCTCGCGGCCGTGCAGAAGGGCATGGATTTCGAGACCGCGGCCAAGCTCTCCGGCTCGCGCTTCGTGGTGCTCTCCGGTGGCGTCGTCCGCATCCACCGGGCGCTGGCGCAGTTCATGCTCGACACCCATGTCGAGGAGAACGGCCTCACCGAGACCTGGACCCCGGTGCTGGTGCGCGAAGAGATGATGTACGGCACCGGGCAGCTGCCGAAATTCGGCGAGGACAGCTACCAGACCCGCGAGGGCTGGTGGCTGGTGCCCACCGCCGAGGTCACGCTGACCAACATCGTCAACGGCGAGACCGTCGAGGAAAGCTACCTGCCGCGCCGCTACGTGGCGCACACCCAGTGTTTCCGCTCCGAGGCGGGCTCCGCCGGGCGCGACACCTCGGGTATGCTGCGCCAGCACCAGTTCGAGAAGGTCGAGATGGTCTCGGTCACCCACCCCGACAAATCCCGCGAGGAGCTCGACCGGATGACCGCCTGCGCGCAGGGCATTCTGGAGAAGCTCGGCCTGCCCTACCGCACCGTGGTGCTCTGCACCGGCGACATCGGATTCGGTGCGCGGCGTACCCATGACATCGAGGTCTGGCTGCCGGGACAGAACACCTACCGCGAGATCTCGTCGGTCTCGGTCTGCGGTGATTTCCAGGCCCGCCGGATGAACGCCCGCTTCAAGCCCGCGGGCGGCGGCAAGCCGGATTACGTGCACACGCTGAACGGCTCGGGCCTCGCGGTCGGGCGCTGCCTGATCGCGGTACTGGAGAACGGCCAGCAGGAAGACGGCTCGGTCAAGCTGCCCGAGGCGCTGCATCCGTGGCTCGGCGGCAAGACCACTCTCACCGCCGACGGCGAGCTGGTCTGATCATGCAGGTGCTCTGGGCGGTTCTGGTGTTTCTGGCCGCGGTGGTCTTCGCCGCCGGGCCGGTGCTGTTTCCCGGCTTCAACGGGTTCGACCCGAGCGCCTTTCCCGTGCCGCAGGACAACCCGCCGGTGCAGCCGGCGGGCTATGCCTTCGCGATCTGGGGCCTGATCTATCTCTGGCTCATCGCCGGCACCGGCTTTGGCCTGTTCCGCCGCTCCGACGACCCCGACTGGCAGCCGCACCGCCAGCCGCTCTTCATCAGCCTCGCCGTCGGCGTGGTCTGGCTGCCGGTGGCGCAGCTCTCGCCGATCGCCGCCACCGCGATGATCTGGGTGATGCTGGTCACCGCGCTGGTGGCGCTGTTCCGCACCGGCGACATGGACCGCTGGCTGCAGGTCTCGCCGCTGGCCGTCTACGCCGGCTGGCTGACTGCCGCCTCCTCGGTGTCCATCGGCTTGCTGCTGGCCGGCTACGGGCTGCTCGGGCCGACGCCCTCGGCGCTGGTGGCGCTGGCCATCGCTCTGGCCATAGCGCTGGTGGTGCAATACCGCCTGCACCGCGCGCCGCTCTACGGCATCACGGTGATCTGGGCGCTGGTGGCGGTGATCGTCGCGAACTCCTCGCCGCTCAATATCGCGGTGGTCGGGCTGTCCGTGGTCGGCATCTTCGCCATCCTCGCGTTGCGCGGCACCGACACCGAGTGAGGCCGGCAACTTCGCGCTTGCGCGGCGCGCCGGTTTCGCCACTCTGACCCAGCACCTCCCTGACCGTTCCGCGACGGCATGGCGATGCGACGGAACTTGCACCGCCCCGCCGCCGTTACTGGCAGACGGAACCTCCCGGGTCAGGACCCTCAGATGCAGATCTTTCAGTGCCCCAATTGCGGCGCCCCGCTCTATTTCCACAACACCGGCTGCACCTGCGGCCAGCAGGTGAGCTTCGATCCGGATGCGCAGCGCATGCTGCCGCTGAGCGAGCCCTGCGCGAATCGCGACCTCATCGGCTGCAACTGGATGGCTGAGAACGGCGAGCTCTGCCGTTCCTGCACCATGACCGAGATGCTTCCCGACCTGCGCGAGAACGGAAACCGTCCGCTCTGGGAGACCTCGGAGCTCTCCAAGCGCTGGATGCTCGCCAACCTCGCGCGCTGGGGCTGGTTCACGCCAAGCGATCCCGGCGCCCGGCCGGTGTTCAAGCTGCTTTCTGAGCAGACCGCCGCCGGACAGGCCGACATCATCATGGGCCATGCCAACGGGCTCATCACCATCAACGTGACCGAAGCCAGCGACGCGGTGCTGGCCAAGCGGCAGGAAGAGCTCGGCGAGCTCTACCGCACCATGCTGGGTCACATGCGCCACGAGACGGCACATTTCCTGCACCTGCGCCTCTCCGAGTCCCCCGAGTTCCTAGCGCAGTTCCGCGCCCTGTTCGGCGACGAGCGTGCCGACTACGGCGCTGCGCTCGAGCGTCACTACGCCGACCCGCAACCGGCTGACGAGACCCACATCACCAGCTACGCCACCGCGCACCCGCACGAGGACTGGGCCGAGACCATCGCCCACCTGCTGCACCTGATCGACCTCGTCGACAGCGCCGCCGCCGCCCGGCTGGCGCTCCCGGGGGGCCCGCCCGCGGGACACGACGCCTATGCCGCCTCCGATACCGAGGCAGAGATCACCATGGCCATCGACCTTTCGATCGCGATGAACCACGTCAACCGCGCGATGGATCTGCCTGATCTCTACCCGTTCGTTCTGGCCCAAGGGGTGCGGGACAAGCTCGCCTTCGCGCATGGCTGGCTGCGCCGCAACGGACACGGCTGACCGAGCGCCCGACCGCGATGGTCGGCCTGCCTCCGGCGGGAGTATTTTTGACGAAGAGAAGCCAGGGGCGCTGTGCCTCGGTCTTCTCTGGTTTCAAAATACCTCGGGGGTGAATTGGCCGCAGGCCAAGAGGGGGCAGCGCCCCCTGTCGGCCGGCCAAACCGCGACCTGAGCTTCAGAATCGCCTCGCAACAGACTGATTTTTATAATAAATCAAGCGGCAGCGGCTGTGGTTTGAATGCGCTCCACCATGGCCCGCAGCCCGTTGGAGCGCTGCGCCGAGAGGTGCTCGTTCAATCCCAGCCGGCCAAGCTCGGCGCGTGCGTCCAGCTTCGAGACCTCGCCCACGGGCAGCCCGTCATAGAGCTTGTGCAGGACGGCGATCAGGCCGCGCACGATCATCGCGTCGCTGTCGCCCTCGAAATGGAACACCCCGGCCTCGATCTGAGGATGCAGCCAGACTTGGCTGGCGCAGCCCTCGACCTTGGTGGCGGGCACCTTCAGCGCCTCGGGCAGCGGCGCCATCGCCTTGCCCATCTCGATCACCATCCGGTAGCGGTCTTCCCAGTCCTCGAGAAACTCGAAATCCTCGACCACCTCTTCGAACGCTGCCTGTGCCATGAACCATCTCCTGCTGTCGCCCCACAGGTAGGCAGCACAGGCGCAAAGGTCCAGCCCCGGAACGCGGCGCTTTTCAAGTTCGGCACAATGCGATAACCCCTTTGCCAAGGCAGGCAAGGGGCAGAAACGCCATGAAGAAAACTCTTTCCGTTGTGATCGTCGCGGGCCTCGTCCTGACCGGCTGCAGCAGCAGCTGGAACCCGGTCAACTGGTTCGGTCAGAGCGAATCCGTGCCGGTCAACGTCGATCCCAACGCCACCGGCGCCACCAACCCGCTGATCCCTGCCCGGCGCGCCTCGATCTTCCGCAGCAATACCGCCGAACTCTACCTCGGCAGCCCGATCGAGACCATCTCCGAGCTGCTGATCGAGCGCCGTCCCGGCGGCGCGATCATCCGCGTCACCGGCACCGCCAACCGCGCCGGTCCGTTCGAGGTTCGCCTGATCCCCGACGAAACGCAGACCGACGGCGACACCCTCGCCTACACCATGAACGCCCTGCAATCCGCCGGTCCGGTCAATGTCGACGCCGATGCGCGCAGTGTCACCGCGGCGGTCTGGCTCACAGAGCAGGAGCTCTTCGGCATCCGCGAGGTTCGCGTTGCGGGCCGCAGCAACGTGCTGGTCTCGCGCCGCTGAGGCGCCCGCGCCGCACCCCGCCCAGCCACGGTCCTGTAACGAAACAACGCCCCTCGCGGGGCGTTGCATGGGGACGCGAGGGCAAGTGCCTGCGCCGTCCTCAGATCTCGATGACCTCGACGTCGCGCCCCTTCACCGCGAGGCCGATGCGGCCCTCGCAAAGACGCAGCGCATCCTCGCCGAATACCTCGCGACGCCAGCCGGTCAGCGCCTTCACGTCGCGCTGGCCCGCCGCCATGGCGTCGAGATCCGCCGCCGGAGCGATCAGCCGTGCTGCCACGCCGGAGGCCTCGGTGCGCGCCTTCAGAAGCACCCGCAGAAGATCGGCCAGAGCCGGGTTCACCTGCAGCTGGTCCTTGCTGGTGTCGGGCTTGGGCAACGCGTCCTTGGGACATTCCATCCCGGCCTTGATCGCGGCGAGGATGCCATCGGCGATCGGCCCCTTGCGGGCCTCGCGCAGCAGCAGGCGCGAGCGGCCAAGATCCTCCATCGTCACCGGCTTGGTCGAGGCCAGCTCGGTCAGCGCGTCATCCTTGAACACCCGGTTGCGAGGGATGTTGCGGGACTGGGCGTAGTCCTCGCGGAACGCCGCCAGTTCGCGCACGATGGCGAGGAAACGCGGGCTTGAGGAGCGCGTCTTGACCCGCTGCCAGGCGTCTTGGGGTCGGGTGATGTAGGTCTCGGGATCGGTCAGAACACCCAGCTCCTCGGCGACCCAGCGAGCACGTCCGGTGCGCTCGAGCTCGGCGGCGAGGTATTCGTAGATCACCCGCAGGTGGGTCACGTCGGCGAGCGCGTATTTCTTCTGCGCGTCGGTCAGCGGACGGCGCGACCAGTCGGTAAAGCGCGAGGACTTGTCGAGCCCCTGCTTTGCGATACGCTTGACCAGCGTCTCGTAGCCGACCTGCTCGCCGAAGCCGCAGACCATCGCCGCGACCTGGGTGTCGAAGAGCGGGTCGGGGATCACCCCGTGATCGATGAAGAAGATCTCGAGATCCTGCCGCGCGGCATGGAACACCTTGACCACGTTCGTGTTGCGGAACAGCTCGAGCAGCGGCTCGAGCGACAGCTCACCGGCCAGCGGATCGACCAGCACCGCATTCTCGTCTCCCTGCCCCGGATAGGCCAGCTGGATCAGGCAGAGCTTCGAGTAATAGGTGCGCTCGCGCAGGAATTCCGTGTCGACCGTGACATAGGGTGCCGTGGCTGCCTCGCTGCAGAAGGCGGCGAGATCTTCGGTCGAGGTGATGGTCTTCATGCGGGCTCCGGGCGCTTTGTGATCTTGTTGCTTCGCTCTTGCGGGTTGGCCTGTCCTACACCCGCCACGGCGCGGAGCAAAGCCCCCGGACCAGAAAGCGTCGCCGGCATGACCGCCCCGCGTCCACGCTGCATCATTCCATCACGTTTCGTGAAGGTGCGCGCATCAAACATTCATTTCAAAGATGATCACGCAGGGGCTATCTCCGGCTCATCCCAAAGCCAACCCGGAGTTCCAGACATGACCTGCCTCGACACAACGCCCCTGCCCGCGCGCCGCAGCGCGCAGATCCCGCTTGCACCGCTCGCCGCGGCACTCGCCCTGCTTCTGATGATGGGGGTTCCGGCGCTGCTGGCGCCACCGGCCACGCTCAACCTTGGCGACTGGCACGGCAATGCCGCGCCGTCACTGGTCACTCGGCGCTGAGCCGCAGCGTCTCGCGGTTGCCCTCGGCAAAGCGCCGCAGCACCGCCGGGTAAAGCCTGTGCTCCTGCACCAGCACCCGGGCCGCCAGATCGTCGGGCGTGTCGCCCGCGCGCACCGGAACCACCGCCTGGCCGAGGATCGGCCCCTCGTCGAGCTCGGGGGTCACCTCGTGCACGGTGCAGCCATGCTCAGCGTCGCCCGCCTCGAGGGCACGGGCATGGGTGTGCAGTCCGCGATACTTGGGCAAGAGCGAGGGGTGGATGTTGAGCATCCGCCCCTGCCAGTTTTGCACGAAGCTCGCGGTCAGCACCCGCATGAAACCGGCCAGGCACAGAATGTCCGGCGCGGCCTTCACCAGCTCCGCCTGCAACGCCTCCTGGAAGGCCTCGCGGTCGCCCTTGAACGGACGGTGATCGACCACCGCCGTCGGGACACCCATCTCGGCGGCCTTGGCGAGGCCACCCGCCGCGGCATTGTTCGACAGCACCAGCACCGGGCGCGCCGGGTGATCGCCGGTCATGCTCTCGACCAGCTTCACCATGTTCGAGCCGCCGCCCGAGATGAAGATGGCGACCCGTTTCAAGACAGCGTGCCCTCGTAGGACATGCCAGCCTCTCCGGTGACGGTGCCGAGCATGTAGACGGTCTCGCCCTCGGCGCGCAGCAGCTCGGCGATCGCCTCGGCGCGGGACGCATCCACCGCCAGCACCATGCCGACGCCGCAGTTGAAGGTCTTGAGCATCTCGGCGGGCGCGATGCCGCCGGTCTCGGCCATCCACTTGAACACCGGGGGCAGTTCCCAGGCGTCGAGGCTGATCTCGGCGCCCATGCCCTCGGGCAGGACGCGCGGCAGGTTCTCGGTCAGGCCGCCGCCGGTGATGTGGGCCAGCGCATGCACGCCGCCGGCACGCACCGCCGCAAGCGCCTGCTTCACGTAGAGCCGGGTCGGCGTCAGGAGCGCGGCGCCGAGCGATCCCTCGGCCCAGGGGCAATCGGCGTCCCAGCCGAGGCCAGAGACCTCGACCAGCTTGCGCACGAGGCTGTAGCCGTTGGAATGCACGCCGTCCGAGGCGAGGCCAAGCAGCACATCGCCCTCGGTGACGCCGGCGGGCAGGTCGCTGCCGCGTTCCATGGCGCCGACGGCAAAGCCCGCGAGGTCGAAATCGCCCGCCGGGTACATGCCGGGCATCTCGGCGGTCTCGCCGCCGATCAGAGCCGCACCCGAGCGCACGCAGCCCTCGGCAATGCCCTCGATGACGCGTGCCGCGCTCTCGGTGTCGAGCTTGCCGGTGGCGAAGTAGTCCAGGAAGAACAGAGGCTCGGCGCCTTGGCAGACCAGGTCGTTGACGCACATCGCAACGAGATCGATGCCGACGCCATCAAGGTGCCCGGTGTCGATGGCGATGCGCAGCTTGGTGCCCACGCCGTCGGTCGCGGCAACCAGCACCGGGTCGGTATAGCCCGCCGCCTTGAGGTCGAAGAGCGCGCCGAAGCCGCCGAGGCCGGACATGGTGCCGGCCCGGTTGGTGCGCTTTGCCGCCGGTTTGATGCGGTCCACAAGGGCATTGCCCGCGTCGATGTCCACGCCCGCATCCGCGTAGGTAATGCCGTTCTTGCCGTCGCTCATATCGCCCTCCGGGTTCGTTGCGCGCGGGCTTAGCGCAAGCGCGCCGCGAAGAAAAGCGCCAAGCAGCAGCAGCTTTCCGCCTCCTTGAACCGCTCGCATCTTCTCTTCGTCGAAAATACTCCCGCCGGAGGCGTGTCCCGCCCTCTCGGACCGCGCGACGCAGGAAATTTCGCATCGCCCGGCTGCACCCCCTTTGAATCCGCCCGCAACCTGCCTATATTCAGATCGTTCCCTCGGGAACTATGGGCATAAACGCGCATGTAATAAGCGGATCGGACCCGGGGGCGGTACCCGGCGGCTCCACCAAATCACCCTTCGTTGGGGGGAGGCATGGGGCCGAAACAGGATCGACGAACGTGTAAAGATGTAGCTTTGTCCCGGTGAGATACCACCGTTATCGGTTCACATTGCATAATTGCCAACGACAATCGTGCTCCGGTCGCTCTGGCTGCGTAAGCAGTCCGAAAGATCGAAATCTAAGTCCTTGCGCCTAGCAGCGTAAGGCGGGGTTCGCAGGCACCTGGCAACAGAAGCCTGCACTTCCAGACATCTTGCGGATCGCTCCTCACGTCTTCCAAGAGGCGCACTCACCGCGATTGACCCGGCACCGGCCTGCTGCCAGCATCGCGCCATGCTGCGCGCCTTGCCCCTCTGCCTTTCGCTTCTCGCCCCGAACTCGGCATCGGCCTGCGAGACCGCGCTGCTTCTGGCGATGGACGTGTCGAACTCCGTCGACGTGGCCGAGTACCGCATTCAGGCCGAGGGCCTCGCCGTCGCGCTCACGGATCCGCTGATCGCCGAGATCCTCGTGCAGGACCGGGTCGCCATCGCGGTGATGCAGTGGGCCGGCGAAGAGCGACAGCAGCTCAGCATCGGCTGGACCCGGATGACCGACCCCGCGGCCGTGGCCGGCCTCTCGGCCCGGGCGATGACGATGGAGCGCGCCTTCGTGCTCTCCGACACCGCTCCCGGCCCTGCCCTGCACGCCGCCATCGATGCCTTTGTCGGCGCGCCTGACTGCCGCCGCAAGGTGATCGACGTTTCGGGCGACGGCACCCCAAATTCCGGCGGGTCGCCCGCCGCCGCGCGGCAGCGCGCCGAGCGCGCGGGAATCACCGTCAACGCGCTGGCGATCGAGGCGCCGGGCCACGGGCTCGCGGTGAGCAATTTCTTTCGCCGCGCACTGATCACCCGCGATGGCTTTGTCATGACCGCGCGCGGCCACCGCGCTTATGCCGAGACGCTGCGCCGCAAGATCCTGCGCGAGATCTCCCGCGTGACCGGCTGAGACGGATCGCCCGGATGCGTCATGACACCGTTACAAAGCCCGATCAAAGCACGCCCATGCCCACGTTTTCCCTTCTCTTCAGCGCGTTCGGCCGGATCGGCCTGCTCAGCTTCGGCGGCCCCGCCGCGCAGATCGGTCTCATGCATCGCGTCCTCGTCGAAGAGCGCGGCTGGCTCACCGAGAAGCAGTTCCTCTCGGCGCTGAGCTTTTGCATGCTGCTGCCGGGGCCGGAAGCCATGCAGCTCGCCACCTATGCCGGCTGGCGCCTGCGCGGCACGCCGGGCGGACTGCTTGCCGGGGCGCTCTTCGTCCTGCCCGGCGCGCTGGTGATCGCGGCGCTGGCGGCGCTCTATGCCGCGTTCGGGACCGCGCCGCAAACCGAGGCGCTGTTGCTCGGTGTGAAGGCCACGGTGATCGTGATCGTGGTGCAGGCGCTGATGCGGCTCTGGGCCAAGGCGCTTTCGGGGCGCGCCGCGATGGGTCTCGCCGGGTTCGCCTTCGCCGCGCTCTACCTCTTTGCCACGCCCTTCCCGGTGGTCATCGCGGCGGCCGGTCTCTGGGGCTGGCTTACCGGTCGGGCCGCGGCAGAGGAGTCCGCTCCGCCGCCCGCACATGCCGCGCCCCCCCTGCCCCGGATCGCGCTCTGGGGCGCGCTCTGGCTGCTGCCTTTGCCGCTGCTGTGGCTGGCGGGCGAGACCCTGCTCTTCGATCTGGGCCTGTTCTTCGCCAAGCTCGCGGTGGTCTCCTTTGGTGGCGCCTACGCGGTGCTGGCATGGATGGCGCAGGAGGTGGTGCAGATTCGCGGCTGGCTGACGCCCGAGCAGATGGTCGACGCGCTGGGGCTTGCCGAGACCACGCCGGGGCCGCTGATCCTCGTCACCCAGTTCACCGGGCAGCTGATCGGCCACGAGGCGGGCGGCTGGGGGCTGGCGCTGGCGGCGTCCCTGCTGACCCTTTGGATGACCTTCCTGCCCTGCTTCCTGTGGATCTTCGCCTTTGCCCCGCATCTCGAGCGGCTCCTGGCCCGGCCGCGCCTGCAGGGCGCGCTTTCGGCGATCACCGCCGCGGTGCTCGGCGTCATCGCCAACCTGTCGCTTTGGTTCGCCCTGCACGTCCTGTTTTCCGACACGGTCACCGCACCCGCACCGCTCACCGCGACACTGCCCGTCCCCTCGAGCCTGCGCCCCGAGGCGGTTTTTCTCGTCGCCCTCGCCGCGCTGCTGATGCTGAAACTCAAGCGCTCCGTGCCGCTCACGCTGGCGCTCACCGCCCTTACGGGCTGGGCCCTCGGCCAGCTGCTGCCCTGACGTGCAGCGCCGCTGCAGAGCGGGCGCCAGCGCTGCAACTCGGAAGACCTGCTTGCATTTTCCTGCCGCAGAGGCTTTTCCTCGCTGCCAGATCGAATAAGGTACCCTGAAAGACCACAAGGAATTGTGCCATGTCCGGCGGCATCGACTACGGCAATCTCATGCATCGCGCCATGCGCGGCCTGATTCACGACGTCCTCACGGATGTCGCCGAGCGAGGGCTTCCCGGCGAACATCATTTCTTCATCACCTTCGACACCCAGTACCCGGATGTCGAACTAGCCGACTGGCTGTCGGACCGCTATCCCGGCGAGATGACCGTGGTGCTGCAGCACCGCTTCGACGATCTCGAGGTCGGCGAGGATGGCTTTGCCGTGACGCTGAGCTTCGGCGAGGCGCCCGAGCGACTCTATATCCCCTATCACGCGATCAAGACCTTCGTGGATCCGTCCGTCGAGTTTGGCCTGCGTTTCGAGACCCAGGATGACGACGAGGATGACGAGGACGAGGATGATCCGACCCCGCCCGAGGGCGGCCCGGAGCGTCCCTCGGATGGGCAGCATGACGCCGAGGTCGTGCGACTCGATTCCTTCCGCAAGCAGTGATCCCGGCGGCCGGGTCCGCTCGCGACCCGGATGTTAACGGTATCCCTTGGTATGCAGCCTTGCCTTTCCCGAGCCACGGGGTAAGAGATTGCGCGACCGCGTTCCAAAGGAGGTTCCCGTGACCCAGACCCGCACCGAAACCGACAGCTTCGGCCCGCTCGAGGTTCCCGCAGACAAGTACTGGGGCGCGCAGACCCAGCGCTCGATCATGAACTTCCCGATCGGCTGGGAAAAGCAGCCGGTGCCGATCATCCGCGCGCTCGGCGTGGTGAAGAAGGCCTGCGCCATGGCCAACAAGGCCAACGGCGCGATGGAGGCCGAGATCGCCGACGCCATCATCGCCGCCGCCGGCGAGGTGATCGACGGCAAGTTCGACGACAACTTCCCCCTCGTTGTCTGGCAGACCGGCTCGGGCACCCAGTCGAACATGAACGCCAACGAGGTGATCTCGAACCGTGCCATCGAGATGCTGGACGGCGAGATGGGCTCGAAAAAGCCCGTCCACCCGAACGATCACTGCAACATGGGCCAGTCGTCGAACGACACCTTCCCGACGGCCATGCATGTGGGCATCGCCATGCAGGCGCGCGACGTGCTGCTGCCGGGGCTGGAGAAGCTCGCCGCCGCGCTGGAAGCCAAGCGAGACGCGTTCCAGGACATCATCAAGATCGGCCGCACCCACACCCAGGACGCCACGCCGCTGACGCTCGGCCAGGAGTTCTCGGGCTACGCGCACCAGGTCCGCAAGGGCATCGCCCGCATCGAGGCCTGCCTGCCCGACATCTACGAGCTGGCGCAGGGCGGCACCGCCGTGGGCACCGGGCTCAACACCAAGAAGGGCTGGGGCGAGGCCGTGGCCGCGAACATGGCCGAGATCACCGGCCTGCCCTTCGTCACCGCGCCCAACAAGTTCGAGGCCCTCGCCGCGCATGACGCCATGGTGATGTTCTCGGGCGCGCTCAAGACCGTCGCCGCGTCGCTGTTCAAGATCGCCAACGACATCCGCCTGCTGGGCTCCGGCCCGCGCTCGGGCCTTGGTGAGCTGATCCTGCCGGAGAACGAGCCCGGCTCCTCGATCATGCCCGGCAAGGTGAACCCGACCCAGGCCGAGGCTCTGACCATGGTCTGCGCCCATGTCATGGGCAACGACGCCGCCGTCGGCATGGCAGGCTCGCAAGGCCACTTCGAGCTCAACGTCTACAACCCGATGATGAGCTACAACGTGCTGCAATCGATGCAGCTTCTGGGCGACAGCGCCTCGGCCTTCACCGACAACATGGTGGTGGGCATCCAGGCCAACGAGGCCCGGATCGAGAAGCTGATGAAGGAATCGCTGATGCTGGTGACGGCGCTGGCGCCGACCATCGGCTACGACAACGCCACCAAGGTCGCCAAGACCGCGCACAAGAACGGCACCACCCTGCGCGAGGAGGCCATCAACCTGGGCTTCGTCGACGAGGAGACCTTCGACCGCGTGGTGCGTCCCGAGCAGATGATCGGCCCCAAGGACTGATCCTCGGCAGCAGCCAAGACACTATTGAAGAGCGGGCTCCCGGGCCCGCTTTTTTTCGTGCGCGCCACGGCACCGACCGAGGCGCAAAAATTTTATCTAAAATTTTTCCGCACCTGGCGACGGGAGGCGCGCGTCCCTGCGTATCACCTGTGAGGCGCGCCCCACCAGACCATCGGCATCACCCTGAAGGCCACCACTCACGGACACGTCCCGCCGCGCTCCCGCCACGACCTGTCCCCTTGGAGTGGCGGGAGCTGGCAAATTCCCCCGAAGTTGCAGGATCGCCCGTTGCGAAACCCACATGCCGCGCTAAGTTTCGCAGCATGAGCAAAGTGATAAACCTCAACAAGGCCCGCAAGGCCCGTGACAAGGCCGACAAGCGCGCGACGGCGGACCGCAACGCCGCGCTGCACGGTCGCAGCAAGGCCGACAAGGCGCTCGACAAGAGCGCGACGGAGAGAGCCGAGCGGGATCTGGACGGGCACAGGCGCGACGAATGACCGGACGGCCGATCAAGCATTCGCTCAGCCTGCGCGGTCACCGCACCTCGGTCTCCCTTGAAGAGGCGTTCTGGAACGAATTCCGCGCCATCGCAAAGGCCGAGGGCAAGGCGCTCAACGCGCTCGCCGCCGAGATCGACGAGACCCGTGGACTAGAGGCCGGGTTGGCCTCGGCAATCCGGGTCTACGTGTTGAAATACGTGAAAGCCCGCACCAACGGATGAGCTGGGCAAATTTCTTAGTATAAGAAATTTGTCACGGTGAGACAGTTGCCGCCGCGGAATGAAGAAGGGCGCTCGATATCGGAGCGCCCTTTTTTCATTACACCGATCGGTTGTGCGCCCGTCAGGCCTCCGCCAGCCTGTGCTCGCGCGCCTCGCGCAGCCGGGCGAAATCGTCGCCGGCGTGGTAGCTCGAGCGGGTCAGCGGCGTGGCAGAGACCATTAGGAAGCCCTTGCCATAGGCGTTCTTCTCGTAGGTCGCGAACTCGTCCGGCGTGACAAAACGATCGACCGCGTGGTGCTTTGGCGTCGGCTGCAGGTATTGGCCGATGGTCAGAAAATCGACGTCAGCCGCGCGCATGTCGTCCATCACCTGTCGCACGGACTGCGCGTCCTCGCCAAGGCCCACCATGATCCCCGACTTGGTGAAGATCGACGGGTCGATCTCCTTCACCCGCTGCAAGAGCCGCAGCGAATGGAAATACCGCGCGCCCGGGCGAACCTCGGGATAGAGCCCCGGAACGGTCTCGAGATTGTGGTTGAACACGTCCGGCTTGGCGCGCACCACCGTCTCGAGCACCTCGGGGGCGCATTTCAGGAAGTCCGGCGTCAGGATCTCGATCGTGGTGGCGGGCGAGCGGTGGCGGATCGCGCGAATGGTCTGGGCGAAATGCTCCGCCCCGCCATCCTCGAGATCGTCACGGTCGACCGAGGTGATCACCACGTGGTTCAGTCCCAGTTTCTGCACCGCATCGGCCACGCGCCCCGGTTCGAACACGTCGAGCGCGTCGGGCCGGCCGGTGGCGATGTTGCAGAAAGAACAGCCACGGGTGCAGATATCCCCCATGATCATCATGGTGGCATGGCCCTGGTTCCAGCATTCGCCGGCATTCGGACATCCCGCCTCTTCGCAGACCGTGACGAGCTTGTGCTCGCGCATGATGCGATGGGTTTCCTGGTAGCCCTTGCCGGTCGGTGCCTTGACGCGGATCCAGTCCGGTTTCTTGGGCTGCGGATTGTCCTTGCGGTGCGCCTTTTCCGGGTGACGCTCGGTCGGGATCTTGATGTCGCGCAACGGTTCTTCCCCGCAATATCTTAAGACTTGTCGGGCAACATACAGCACTGCAGGGGGAGTTGCCAGTGCAGCCGGCGCACGCGCCGGTCTCGTATCCCCCTAGGTGCCGAGTGTTCCCCCTGCACCCCTGTGTCGTCGCGCGACCGGACAACGCGATTTCGGGCTGGACGGGCTTCGCGGCCTTGGATAGATCGGATCTCAGTGCGGGCGTGGCGGAATGGTAGACGCGTCGGATTCAAAATCCGATTTCCGAGAGGAAGTGTGGGTTCGAGCCCCACCGCCCGTACCACCTCTCTTACGATCAGCTTCGGCGATCACCTCGCCAAAACGTGACAGCGCTTGTCCCGGCACGACGCCCTGCCGAACGGTGAAAAACGCGCCCCGAAAGGCGCGCCTGACTGGCCAGATGTCTACTCGCTGGTCTCGACGATCAGCAGTTCGCGCTCCGAGGCGCCGCGCGCATGGCTCAGCGCTTCCTGGTAGTCCGGCGAGTGGTAGCATGCCTCGGCGGCCTCGACGCTGTCGAACCTCGCCACAACGTTGCGCGGGCGCTCCTTGCCCTCGAGTTGGACGTAGCGGCCTGCACGCGCAATGAATTGCCCGCCGTGCTTGGCGATGGCAGGCCCGGCGAGCTTGGCGTAGCGGCCATAGGCCTCTTCATCGGTGACCGTCACATGCGCGATCCACAGTGCAGGCATCTCAGACTCCTTCGACGATGACCACATCCCGCGTCGACGCCCGAAGGGCGATCGGCAGGATGCGCTGATATTCCGGAGAGTTGAACCAGCGCTCCGCGGCAGCGCGGCTCGGGAACTCGACGATGACATGGCGGCTCGGCGCCTCGCCCTCGATCACCTCCTGCGGTCCGCCCTTGACCAGGAACCGCCCGCCGAATTTCTCGGCGAGCGCCACGGTCTGGCCGGCATAGATGGCGTATTCCTCGGGATCGGTCACGTCGATGCGGGCGATCATGTAAGCGCTCATGCGATCACCCCGCCAGCACGGCTTCCGCCGCCTTGATCGCCGCATCGGCCTCGGAGGCATCCTTTGCCCCGCCCTGCGCCATGTCGGGCCGGCCACCGCCGCCCTTGCCGCCAAGCGCCTCGACCGCCGCCTTCACCAGGTCGACCGCCGAGTGGCTGCCGGTGAGGTCCTCGGTGACACCTGCCGCCACGGCGACCTTGCCACCGGTATCGGCGATCAGCAGCACCGCGCCGGAGCCGAGCCGCGCCTTGTGCTCATCGATCAGCGGCGGCAGGTCCTTGCCCGAGACGCCGCTCAGCACCTGCGCCACGAAGGAGACACCGCCCACCTCGCGCGCCTCGGCCCCTCCGCCCTGCCCGGCGCCGCCGGCCATGGCGAGATCCCGCCGCAGTTGTGCCACCTCGTTCTCGAGCTTGCGGCGCTCGTCGAGCAGCGCTCCAACGCGCGAGACAGCCTCGGCGCCATGCGCCTTGAGCAGGCCCTCGATCTCGCCAAGCGCCTTGTCACGGCCACGCAGCTCGGCCATCGCGGCCTCGCCGGTCAGCGCCTCGATCCTGCGCACGCCGGCCGCCGAGGCGGTTTCCGAGGTCAGCGCGAAGGTGCCGATATCGCCGGTCTGCGCCACGTGGGTTCCGCCGCAAAGCTCGATTGAGTAGGTCTGCCCATCGGCGCCCTTGCCGGAGCCTGCCTCGGTGCCCATCGACACCACCCGAACCTCGTCGCCATACTTCTCGCCGAAGAGCGCCTGGGCGCCGAGAGCGCGGGCATCGTCGGGCGTCATGATGCGGGTGTTGACCGCCGAGTTCTGCCGGATGAAGGCGTTCACCTCGCGCTCGACCCGCGAGATCTCCTCGGGTGTCAGCGCCTTGGCATGGCTGAAGTCGAAGCGCAGCCGCTCCGGCGCGTTCAGCGAGCCGCGCTGCGCGACGTGATCGCCAAGCGCCCGGCGCAGCGCCTCGTGCAGCAGGTGCGTGGCCGAGTGGTTGGCGCGGATCTTGCCGCGGCGCGCATGATCGACCTCGAGCGCCACCGCCTCGCCCTTGGCAAAGCGGCCCTGTTTGATGGTCACCTGGTGGGCGAAAACCTTGCCGCCGCCCATCTTCTGGGTGTCGGTGACCTCGGCGAGGTCATGCTCGTCCTCGAGCCGGCGCATCCAGCCACTGTCGCCGACCTGGCCGCCGCTCTCACCGTAGAACGGCGTCTGGTTCATCACCACCCAACCGCTCTCACCGGCCTCGAGCGCCTCGACCTCGGCGCCATCCTTGACCAGCGCCAGCATCTGGCCCTCGGCGGTCTCGGTGTCGTAGCCGAGGAAATCCGTGGCGCCGTTGGCGTCGGCGATCTCGAACCAGATCGCAAGGTCCGCCGCCTCGCCCGAGCCCGACCACGCGGCGCGCGCCTTGGCCTTCTGCTCGGCCATGGCCTCGTCGAAACCGCCGGTGTCGACCTCGCGACCGCGCTCGCGCAGCGCATCCTGCGTCAGGTCGAGAGGGAAGCCATAGGTGTCGTAGAGCTTGAACGCCGCCTGACCGGGCAGCTTGGCGCCCTCGCCCAGCCCCACCAGCTCGTCATCGAGCAGCTTGAGGCCGCGATCGAGGGTCTGCTTGAAACGCGTCTCCTCGAGCTTCAGCGTCTCCTCGATCAGCGGCTGGGCACGCACCAGCTCCGGGTAGGCCTGCCCCATCTGGCGCACCAGCGCCGGCACCAGCCGGTGCATGACTGGGTCCTTGGCACCCAGCATGTGGGCATGGCGCATGGCGCGGCGCATGATCCGGCGCAGCACGTAGCCGCGGCCATCGTTCGAGGGCATCACGCCGTCGGCGATCAGGAACGAGGTCGAACGCAGGTGGTCTGCGATGACACGGTGATGGGTCTTGCCCGGCCCGTCGGGATCGCTCGAGGTGGCGTCTGCCGAGGCCTCGATCAACGCCCGGATCAGGTCGGTGGAATAATTGTCGTTGGTGCCCTGCAGCAACGCCGCGACCCGCTCGATGCCCATGCCGGTGTCGATCGACTGCATGTCGAGCGCCCGCATCGAGCCGTCCTCGAACTGCTCGTTCTGCATGAAGACGAGGTTCCAGATCTCGACGAAGCGGTCGCCATCCTCTTCCGGCGAGCCCGGAGGGCCACCCCAGTACTTGTCGCCGTGATCGAAGAAGATCTCGGTGCAGGGGCCACAGGGGCCGGTCGGCCCCATCATCCAGAAGTTGTCGGTGGTGTCGATGCGGATGATCCGGTCGTCCGGGACACCGGTCTTCTTCCAGATCTCGGCCGCCTCGTCGTCGGTGTGGTAGATCGTCACCAAGAGCCGCTCGGCGGGAATGTCGAGCTCGCGCGTCACCAGTTCCCAGGCGAAAGGGATGGCTTCCTTCTTGAAGTAATCCCCGAAGGAGAAGTTCCCCATCATCTCGAAGAAGGTGTGGTGGCGGGCGGTGTAGCCCACGTTGTCGAGATCGTTGTGCTTGCCGCCGGCACGGACGCATTTCTGCGCCGTGGTGGCGCGCTTGTAATCGCGCGTCTCGACCCCGGTGAAGAGGTTCTTGAACTGCACCATGCCCGAGTTGGTAAACATGAGCGTAGGGTCGTTGCGCGGCACGAGCGGGCTCGAGGGCACCACCTGGTGGCCCTGCTTCTCGAAATAGCCCAGAAAGGTTGAGCGGATATCGTTCAGGCTCGGCATGGTCGTCCTTGTCTGGCTGGCATCTCAGAGGTTCGCGCAGGTGTATCGCCACGCCCGCCCCCTGTCCATAAGCCGCGACAGAAAAGCCGCCACCCCGCCCCGACCATCGGCTTCCGTCCCCCCCCGCGCCGGCCACCGCCTCCCGTCCCGGGCGCGCCGCCCCTCTCTCCCGCACCGCGCCCCCATCTTCTCCGGTTCGAAAAATACCTCGGGGTGAATGCCGCGCGCCCCGCGCGGCAGAGGGGCAGCGCCCCTCATCACAAACAAAAAAAGAGGCGCTCCCGCAGGAGCGCCCCCGTTTGAAAACCGCATGCCCGAGGGCATGTGCCTGACCTCAGCTTTCCATCACGTCGTCGCCACCGTCCTCTTCGGACATGTGGAAATCGAGCCCGTGGGCGGCGCGGATCTTGTCCTCGATCTCGAGCGAAACGCGGCTGTTCTCGCGCAGGAAGGTCTTTGCGTTCTCGCGCCCCTGCCCGATGCGCTCGTCGCCGTAAGAGTACCAGGCGCCGGACTTGTCGACCACGCCGGCCTTGACGCCGAGGTCGAGCAGCTCGCCCATCTTCGAGATGCCCTCGCCATACATGATGTCGAACTCGACCTGCTTGAACGGCGGCGCCACCTTGTTCTTCACCACCTTGACGCGGGTCTGGTTGCCGACCACCTCGTCGCGGTCCTTGATGGCGCCGATGCGGCGGATGTCGAGGCGCACCGAGCTGTAGAACTTCAGCGCGTTGCCGCCGGTGGTGGTTTCCGGCGAGCCGAACATCACGCCGATCTTCATCCGGATCTGGTTGATGAAGATCACCATGCAATTCGAGCGGCTGATCGAGCCGGTGAGCTTGCGCATCGCCTGACTCATCAGGCGGGCCTGCACGCCGACATTCGAATCTCCCATGTCGCCCTCGAGCTCGGATTTCGGCGTCAGCGCCGCCACCGAGTCGACCACCACCAGGCTGACCGCGCCCGAGCGCACCAGCGTGTCGGTGATTTCGAGCGCCTGCTCGCCAGTGTCGGGCTGCGAGATCAGCAGCTCGTCGAGATCGACGCCAAGCTTCTTGGCGTATTGCGGATCGAGCGCGTGCTCGGCGTCGACAAAGGCACACACGCCGCCTTTTTTCTGCTCTTCCGCCACCACGTGCAGCGTGAGCGTGGTCTTGCCCGAGCTTTCCGGGCCATAGACCTCGATGATCCGGCCCTTGGGCAGGCCGCCGATGCCAAGCGCGATATCCAGACCGAGCGAGCCGGTCGAGGTCGCCTCGATGTCCTTCATGGCGTTGTCGCCACCGAGCTTCATGATAGAGCCCTTGCCGAACTGCCGTTCGATCTGCGCCAGGGCGGAATCGAGGGCTTTCTGCCGGTTTGCGTCTTTCTTGCTGTCCATTGTCAGAAGATCTGCCGTTGCCATGCGTTTCGGTCCTTATTCCACACCCGTGCGAGGGCGGCAATCGCTGCTTTGTTCGCCTCTTGTTCTCATGCCGTTATGAGACCAAAAGTAGAACATTTCAAGATCTTTTCCGTGGACCACTCTTCTCTCTCAAGGTTAAAGAGTGGTTTACAGGCAGAAGATCCGGGGAGATTTCATCGATGCTGGTATTCTGGAAGGCGCGGCTGGTGCTGCTGGCGGTGCCCAAGACGGGCAGCTCGGCCTACGAATCCGCGCTGGCGCCGCATGCCTCTATGACGGTGCTCGACCCGCCCGAGCTCAAGCATGCGCCGGTCTATCGCTACAACCGCTTCTTCCGACCGATGTTCGAGAAGATGGGCACCCCGCACATGGAGCTGATGGCGGTGATCCGCGAGCCGGTCTCTTGGCTTGGCTCGTGGTATCGCTACCGCCAGCGCGGCTTTCTCGACGGCAAGCCGACCTCGACCCGCGGGATCAGTTTCGACGACTTCGTGGACGCCTACACGCGCGGCGAGCGTCCACCCTTCGCCAATGTCGGCAGCCAGGCCAAGTTCGTGGAGCCGCGGCCCAACGGCACCGACGTGAGCCAGCTCTTCCGCTACGAGAACCAGTCCGGTATCATCGCCTTCCTCGAGGATCGGCTCGGCGTCGCGCTCGACCTGCCGCGCGAGAATGTCTCGCCCCGCGGCGATCTCGCGCTGTCGCCCGAACTCGAGACCAAGCTGCGCCGCAAATGTGCCGCCGACTTCGAGGTCTGGGAGCGCGCCCAGGGCTGAGCCGGCCAGGGTTGAGCCGGCCAGGGTTGAGCCGGCCAACTAGGCCAACTGGCGATTCACCGTCTCGGTGAGTTCGGTCAGCGAGAACGGCTTGGGCAGGAACACTGAGTTCGGCACCACCTCCCCGCCTTCGGCAAAAACGTCCTCGGCATAGCCCGAAACGAAGATCACCGGGGTGTCGGGCCGTGTGCGGCGCGCCTCGCGGACCCAGCTCGGACCGTCCAGTCCGGGCATCACCACGTCGGTGACGATGATGTCGACCGCCATCTTATCATCCGCCAGCAGGGTCAGCGCCTCTTCCCCGTTGCCCGCCTCGGTGACGCTGTAGCCGCGCATCTCGAGCGCGCGCGCCGCGAAGGCCCGTACCGGCGCCTCGTCCTCGACCAACAGCACAACGCCCGAGCCGCCATCCGGCAGCGCCCGCGCCGGCGGCTCGCGCGGCCCCTCCACCACCGGTTCGGGGGCCTCGTAGGCCGGGAACATCAGCGTAAAGCAGCTGCCCTCGCCCTGCACGCTGTCGACAAAGATGAAGCCTCCGGTCTGCTTGACGATGCCATAGACAGTGGACAGGCCAAGCCCGGTGCCCTCGCCGGTGCGCTTGGTGGTGAAGAACGGCTCGAACACCTTTTGCAGCTTGTCCGTCGGAATGCCCCGACCGCGGTCCCTGACCCGGACCGCGGCGTATTCCCCAGGCTCGACCAGCGCCCGTTCGCGCTGAAGCGGCTCCATCAGGGCGATGCGTTCGGTCTCGATGCGGATCTCTCCGCCGTCGGGCATGGCGTCGCGGGCATTGACCACAAGATTCATCATCACATGTTCGAGCTGCCGCCGGTCGCCCCGGATCTTCGGCAGAACCGGATCATGCTGCAGCACAAGCTCGACCCGCTCGCCCACCAGCCGGTTCAGCAGGTGGGTCAGATCCGACAGCGTCTCGCGCAGGTCGAGCAGCTCGGGCCGCAGGGTCTGCTTGCGCGAGAACGCCAGCAGCTGACTGACCAGCGCGGCCGCCCGGTTGGCGTTCTGGCTGATCTGCACAAGATCGCTGTAATCGGGATCACCCTGATCGTGGCGCAGCATCAGCAAGTCGCAATGACCCGAGATCGCGGTCAGCAAGTTGTTGAAATCATGCGCGACGCCGCCGGCGAGCTGGCCGATGGCCTGCATCTTCTGGCTCTGCACGAACTGTGCCTCGAGCGTCTTGAGTTCGGTCGCGTCGTTCAGCACCGCCACCAGTTCGGTCGCACCCGAGACCCGCACCCGGTTGAGCGTGACCTGCACGAAGATCTCCCGGTCCGGGCGGATCAGGCGCAGGAATTCGGATCGGTGCAGCCCGCGGCCGGCCGCCGCCTCGCTGATCCAGAGCCGGATCGATCGCCCGAGCCCCTCCATGAATTCCGCGAGGTTCCGCCCATCCGCACGCTCGGTGTCGAGCAGCTTGCAGGCCGAGGCGTTGGCGCGCAGAATTCGCCCGTCCGGCGCGAGGCGCAGCAGGGGAACCGGCAGGTCGTCGACACCGTCCGGTGCGGCCCCCTCGGACAGGGCGGAGTCTTCGATCGTGTGCAGCACCACCTCGCGCCGGCCGATGCCGGCATCGACGCAGCGCACCTCGAAACTTTCAGGCCCCTCGGGCGTGAGCACCCGCTGGATCGCGCCGGGCCTGAGCGGCGGATCCTCGAGCGCGTCGTCGATGCGCTTGACGCGCCGCCCAAGCACGGCCCGCGCACGGGTGTTCATGTAGAGGACAGCGCCGCTGCGCCCCAGCGTCAGCACCGGCGGGTCCTCGGACCCGGCCCCGGCATGGGCACTCGCCTCGGACTCGGCGCGGTCCGGAAGGCGATCGAGCCGCCAGACCCAGCGCGCACTGTCAAGCACCCGCAACGCCAGCACACGCCGCCCGCCGCGCGCCGCAACCTCCTCCCTCGCATGACCGCGATCATGGGCCTGAAGCCAGAGCCGGCGGCTCACACCCTCGGCCCCGGCGACCTGCGACGCCAGGATCTCGGGCAGGTCATCGCCGGGGGCGGCCTCGAAGTCACGCCGGGCGGTGGGGTTGGCATAGATCAGGCGCAGCGCGGGATCGGTGACGAGAATGGGAGCCGGGTCGCCTTCGGCAAAGGCGCAGACCGCGGCAAAGCTGCGCGCGTCGCGGCGCCGCCCGAGCGCATAGCTCACCAGCGCCAGCCCGGCGGTGGTGGCAAAGGCGGCGGCGGCGGCGAGCATGCCGGTCCGCAGCACCGGCTGCGCGCTCAGAAGCGCCGCAAGCCCGCTGGCCAATGCCAGCGCGACCAGAACCCCGGTGCTGCGCAAGATACTGCGTGCCCCGCGCGCCTTCAGCCGCTCTGCCGCCGTGCCCTCGGTCACCTGGCCCCCTTTCGCCGGTCGCGGCACCCCGTGCGGGATGCCTCGGAACCGGTCTTAGTCACCGGGCATTAACCAAAGGTAAACCACGCCCCGGAGACACCCCCCGGTTGCACAGCTTGCCGGGGAACACGCTCCCGCGTCAAGCGGGCCAGGTCAGTCCGGCGCGGTGAGGCAGGCGACGTAGAACCCGTCCCCGCCGTCGGAGGGCAGGAACTGTCGCTCCCGGGCCAGGCTCCAGCCGGGATGACCGGCGAGGAATGCCGCCACCCGAGCGCCGTTCTCGGTCGCAAGCATCGAACAGGTGGCATAGGCCAGCGTGCCGCCGCGGGCGACAAGCGGGGCCACGGTGTCGAGGATCCGGCCCTGGATGGCGGTGAGCTCGGCCAGACCGTCTGCGGTCAGGCGCCACTTCCCCTCCGGCGCGCGTCGCCATGAGCCGCTGCCGGAACAGGGCACGTCGCAGAGGACAAGATCATACGGGCCGCGTGGCTCTTGCGTGATCGCGATCTCGGCTCCGGCACGGATCGCGCGCGCAGGCAGATCGGACATGCGGGCGGGGTTGGCGTCATGCGCCTCGACCGGCCCCGAGAGCCGGGACGCCATGGCCAGCGCCTTGCCGCCGCCGCCAGCGCAATAATCGAGCACGCGCTGCCCCGGGGCCAACGGCAGCGCCGCGACCACGGCCTGGCTGGCAGCATCCTGCAACTCGACGAGGCCATCCGTGAAGGCCTTCGAGCGCGCCACCTTCCGGGCGCCCTCGATGACCTCCAGCGCGGTGTCGGCCAGAGGCGCGGGCCGCGTGGCGATCCCGTCTGCGGAGAGCGCCGCGATGGCCGCGGCCGGGGTTGCGCGCAGGGTGTTGATGCGCAGGAAGACCGGCGCCCGATGGCGCAATTGCTCGGCTGTCGGCGCCGCCTCCGCGCCGAGGCTCGCCTGCCAGTCGGACCAGAGCCAGTCGGGCAGATCCAGCGCCTCGGCCCCCTCCGGCACCCGGCCCGCGGCGCGCTCGGCGTCGCCGAGCGGCTTGGGCGCATGGCCCTGTCCGGTGAACAGCGTGTCGGGATCGGTGTCTTGCTGGCGCAGCAGGCCAAGCATCCGCGCGCGCCCGCTCTCGCCGCCGCCCGAGGCCGCGGTCGAGCGCCAGCGGCGCATCACGTCGAAGACATGGTCGCGCACCGCGGCACGATCCTTGGAGCCCGCGAAGCGCGAGGCCCGTGACCAGCCGAGCAGAGCCTGCTCGGCCGGTGTGCCCGCGGCGATGCGGTCGAGGACCTCCGCCGCGGCCTGTACCCGTGCCGCCGGCGTCATCCGATGCGGTAGTTCGGGCTTTCGCGGGTGATCTGCACGTCGTGCACGTGGCTCTCGCTGAGGCCCGCATTGGTGATCTTCACGAAATTGCAGTTCTTGCGCATCTCGTCGACGGTGCCGTTGCCGGTATAGCCCATCGCCGCGCGCAGGCCGCCCACCAGCTGGTGGATCACTGCGCCGGCCGAGCCCTTGTAGGGCACCTGACCCTCGATGCCCTCGGGCACCAGCTTGTCCGAGGCCGCGTCCTTCTGGAAGTAGCGGTCAGCGGAGCCGCGCGCCATGGCGCCGAGCGAGCCCATGCCGCGATAGGCCTTGAACGAGCGGCCCTGGTAGAGGATCACCTCGCCCGGGCTTTCGTCGGTGCCGGCGATCATGCTGCCCACCATGGCGCAGGAGGCCCCCGCTGCGATCGCCTTGGCGAAATCGCCCGAGAACTTGATGCCGCCATCGGCGATCACCGGGACGTCGCCTGCGGCCTTGGCGCAATCCATCACCGCGGTAAGCTGCGGCACGCCGACGCCCGCGACCATGCGGGTGGTGCAGATCGAGCCCGGCCCGATGCCGACCTTGACCGCATCGGCCCCGGCCTCGATCAGTGCGCGGGTGGCATCGGCGGTGGCCACGTTGCCGGCAATCACCTGCAGCTCGTTCGAGAGTTGCTTGGCGCGGGACACGGCCTCGAGCACGCCCTGCGAATGGCCGTGGGCCGTGTCGATCACCACGATGTCGACGCCGGCATCGACCAGCGCCTCGGTGCGCTCGAACCCGGACTCGCCGACACCGCTGGCCGCGGCGCAGAGCAGACGGCCGAGCCGGTCCTTGCTGGCCGAGGGGTTGACCACGGCCTTCTCGGTGTCCTTCAGCGTCAGGAGGCCGGTGAGCTTTCCGGCAGCGTCGGTGACCAGAAGCTTCTCGATGCGGCGCGCGCGCATCAGGCTGATCGCCTCGTCGCGGTCGGCCGGTTCCTGCAGGATGGCGAGGTTCTCGGAGGTCATCATGACCCGAACGGGCGTGTCGTCCTTCTGGGCGAAGCGCATGTCGCGGTTGGTCACGATGCCGACCACGTGCTTCTTCTCGTCGACCACCGGGAAGCCGGTAAAGCCGTAGCGCTCGGTGAGCGCCTTGGCGTCCGCCAGCGTCTGGTCCGGCGTCAGGGTCACCGGGTTGTAGACGATGCCGCTCTCGAAGCGCTTGACGCGGCGCACCTGCTGGGCCTGCTCCTCGACGGTGAGGTTCTTGTGGATCACCCCGATGCCGCCGGCCTGCGCCATGGTAATGGCCATGCGGGCCTCGGTCACGGTGTCCATCGCCGAGCTCAAGAGCGGGATGTTGAGGGCGATGGATTTGGTCACGCGGGTGCGGGTGTCAGCGGTGCTGGGCAGCACGCTGGACGCCGCGGGAACGAGAAGAACGTCGTCGAAGGTGAGCGCCTCGCGAATCTCCATGGGGTGGCTCCTTGGGAGGGGATCGGTTGGCACGTCCCTATTGCACGGATGCGCGGGAGGCGAAAGCCCCCTTCCTCGGGTCCTGCGACATCCGCCGGCCCGGCCCTGCGCCGGCATGATGGGCGTAGAAGGACACTGCGCCTTTGTTCACAGCGCCGGTCTTTCGGTCCCGGCCTCTCATGAGCGGAGGCAGGAAGGGCCCGCGTTCATTTGCCGGTCGGCTTGACTGGCAGATGGGCCGACAGGACGCCGCTGGAGGCAGGCCGCTCGGCCCCCTTCCCCGAGCTGTCGCAGAGCGACCAAAATTTGCTTGCCTGGAGCCGCTGACCGATCTCCGCCCGGCCCGAGCATCGGCCTGCGCCTTGCCTGTCGCGCCGCGGCACGTTGCAGCGGCCATTGGTGCGCTGCCGGGTTTGGGGTCAGAAAGGCCATGCCGCGTCGCCCCCCGGCCGGGTTTCGGACTTGGCCCGCCGTCGTATCCGCCGGATCGCGTGGCCAAACAGACGACATTCCGCTGCACGTCCAGCGTCGCCCTGACGCTCTCGGGAACGCGGACGTTCAGCGCGCCAAGGGCAACCCTTGGTGCTGCGCCTCTTTCGGACGCTCCGGTTCTTCGGTAAGTACTTATTTTATATATACATTCAATATGATCCTGCCTCCGTCATGACGTGAAGAGACGATCCGAGGCCGGAGGGTGTGAATCGGCAGGCAATCTTGGGTCCGACCCAATTTCTGTGACGCCTTCATGCCGAATTCTGAAGACGTGCAAGAAGGAGGTCGATAACCAGCTGCACCATACATCTGGCGTTTCAGCATCTTCAGCCTGTTGATCTGGCCTTCAGTCTGGCCGTCCTCCTCGCCGTTGCGGACCATGGAGGTGAAGGCATCAAGGAGCCGACGGTTCTGCGCCAGTTGCGCCAGTTGCGGCAGAGCGTGCTCGACCTGCGTGACGAATATGCTGTCGGCCTTCGAGAGATGCTGCAGACCAGAGGCCATCATGCGGGCAATCTTGCGACTCGGAGGACACTTGCCTGAGCCATGGGGGATGGCGGCCTCGGCGCGGCGTTGACGCGTGGCCCATTCACCGACGACGCGGAGACTTCCTTGGAAACCGTTCGACCGCAGTCGGCGCCAGAGTTCAGCGCCATTGCGACAACCGTCCAGCCAATGCTTCTCCAACAGCGGGCACCAGGGAGTAAGGCTGCTTTGTCGCAACCCAGCGGAGAAAGGTATCCTTGCTCAGGCCGAACCGCAGTCGCCGCCCCAGTGCCTGGGCTGGCCGACCGCCCACCGCACGGCCGAGGTCGGCGACGAGGGATAGTGCCCCACGGCATGGTGTAGGAGCGTCGACCTTCGGAGAGGTCCGGGCCTGATCAGGATGCCACTGCGGGCAGCCTGACGGTTGGATTGTCGGTGACGCGGGCCAAGGTTTCAA